>JAJTGU010000177.1 GCA_021297985.1 Rubrivivax sp.
CGGTTTCGATCACGCCGTTGATGACGTCGACGGAAACGCCCAGGCGCATCCACTGGCCGACGCTTGAAACCCGCGGCCGCGCGATCTGGTTGGTCACGGCGCTGGTGACGCTGGCGCGCACGTTGGACCATTGGAAGTTGCCAACGCCGGCCGCGTCGGCGATCGCGCGCAGCAAGGTTGTGCCGTTCGAAAGCGCCACCGGGTAGCGGCTCCCATCGTTGCCGGGGTGGGGCTTGATCCACATCGCCAGCGTGATGCCGGGGCCGCCGTAGATGCCAGCGAGCGCCGTCAGGCCGCCCGCGTTGGGCGTCAGCGTGCCATTGGTGGTGCCATCCAGCACCATGCTGCCACTGTCGATCGCGGCCAGCGCAGGCATCTTCGGCACGTCCGGGGTCCAGCTGGTGCTGGCGCCCATGGTGTGGCCAGTGCCTGCCAGGCTGCCGCCGTTGGCCAGTGCCGTGCCCAGGCCTTCGAGCATGCGCAGGTTGACGTCTGCCGCCGGCTGGACGTTGTCGTAGTGGAACCGGCGCACCTGGTCCTGGGTGAAGCACACGCCCGCCGTGGCGATGAACTGCGACAGCGCGCCACCGCTCGCCATGGTCGTGGTGGCGTTGCCTCCGGTAAAGGCCACGCCCGGGCTGCTGGTGACGCCGACGATCTCGCCGTCCTGGTACAGCGTGGTGACGGTGCCGTCGAAGGTCAGCGCCGCAGTCCACCAGTCGCCAAGCGGCAGCGGAACGGCAGAGTTCAGGAGGCCCGTCACCGACAGCAGGTTGCCCGACGTGATGCCGAAGCTGCCGCCGGCGCTGTAGATCGTGCTCGAGACGCCTGGAGGCGAGAAGCCCCACACCATCAAGCTGTACGGCGCCGAGGTCGGCAGCGCAGGCATCCCCGTGTGCGACACGCTGCCGCCACCGAAGCGGACGCTGCTGTAGAGGTCGGCCGCCAGGTGGCGGAAGCTGCCGTAGCCGCGAAGCACGTCAGACCCCCGTCGCCGAGATTTCGGCGCCCGACGGGAAGGCAGCGGCGCCGCGGACGCGCACGCCGGTGAAGTGCTGCCGGTTGACGACGTGCGTGATGCAGCTGTTCGCGGGGACGTTGAACCGCGGCGCACTGCCGTCGGACACGGTGCCCGTGCCGGTCGTGGCGTCGGCCAGGAACACCTCGAAAGCCGTGGCCGTGGGGTTGCTCATGGTCAGCGAGTGCACGAAGCACGCGCGGGCCAGCAGCGTGGTGTCCACAGCATTGACTCGACCCAGGTAGAAGAAGGTCTCGCGTACCTGCCGCACGCCGTTGACCGAGTCGTCTCCAGGCCGGATGGTCTGGTCGCGTGTTGGAAGTCCGCTCATTCAGAGCACCTCGATGGTCAGGGTGGAGGGAAAGTTGAACCGGACTTGGCGCGCGCTGTCCCCGGGATAAGGCCAGATGACCGCGTCCGTTTGCGTGGCGTAGGCATCCTGGAAGACTGCTGCGGTGACGGTGCCGGCCGAGTCGCGGGCGTCCATCGTCAGGCTGCCAGTGCCCAGCACGCGCACCCGGAACGGCACCGCCGGCCGCATCCAGGCACCACTTGCGGCCATGCCGTTGACATCGGGCGCAGGCCCGTCGCCTTCTCTGAGCAGCTCCCAGCCGAGCCGGGCCGCCAGCAGGGCGCGGGCGCGCGTGCCGTCTTCGACCTGGCGCGACTCGCCCGGCATCCACACGAGCCCGGTGCCGGTGAGCGGCGTTTCAGGTCGGGGCTGAAGCCCTGTGTAGCGGATGGTTGGCATGACGAATGCTTCCTTGGTGCTGACAGACTGAGACGAAAAAGCCGCCCGGGTGGGGCGGCCCTTGATGTCTCAGCCCAGGGCTCAGGCCGGCGGGTTGGCCGTCGGCGCAATCTGCGGGTTGCCGAGCACGCAGACCGCAGAGACCAGCGCGGCCGAGGCGTTGTTGGCCGGCGTGATCGTCAGCCGCAGGTAACGCTTGACGCCGATGTAGCCCAGCTTGCGGCACTCGTTGTCGTCGTCGAACTGGAACCCGGCCAGCGCCTCGGTGCCGAGCAGATCTGCGTCGCCGACGGCCGTGTAGCCGGAGCCCGACGCGTCGGACTCTTCCAGCAGCACGGCGAAGGTGGCGTCCACGTCGGCGATGGAGCCGGTGGCGATCAGGAAAGTGACGGAGCCGAAGCCCTGCCGGTCGACGACGGTGCCGACCTGCGCGGTGTTGTCCGCCACGCTGACGGGGCTGATGACGCGCTTGACGTCGATGTTGTTCATCAGATCGTTGTTCACGGTTGTGACCTTTCAGTTTTGGGTGGGTGTGCCAGCCAGCAGGCGCACGAGGGCGCCTGCCGTCACGTTCACGCCGCGAAGCGCAGGAACTTGACCGCTTCGAAGTTCATCGCGCCGCCGCCCGTGCGCTTGGTCGTGTAGAACACGACATAGGGCTTGGCGGTGAACGGATCGCGCAGGGTGCGCACGCCGATGCGGTCGACGATGGTGTAGGCCTGGCGGAAGTCGCCGAAGGCGAGCGACAGCGAGTTGGTGGCCAGCGCCGGCATGTACTGATCGGTGCGCACCGGGTAGCCTTGCAGCCGCTCGGGAGCGCCCACCTGCATGCCCGGCTCCCAGAGGTACCGGTTCGTGGTGGACTCCTTGAGCTTGCGCGCCGCGGTGCGAACCTCACGGCGCATCAGCCACTGCGCGTTCGGCAGGAAGTGATCCTTCATGGCGCCCTGCAGGTCCTGGAGGGGATCGAACTGCGTGGTGTGGAACGCACCGTTGGCGCCGGTGTTGATGTGCTCGAAGGTGCCCCAGGCGCGGCTGCCATCTGCAGTCGCAGCGGTGGGGTAGGCCGTCAGGCCGCGCGGCTGGCCGACGCCGGTGCCGGTCCAGAACGCGGCGCCCTCGACGCGCGCGAACTTGTCGGCCACCTTGCCCGCCAGCCAGGCCTCGACGTCCACCGCGGCGTCGTCGATGAGCTTCTGCGTGACCTTGGGCATCGCGTACATCTCGTGAGCGGCGATCTCCCACTTGCGGACGTTCGGCGTGGGGGTGTCGTTGCGCGAGCCCATCTCCGAGACCCAGCCGGCGTCAGCGTCGCCGTCGTCGACGACGCCCTCGACCTTTTCGGTGCTGATGGTCTGCACGTCCGCGAGCTGGCGCATCACCGACTGCTCGAACAGCCGGGTGACCATGCGGCCGGCGGTCGAATTCGGCAGCAGGTAGCCGCCATCCGGGTCGCTGCCGGCGCTGAGCGCCTTGCGCTCGTCGGAACTCAGCGAATCCATGGTGACACCCACCGCCAGCTTGAAGAAGCCGCTCTTGTAGTGGTCGTAAGCGTCCTGCTGCATCTCGCCCGGGAAGGCCTTGCCTTTGGCCTGGTACTCGGCACGCAGCGTGGCGTTGAAGCCCTTGAGCTCGGCGGCCTTGGCCTCGGCGCCCTTGACGTCGCCGCCCAGGCCGCCAGGACGGGCCGCCTTCAGCAGGATGTCGTCGATCGCCTTCTTCTGGTCGGCCAGTTCGTCCAGGGCGGTGTTGATCTTGGTGAGCTTGGCCTCGATGTCGGCCACTGCCTTGCCTTCGGCCTTGGCCTTCAGCAGCTCGTCGTTGGTCTTCTTGAACAGTTCGAAAGCCTCGCCCTGCTGGTCGATGACCTTTTTGATTTCGATGAGGTCCATGGGATTTCCTTTGCGTGGTGTGGAAGTGGATTCAGTGCTGCTACAGCAGGGCGCGGCCCCGCTTGGCCAGCGATTCGCGGAGTTCCTGCTCCAGGTCGGGATCGCCCCGGCCTGATGCCGCCTTCACCCGCGCGATGAAGGCCACCGCCTGGCTCTTGCTCAGCCCTCCGACCTCACGAAGGAAGGCTTCCGCATCGGCCAGCGATGCAATCTCGTCCAACGACTTGACCGCGGAGATGCGGGCCTTGCCGTTGGCCGGAAACGTGACGAGGCTGACCTCGAGCAGGTCGACCTTCTTGAGGGTGCGGCGCGGCTCTTCGGGCTTGCTGCGCTGCTGCCATTCCTTGGCGATGTAGCCGATCGACAGGCCGCTGATCGCCGGCCGCGGCTCCATCTTCAGCAGCGCGTAAGCCTCGCGGCCGCGCGCGGTGTCGGCCAGCTTGCCGGTCACTTTCAGGCCGACGCCGTCCTCGGCCAGGGAGGTCCAAATGCCGATCGGCGTCATGTCTTCGGCGCCGAAGCCGTAGCCGCCGTGCTGCAACAGCATCGCGGGCCAGACTTGAGACTGCGCGGATGCGGCCAGAGACTCGGCAAACGCGCCAGGCTGAATCACGTCGCCGTAGCTGTCGACGTTGCCAAAGACGGCGCCGTATCCCTCGAAAGTCATCTCTTTGGACTCGGAGGGGGCGAGCTTGAGCTCGCGCAGGCTGAAACTTGCGCGTTCGATGGCCATGCTTTCCTTTCAGGCCGGCGGCGCCAAGGCCGGCCGCAGGTTGGTTGCGACGGGCAGCTGCTGTGCAGCA
>JAJTGU010000330.1 GCA_021297985.1 Rubrivivax sp.
GACATGGGCGAGCCGGTGAAGATCCTCGAGCTGGCGCGCGAGATGATCCGCCTGTCCGGGCACTCGATCGACGACATCCGGATCGAGTTCAGCGGGCTCAGGGCGGGCGAGAAGATGTTCGAGGAATTGCTGGCGGACGACGAAGGCACCGTGCCGACGGTGGTGCCGCGGCTGCGGGTGGCGCGGATCGCATCGGCACCAGCGGACTTCGTTGCCCGATTTCTGCAGACCCAGCAATGCGAGTCCGGAACCGACGAAGTGAGGTTGGCGATCGGGCGGCTTGTCCCCGAGTACCGCGCCAACGAGGCCCACTTCCGCGGCTGATCGCGGCTGATCGCTTCTGCGGCGGCGCCCTCAACGCCGCGCAGCGCGCAGCGAGTCCAGCATCCTTGCCGCCAGTGCGGTGCGGTCGTAGCCGCCAGCGGCCGCCACCGCACGCTGCGACAAGGTGCGACGCAAGGCGGTGTCGTCCTGAAGCTGCAACAGCGAGGACACCAGCGCATCGGCATCTTCGGGTTCGAAGACAAGCCCGACCCCTTCGCGCTGCACGATGCGCGCGGACTCTCCGGCAACCCCATGCAGCACCGGAATGCCCATGCCCATGCATTCGAACAGCTTGCTGGGAATCACGGTCGTGAACAGCTCGGTCCGCCGCAAGTGGATGATCGAGACATCGAGCAGCGACCAGTAGCGCACGACCTCGGCCTTGGAGACGGTGTCGACGAAGACGACGTTGTCCAGGCCTTCGGCCCGGGCCCGCTCCCGCAGCGCGGCCTTGCAGGCGCCGTCACCGAGCAACAACAGGCGCACGCGGCTGGCGCGTGGCTCCGACTGCAATCGCTTCATGGCATCGAGCAGCGTGTCGAGCGCGTGGGCCATGCCGTGCGTGCCGATGTAGCCAGCGACGAAGCAGCCGCCGAAGCCCAGTTCGGCCTCGAGAGCCGCGTCGCGTTCGCGCGGGGAGAAGCGCCCGATGTCGACGCCGTTGGTCACGACATCGATCTTTGCTCCGTCGATGCCTCGCCGCATCAAGGTGTCTCGAAACGAGTGGGTCACCGAGACGATGCGAGCAGCCCTCCGGTACAGGAACAGCTCCAGGCGCTCCAGCGCACGCAGCACCGCCGAGTCCTTCATCGCACCCACCGCCTTGATCGACTCGGGCCAGAGGTCGCGAAGCTCGAAGACGAACGGGACCCGCTTCACGGCGCCAACCGCCCAGCCGGCGACCGCGGTGAAGAACTGAGGCGAGGTGCCGACCACGACATCGACCCGACGCACAAAGAGGCTGGCGATGAACGCCATCAGCATGTAGCTCATGTAGTCCAGCACGCGTCGCAGGAAGCCCTCGTTGGCGGTGATGTAGCTCCAGACCCGGATCACCCGGATGCCGTCCACCGTCTCCTGTTGCCAGAGCCGGTTCCGGTAGCCGCCAAACACCTCACCCTTGGGGAAGTTGGGGGCACAGGTGATCACGGTCACCCTCTCGCCCGCCTGCACCCACTGACGACAGTGCTCATGGGTGCGACTGGCCGGCGCATTGACCTCGGGCGGAAAGTTGTCGGAAAGAAAGAGGATGTGCATCAGGACTTCCAATGCCAGCGCACCAGCGCTTGCCCGCTGTTCAGCCGGACACGAAGGGTAAGGGCGTCGACCAGCACGCCGAACCGGACCGCGTGCTGCCAGTGCTCGAGGTCGGCATCGCCTGCCACGATGTGCACTTCGGCCAGCTCGATCCCACCGTCGAGGACCACCCAGCGCGAGCCGTCGTCGCGGGTACTGCGGAGATCAAGACCTGGTGCCAGGTGGTAGCGAGCCCATGCCGGGCCGATCGACGTCCCGGGTTGCGCTTCGACGGTGTCCACGACCTCCAGCGCACCAGAGGCGAAGTGCCATCGCCGCCGATGCACAGGGGATCCGGGAAGGTGACGATAGCCGTCGTGCGACCCGCAGACGGTGTCGGGTCCGATCTGCACCGCGACCGGCCTGGCCCGGCGGCCGACGCGGAACCCCGACCAGACCTCCGAGGAGTCGTGGTCACCCAGCTGCACGGTGCTGTGCGCCGCGGTGCCTCGTTCGAGCAGACGGCGCGGGCCGTCGCCGTACACCGATGTACCGCGGTTGACGATCAGTTCCCGCCCGGCGAGCGAGAGTTCGAAGCTCAAGGTGTCCGCGTGGGCGTGGCCGGGCAGGTAGTCCGGGCCGATCGGCGCGACGTCCAGCCAGGCCACGGCGGGGGCGCGTTGCACGCGGATGTAGCCGCTGGGCTGCAAGGACGTCACACCGTCGGCGTCTGGTGCCGCAGCCGCGCGCACGCCCAGTGCGGCGGCACAGCACTCGATCTCCTCCACCGTCGGGGCGATGCCTTCGGCGCAGTCATTGAAGCGGACAAGGTTGCCGACCGGGTGGCGCATGCAGCGCAGCCAGTGCAACATGCGTCCCGCCGTCTTGCGCAGCGTCGGGGCCAAGGCGGCTGCCGGCGAGCCTTGTGGCGCACGGGCCTGGCTCAGATTCAGCAGGTCGAGCAGATCTTCAAGTGCGAGCAGGTGGTACATGGGCGAGCGCTCGAACTGCCCGCCATCGGTCAGGATCTGCTCCGGCAGCTCGCGACCAAGGATCTCCAGGCCCGAAGCCAGCCAGGCATCCGCTTCATCGCCCTCGAAGAACAGTCCGGCAAAGACGAGCGCCTTGGCGTTGACGAACAGGTGGTTGCCCAGAAGATGCCACTCCAGCCGGCGCTGCAGCCATCGCGTCTGCAACGCCAGACTGTCCAGCCAACCAGGCTCGGGCTCGACGCCGCCGATGAACCACTTGATCCAGTTCACGATGCGCAGGCTGGTGGGATAGGGCGCATACGCGGTACCCCGGCCCGGCGGGTTCTCGACAAGCCATCGTCGGACCAGGTCCCGTTGCCAGGGCCTTCGCTGGGCCGAGCCGACCGCGTTCAGGTCGTCAAAGTAGTGCAGGTTGTAGCGCCACAGCAGCGGCACGACTTCGCTGTCCCAGCCGACGTCGCGCAGCGCATGTTCGGCGCCGATCAGCACCAGCCGGTCGGGAGCGACAAGGCTGGCCTCCCGCGCAGGCGGCCGGATCCAGTCGCCCACCGCAGCCCGCAGCGGGGGTGCGGGCCTGGGATCGGGCCGCGGCTTGTGGAGCTTGAAGCGCAGCCGTCCGGTGACCTGAACGGGCCGAAGCCAGCGCACCGTGCGCCACAACCGGCCGATGCGCCGGACCAGGCCGAGTGTCATCGCCTTTCAGGAAGCATCAGCGGCACAACAGCCGGTCCAGGATGGCGGCAATGCGCTCGCCAGTGCGGCCGTCCCAGAGCTCGGGAATCGAGCCGCGCTTCCACTGTCCGTCGAAGACCCGCGCCAGCACCGGCGCCAGGGCCGAGGGATCGGTGCCGATCAGCTCGTTGGTGCCGACGGTCACGGTCTCGGGCCGCTCGGTCGTGTTGCGCAGCGTCACGCAAGGTACCCCGAGCACGGTGGTTTCCTCGGTGATGCCGCCACTGTCGGTGATGACGGCCTTGGCATGACGGACCAGGAAATTGAACTCCAGGTAAGGCTGGGGCTCGACGGCCAACACGCTCGGAGGCCGGCCCGGCAGCGCGGCCAGGGTCTTGGCGGTGCGCGGATGCACCGGGAACACCACCGGCAGTCCCCGTGTCGCCACCGCGACGGCGTCGATCAGGCGGGCAAACCCGGCCGGGTCGTCGACGTTGGCCGGCCGGTGCAAGGTCATCACGAAGTAGCCGCCGGGCTGCAAGCCGTGCTCGGCCCAGAACGAAGGTGGGCACAGCCGCGGCAGATTGGCCAGCAGGGTGTCGATCATGGTGTTGCCGACGAAGTGGATGCGCTCGTCGGGCACTCCGGCCGTCCGCAGGTTGGCGTTCGCCACCTCGCTGGTCGTGAAGAACCAGTTGCTGATCGAATCGGTGACCAGGCGGTTGATCTCCTCGGGCATGGTCCAGTCGCCCGAACGGATGCCGGCCTCGACATGGGCCACCGGAACGCGCAGCTTCTGCGCCGCGATTGCACACGCCATCGTCGAGGTCACATCGCCGACCACCAGGCACATGGCCGGCGGCGCGTCGAGCAGGAGACGCTCGTATCGGGTCATGATCGACGCCGTCTGCTCCGCCTGCGTTCCAGAACCGACCTCCAGGTTCACCTGCGGCTCGGGGATGCCGAGCTGGGTGAAGAAATCGCCGGACATCCTGGCGTCGTAGTGCTGGCCGGTGTGCACCAGCCGCCAACGCAGCCGGCTGCCGGCCGCCTGCCGCGCCTGGATCGCGCGGATGATGGGCGCGACCTTCATGAAGTTGGGCCTCGCGCCGGCGATGATGTCCACCATCGCGGCATCCGGTGTGCGGTCGCTCATCGCAGCGACTCCTCGATCTCGATGCTGATGCGTCCGACCTCGATCAGCTGTTCAAGCGGGATCGGGCTCGGCCCTCCGGACCGGATGGCCGCCACGAAAGCCGCGGCGCAGGCGGCCTGGCCCTTGTCCTGGCGCCACAGGTTCATCTTCGAGAACCCTGGCCAGCCGAAGCCGCTGAGGCGTCGGAAGTTGTCCAGTTGCAGCACGCGACCCGCCGCGAAGACCTCGAGCCGCTCCTTGGGAAAGGCCTTGCTGCCGTTGGCCAGGTAGAGCAGCGTTCCGATCGATCCGTCGGCAAAGCGCAGCGTGACGCTGGCACTGTCGCGTGGCTGCGCGGCCATGGCCGTGGCCTGGTGCGACTCGATCGGCGCGTCGGCCAGGAACCTCAGCAGGTCCACGAAGTGGCATCCCTCGCCCAGCAGGCGGCCGCCTCCGACGGCCGGATCCTGCGTCCAGTGCTGTGCCGGTATCGCGCCGGCGTTGACCGTCATAACGAAGCTCTTGGGTCCGGGCACGCCTGCCAGCAACTGGCGCAGCTTCAC
>JAJTGU010000327.1 GCA_021297985.1 Rubrivivax sp.
GGAGTAGTTCAGGTCGCCGACGATGGTCCAGGCCTGCGACGGCTTGAAGCGGGCCTCCCAGCCGGCGCTGGTCAGCTCGTCGCGGCGCGGTTCCCAGATCGTGCGCGACAGCGGGTTCACGCCGCCCCAGGTGCCGCTGATGACGCGGCCGGTGCCAGGCTCGATCACCGCATTGCTCAAGGTCGGGCGCTGGAATGCGAGGTTGTCGCAGCACGCCTTCCAGGTGTCGCCGACCTGGATTTCCAGGCCACGCTTGACGAAGTCGCGCTCGAACTTCGAATAGAACAGGTCGACCTTGGTGCTGAAGTTCTTGTTCGGCTTGTATTCGAAGGTCGCGACCGCGCCGTCGCGGGTCTCGTCGCGGTCGTTGTTGAACAGCTTGAAGCCCTGGTTCCAGACGATGTTCTGGCCCAGGTCGGCAGCGTTGTCGTTGCGGTCGATGACGCGGCCATCGGGGAGCAGCTCGCCCCGGTTGGCGGTGTCGTAGTTCTCACGAAGCTGGTCGCCGCCCTTCTGCTTCAGGCGCGCAAAACCGAAGGCGACACCGATGGTGCGGTTGGCGAACTGGTCGATGTAGCTGAAGCTGATGCGGCTGCCGTCGCCTTCGAAGGCGGTGCCGACGCCGGTCTTCTCGCCACGCACGTTCAGCGCGATCGTGCGCTGGCCGAACGACAGCGGCCGGATGGTCTGCAGGTCCAGCGTGCCCGACAGGCCCTGGCCCAGCAGCGACGCGGTCGGCGTCTTGTAGACGACCACGGCCGACAGCAGCTCCGACGGGTACTGGTCGAACTCGACCGCGCGGTTGTCGCCGGTGGAGGTCTGCTCGCGGCCGTTCAGCAGCGCGTTGGCGAAGTCGCCTGACAGGCCGCGGATGTTGATGTTCTGGGCCTTGCCGGCCACCCGCTGCGCGGTCACGCCCGGAAGGCGGGCCAGCGACTCGGCGATGCTGTTGTCCGGCAGCTTGCCGATGTCCTCGGCCGACACGGCCTCGACGATCGCGTCGCTGTTCTTCTTGACGTTGATCGCGCTTTCGATGCCGCGCCGAATGCCGGTGACCGTGATCACCTGGGCCGGCGGAGCGGCGGTGGACGTCTGCGCAGATCCGGCGCCGGGCACGGCCCACAAGGTGGCCACGGCGGCGGCAACGGGCGTGGCACGCAGCAAGGCGCGGCCAAACTGCCGTTGGGCAAGGGTGTTCTTCATCTGGGGTCTCCTACGGTCGCACCGGGGGGTGCGGGCTGCTGCTCAAGAAGTCTTGTCACCGACCTGGGCGCATCACAGGTGCATGGCCTGTGCGCTGCCCGCGGCGGGCTCCATGCGATATGTACCAAAACTAGATCCGCTTGACCCCAAAGGAAACCCTGATAACGACTCGATACGGATCTCGACGCCCTCCCGCCGAGGCCCAAGCTCACCTAGGAAAACTGACCCTGACGAAGCACTGTCCAGGGTCCGCCTTGACAGCCCCGCGATCCGGGGATGCAGGGGCTGTTGATGTAGCAAAACTACAGGTCGAGCACCACCAACCCTCAAGAGCCACGCGAACCCAGTGGCCCAAAAAAGAAAAACGGGCCCATTGCGGGGCCCGTTCTTGTCCAGGACGCGAAATGCAGGCCGGCGCCTGCAATCCGATTACTTCTTGGGCTCTTCCTTCTTCGGGGCGGCGGCAGCGGCCGGCGCGGGGGCGGCAGCCGGGGCGGCGGCAGCGGGCTTCTTCTCGTCCTTCTTCTTGGCATCGGCAGCCGCGCTGGCCGGCTTGGCCGGGGCGCCTGCAGCGTGCGATGCAGCCTGGGCGCCGACGGCGGCGAAGGCAAAGGCGGTGGCCACGAGGGCGCTGAGGATCTTGGTCATGGTTTCTCTGGGGTCAAGGAAAGCGTGGAATGAAACAGACGCCGGTCTGGCCGGGTCCGGTTGCCCCCATTTCTGGCAGCGAACCTGCTCACAACGCCTCCCCCGCGGCGGGGTTGACACCCATACGAAACGAAAGGTTGTCGGCGATCAACGGGGCGCCGCGGCCGGGATCTCGAACGCCAGGGTCACGAACTCGCTGGTCCAGCGTTCGCCCACTGCGGCGGGGGGGCGCAACAGGGTCGAGCGCAACAGCCAGCGGCCGGCCAGTGGCAGCGCCATCGCAACGCGGCCATCGGCATCGGTGCGGCGCCACAGGCCAACCCGGCTGAGCTCGCTGACCAGTTCAACCGGCTGGTCGGCCACCGGCCGGCCGTTTTCAAGCAACTGAAAGCGCGCTTCGCTGCCGACCTGCGGTGCCGGGCTCAACAGCAGGGCCTCGAACTTCAGGCCCACCGGCACAGGCGAGGCGGTCGCGCCCAGCTCGATTCGGGCATGCTTGCCAAAACGCTCGCGCCAGGGCCGGCCGGCCGCCAGTTCGGCGGCCCAGGCGGCACGCAGCGCCGGGCCGGCCGAGATCTCCTTCAGGTACAGCTCGACCTTGGCCGGCCCGATCTCGATGTCGAACGGCACCTGGCTGGCCCAGCAGGTGTGCGGGCCTTCTCCCGATGGCGCACGCAACACCAGCGCGCTGGGCACCCGCGACGCCGGCCCTCCAGCCGCCACCAGGCGCGTTGCCGCGGCGGCACCGCGCGTGGCCAGGGCCGCCTGGCTGGCACAGCCGTGCACCGTCAGGTTCTTGAACTCGAGCCTGAACTCCAGCGCTGGAAAGCGGTCGCCCGTGCCCAGCCACAGCGCCGGCGGACTGGCCGCCAGGCGCGGCTGAAACCAGGTGTCGTGCGCCGATGCCAGTGGCGCGGCCAGCGCCAGCAGCAGGCCGGCCAGCAGGGGTGGGGTTCGACAAGACATCGGTGGACTTACGGCGCCGGCAACGGTCTGGATTCAGCCAAGGCCGGCAGCCGCACCGACAGCGGGAGGATCCAGCGCCCGCCACCTTCGAGCCGCTGGTCATGGCAATAGTCGGCGTGTCTGCGGACCGGCCAGGCCGGACGGCCGGAAGCCCGCGAAACCGCCGACCCCAGCGCAGCGACGATGGCCGCAAAGTCATGGCCCTCGTCGGCGTTGCTGTCCACATGCCAGGTGCCGGGTCGCGGCGCCTGCAGCCAGGCCCACAGCGCCGCTGCCGTGTCGGGCAGGAACGAACACGCCGGCCGCCAGGCCGTGCTTGCGGCGACGTGGCCGTCGCGGACCAGCCACTGCTCCAGCTGCACCTGCATGTGGTTGCCGGACGCTGCCGGGCCTGCCGCCGGCGGCTCGATCTGCCAGCCCAGCCGGACGATGCCGGCGGCGGGGTGGGCGGCCGACACCGCATCTTCACAACGGATCTTGTAGCGGCCGTAGTCGTCCTGGGCATTGCGCGGGTCGGCGACGCCGTGGGGGCCGTCGGGCTCGTGGTGGAAGACCATCGCCGTACTGGTGAACAGCATCGGCAGGCCGCGTTCGGCCGCAAAGGCAGCGAGCTGACCCGCCCAGGACGCATCGCCAAAGCCCAAGTGGACGATGGCATCTGCTTGAGATTCACGCAAGTGAGCAGACACTGCGACAGCGTCGTCTGGGGCCACGCGGGTGCGGTCCCAGCCGAGGACGTCGGCACCGCCACGCTGGGCGACCACCGCCAGGTGACGGCCCAGCGTGCCGTTCAAGCCCGTGACCAGCAGCCGCATCCTGGGCCTTTGCTGCCTGCCCGGTGGGCCGTTGGCGGCGTCAGGACTCAAGCGCCGCGGCGCAGCCCGCGAGTGCCGCCAACGTGTCGACGATCAGACGCGTCGGGATCGCCTGAAGGTAGGACTCGAAGCGGCCCTTGGCCTCGAAGCGCTCGCGGAACCGGGACGCAAAGAACCGCGGACCCAGCCGCGGCACGATGCCCCCGCCGATGTAGACCCCCCCGCGGGCGCCCAGCGTCAGCGCGACGCTGCCGGCAAAGCTGCCGAGCAGCGCGCAAAAGCTGTCGAGCGCCTGCACGCAGGCGGAATCGTGGCCCCCCAGTCCACGCTCGACCACGTCCTCGGCGCTCACCATCGCCGAAGGCGCATCTCCGCGAACGGCACAGACCGCGGCATGCAGCACCGGCAGCCCGATACCCGACAACAAGCGCTCGGCCGACACATGGGGATGCAGGCGGCGCGCCGCCGACAGCAATGCGCTCTCGAAGTCGTCGGCCGGGGCCAGGGTGGCGTGGCCGCCTTCGCCGGGCAGGGCGACGTAGCCATGGGCTGTCGGCACCAGGCCCGCCACGCCCAGGCCGGTGCCCGGGCCGATGACGGCCAGTGCAGCGCCCGGCAGCGCTTGCGCCGCGGCCGCGCCGCGGCCGGGGATGTCGCGCCACTGTTCGGGCGCCAGCCGCGGCAATGACAGCGCCAGGGCCTCGAAGTCGTTCAGCACCCGCA
>JAJTGU010000125.1 GCA_021297985.1 Rubrivivax sp.
CGTACCGGCCCTGAGCGAGGTTGACGTCGCTGCTGAAGCGCGCGAACGCATCTGCGGCCTTCGGCAGCGCGTCGACACCAAGCGCCAGCTCGCACCAGCGCAAGCAAGTGCCGGCAATGCGGTCGAACTCCATCGGCGCCAACGCTCTCGCTTCCTCGATTCCGGCCATCGAGCGCGGGTGTCGTAGCCGGAACTCCTCAAACAGACGCCCGACCAGAGCCTGATCGCGCTCCATTCAGCGACGCGCCAGATGCTGTTGCACGATATCGACCAGGTGGCCAATGTCCCGCAGATCGGCAACTTCTGCGCTGGTCAGCCGGATCCCGAAACGCGCTTCGACCCGGAGCACGAGAGTCACGTGCTGCAGGGAATCCCATCCGGCAACGTCGGCAGCCGTGGTTTGGCGGTCGACCTCAAGGGCGTCGTCCTCGAACACCTCGCGCATCACCTCTGTGATCGCTTCCAGAAGGTCGCTCATGCCTATGGCAGCCTCGGTTAGGGTCTGTACAAACCCGGCAGCCATTGCCGATGCGGCACGTCCACGCTCGGGCGCTACGGCTGGAGATTCTGGCCGATCAGGGCCCTGGATCGACATGGCGCCAAGGTCCTTTCGATCAGCCGATTCCAGTCGAGATGCTCCTCTGCGACGCGCGCAGCTCCCTGGCGCATCTGCTGCAACCGCGTCGGCTGGCCGGCGATGGCCTCGATCTCGCCGGCCAGCCGATCGGCTCGGATCTGCTCGGCCGGCAGGACCACGATGTTGTCGGCCAGGTTCAGGTAGGAGATGTCCTGGTGACCCGTGTTGCCGCACACGAGCGGCAGACCGCAGGCGATCGCCTGCTGCCAGAGGATCGACTGGCTGGCCGGGAACACCGCGAGGTCGGCCATGTCGAGATGGCGATAGATGTCCTCGCGGCCAAGCCAGCCGGCAAAGTGGACGTTGCCCACCTCGCCGGCCAATCGCCGAAGGCCGGCCATGTATTCGGCGTCCGCATCGGCGGCCTCGCCAGCGACCACCAGCTTCAGCGGCAAATGCGCAAGCCGGCGCATGGCTTCCATCAGCAGCTCGGTTCGCTTCGGGGGTGCGAGCTTTCCCCCCGTGAAGATGACGATGTCGGAGTCCGCGTATCCAAGCGCCTGTCTCAGGGTGGCCCTTTCGCCACGCGCGTGGACCTCGCGGGCGAGATCGACATCCGCGCCCAGCGGCAGGACCTCCATCGCGTCCATCGGAACGCCGTAGATCTCGTTCAGGAACACCGCTCCCGCAGGCACGATGGGGAAGATGCGGTCAAGGTGGGGCCGAGCACGGTCAAGGAACCACTTGCGGGCGACGCCATGGAGCAGCTTCAGCGACAACCAGTTCTTGCCGGAATTGCTGTAGTCCGCGTGGTAGTCGAGGATCATCCGGCAGTGCGGGTGCTTCCTGACATAGGCGACGCACTCCGGAAGATTGAGCATGATGTCGTGGACATAGATCAGGTCCGGCGCCTCATCGGCCAGAAGACCGTCGATCCGGGTATAGGCCCTCAACCGGTTCAACAGGTTGTAGCGGTATCGAAGCTTGACGACCTTGGCACCCTGGTCGAAGTAGGTCCTCGAAGGCCAGGTCGGGTCATGGCGATCGTTGTAGTAATCGAACACGGAGTCGAACGTCGAGGCGATCACCGTCACCTCATGCCCGTGCTTGCGGTAGTACTTGACCAGGAGGTTCTCCTGGTACTCGAGCGACTCGTTGTAGAAGTCGCACAACATCACGATCTTCATGCCGTGGCTGCCGACGGCATCGGCCGCAGTCGTTGCGCTGCATCGTTGGCGTACAGGCCAAGTGCAAAGGGCAACAGGTTGTAGGTATGGGTCTTGGCGACAAACAGCAGCAGCAAGGCCAGCAGGAGAAGCACGAGCATGACCCTCCGGTGGTTCGACATCGCGCCCGCATGCCCACCCATGCGCCTGAGCGCATCCAGGATCGGCAGGCCCAGCATCAGCAGCATCAACAGCAAGCCCCCGATGCCCAGGTCGACCCAGGCGGACAGGATGCTGTGGGCGTACTCCCCCGGCCGGTAGTTGCCGAAGTCGCCAGCCAAGGGGCTGGTCTGCACCAGGTTCCAAGCGTGCTCGGCCATTTCCTGACGCTCCGTGGCTGAGTACTCGTAGCTGGACTCCACCAGCGCGACGATCCGGTTGTCCGGAAACAGCGCAACCAGCGCATCCGTGCTCGCCCAGATGCCCAGCGCAGCCACGACCGCAGCCAGGACCAGCAGCCAGGGGTGACGCGACCGCAGCACCGCCAGCATGAACACCCCCAGCACCAGCGCAGCAAACTCCGAACGCGCTCCGTTCAGGAACAGGATCGCGACGGAGACCACCAGCACACCCCAGCGAAACCAGGCCCGCTCCGAGAGTGCGATACACAGCAGAGTCACGATCAGGTACAGGAGTCCGAAGTCCTGGTAGTTCGCCAGCGACTCGTCATCTTCCAGGACGCCCAGGCCCAGGGTGCCCTGGAGCAGGTTTTCGAGCGACAGACTGGACAGCGAAACCAGCGTCATCAACCACCAGCTGATCTGGCACCACCGATTCAGACGCGGGCTGCCCAAGGCCAGACTCCGGGCCACGCCATACAGCGCCACCCACTGGATCATCGCGCCTGCGTAGGACACGACGATGGCCGGGGCCCGGTTGCGACCGGCGGCCATGCCCATCGCAACCAAGGTCCAGGCCAGCAGCAACGCCAGCGCGATGTCCATCCACACCGCGCCGCGTTCCCGCAGGGACATCGTGTAGGCCAGCAGAACGACGGGCACCATCAACGCGGCGGCCAACACCGAGTAGCCGCCGAGCACAGGCGGAAGCCCCAGGTCCACCAGCGCGTGATAGACAAAGAAGCCGGGGAACAACACCAGGAGCCCGGTGTGGGCGAGCCGGGACGATCCGGCCGCCTCCATAGACAAGGAGGAGCTTCGCACCAAAAACCCTGAGGCGTCCTGTCAGCGCCTGATCTTGGATGCCAGCGCGGCGAGCTGGGAAAGCTGCGACCGCGTGAAGGCAACACCGCCGAGGATCACGGTTTCGGTGCGGTCATTGCCAAGCACGATCTGATTGCTGCCGGTGGTGTAGGACCCGTCGCCGATGGCGATGGAGTTGGAGGCCTCCGGGTTCTGGCGCTCGTCGGCACCGGCCAGGAATCCGATGAACACGTTTCCGCTTCCTGTGCTCAGGCGCTGACCCGCTCCGGAGCCGACCGCGGTGTTGCGCCCGCCGGTGGCGGACAACAAGGCATTGGCTCCCACCGCCACGTTGTCGCTGCTTTGTCCACGCGCATCGCCCAAGGCATAGAACCCGATCGCGACATTGCGGTCGCCTCCTGGCACCCAGCGCGCAGCATGCGCGCCCACCGCAACGTTGCCGCTCCCTTCGACGTTGGACTCGGACGCCTTGTAGCCGACGGCGGTGTTCCCGATGCCGGAGACTGCAAGCCTCATGGCGTGGGCTCCGATGCCGGTGTTGTTGTTGGCACTGGTCAGGGACGCGCAGGCCAGGCGACCGATTGCCGTGCCCCCGACGCCATCCACGGCGGCTTGCAAGGCACCGGAACCGATGGCCGTGCAATCGATCGCGTGGACCGCCGCAAACATGGCGACAGAACCCAGGGCCACGCAGTTCAGGCCCGACTGCTGGCGACCCATCGCGTTGTCACCCAATGCGGTGTTGGCCCACCCGGTGGTGATCCCTTTGAGCGCGGCTTCGCCCATGCCGACGTTGGCCATCGCAGTGTCGGCGGTCGGCTGGATCTGGTTGGGACCGAAGACATAGTTGCGCAACGGGTTGGCAGGCACCAGGGGGCTGCCGAGCGGCGAGTCTGACGGCGCCACCCGTTGCAACGACGACCGGGCGCTGCCGGTGACCGCCGTCGGGCTGGCGCGTTCGGCGTCGGCGCCAGAGACCCCGGGGTTCATGCCAGTTGGCGCCACCACTTCACTGCCGCCGCCGCAAGCCGACACCGCTCCGGCGAGCAGCGCCGAGAGGCACAAGCGCCGATCACGTTGCAACGGTTCCTGGA
>JAJTGU010000221.1 GCA_021297985.1 Rubrivivax sp.
AACCAGGAAGTCCGGCTCGGTGGCAAGCGTCATCGCGATCATCACGCGCTGCTTCTGGCCGCCGCTCATGCGGAACGGGTACTCGTCGATCCGGCGCTCGGGTTCCGGGATGCCGACCCTGCGCAGCCAGTCGATGGCCTTGGCGCGTGCGGCCGCGCCGCGCAGCGCGGTGTGCGTCTCGATGGCCTCGACGATCTGGTCACCGACCCGCATCACCGGGTTCAGGCTGGTGGCCGGCTCCTGGAAGATCATGCCGATCCGTCCGCCCCGCACGCGGCGCATCGCGGCTTCAGGCAGGTCGAGCCAGTCCACGCCGGGTTCACGCCCTTCATCGACCGCGATGCGGCCGGCGGTGACGCGGCCGTTGTCGGGCAGCAGGCGCATCAGCGCCAGCGCCGTCATGCTCTTGCCGCAACCGCTCTCGCCGACCAGGGCAAAGGTCTCGCCGCGTTCAACGGCCAGGTCGAGCCCGGCGATCGCGCGCACAAGGCCGGCCTCGGCATCGAGCGCGACGTGCAGGTCCTGGATGTTCAGCATCGTGGGGCCTTCACGCGTGCATCAGGCCGAAAGTGTCGGCTGTGCCGGCTTGCGTCGCGACAGCCGCGGCCGGAACGAGCGTGAGCGCGGGTCGAAGGCGTCGCGCACGCCGTCGGCAAACAGGTTGGCAGCCAGCACCAGCGTGACCATGAAGCCGAAGGCCGCCGCAAAACTCCACCACACGACCGGGTCGCGGCTCATCTCGACGCGGGCGTAGTTGATCATGCCGCCGAAGCTGTTCATGGACGGGTCGACCCCGACACCGACGTAGCTCAGCACCGCCTCGTACAGGATCAGCGCCGAAAACTCGAGCACGGTGACGATCAGCATCAGGTGGGCGACGTTGGGGAAGATGTGCCGCAGCATCGTGCGGCCGTGTCCGACACCGAAGGCGTGGGCAGCCTGGACGTACTCCAGCTCGCGCAGCTTCAACGTCTCGGCGCGCAGCAGGCGGCACAGCCCGGCCCAGCCGGTCAGGCCGAGCACGGCGCACAGCAGGAAGAGCTTGACATCGGCCCGCTCCGTGCCGGTCTCGAAGAGCTCGGGGTTCTTGTCCAGGTAGACCTGCACCATCAGCACGCAGGCCGCGATCAGCAGCACGTTGGGCACCGAGCTGAGCACGGTGTAGACGTACTGCACGAGCTCGTCGACCCAACCCTTGAAGTAGCCGGCCACGATGCCCAGCACCACGGCCAAGGGCAACGTCGCGATGGTCGCCAGCGTGCCAATGACAAAGGCCGTGCGGATGCTCTTGAGCGCCTGGTACAGCACGTCGTTGCCGGTGAGGTCGGTGCCCATCAGGTGGTAGGGGCCGGACAGCGCCGTCGCCGGACCGGCCACCGCGCCCAGCACCCACAGCACGGCCAGCGCCGCGCGCCACGGGATCGCGCCTTCGCCGTGCAGCACCTGCAGGGCCGCCTCGCGCCAGGACGCGCGCCGCGTTCGGGCGACGGCGGCAACGGCCAGCGCCGACAGCAGCGCGGCCACCAACAGCCCGCCGAGCAGGCCGATGAATGCGCGGCCCAGCACGTCACCAGCCCAGTCGGCTTGCGGGTCCTTCAGGTGCGAGCCCCCGAACTGCAGGCGCGGGGCGGTGCGCGTGACCGTGCCGTCGGCGCTTTCCGTCGTCTCCTTCGTGAACCCGAGGTAGGCCAGCGGCCGTGAGTAGGTGGTCTCGCGCGCTGCGACCAGATCGGCCATCAGCGCATCGAGCAGCGACATCGTGCGGGTGTCGTACTGCGGCCCAGCGCCCACCGCCGTGCCGGGCGCCGGCGGCAGCAGCGGCCGGTAGTGCACGCTGTCGAGCAGGGTCACGCCCAGGCACAGCGCGAGCACGACGCTGGAGGCCAGCGCCGACGGGCTCTGGAAGACCCGCCTCCAGTTGCCACTGCGGGCCGGGCTCCTGAGCACCCACGCGGCGTAGGCGACGAGGGCGATCATCAACAGCCACATCGCGGCGTCGGTCCACAGGATCACGATCTTGGGCATGGCGGCGGTGTCCTCGTCGTCAGCCCAGGCGCACGCGGGGGTCGGCCCACGAGTACGCGATGTCGAGCAGCACGAAGGTCGCGATGTACAGCAGCGAGCCCAGGAAGACCATGGTCCGCACGATCGCGAAGTCCTGCTTGCCGATGGCCTCGATGACGTAGGCGCCCAGCCCTGGCAGGCCGAAGAAGCTCTCGAACACCAGGCTGCCCAGAAAGACGTACGGCAGGTAACTGCCCGCACTGGTGATGATCGGGATCAGCGCATTGCGCAGCACATGGCGACCCAGCACGATGTGCTCGGCCAGCCCCTTGGCACGCGCGGTCCGCACGTAGTCCTTGGACATCTCCTCCAGGAACATCGCGCGGTACAGCCGCGCTTCGCTCCCCAGCCGCGACAGCAGAGACAGCAGCACGGGCAGCACCAGGAACTTCACCACGTCCCAGCCTGGCGCGTAGCCCGAGATCGGCGCCAGCATCAGCACGCGCGAGAACAGGAACTGGCCGACGATGATATAGAACAGGCTCGAGATCGACAGCATCAGCACGCAGGCGACGATGCCCCAGAAGTCCAGCGCGGTGTGCCGGAACATCACCAGCAGCAGTGCAAACGCTGTCGACGCGAATACCTGCAGGACGAACAGCGGCAGCGCCAGTTGCAGGCTGACCCACATGCGGCTGGCGACCTCCTGGCCGATGCTGCCGGCGGACTCGCCGTCGGCACGGCCGAAGTTCAACGTGAACAGCGAGACCGAGCGTTCCCAGAAGATGGTGTCGGTGACGCGCGCGCTGCCGTCGCGCGCAGCGTTCAGGTACAGCGGCTTGTCGTAGCCGCGCTCGGTCTTCCACTTCTCGATGGCCTCTTGCGAAACCCGCTTGCCGCCCAGGTTCAGGCGCGCCATGTCGTCGGGTGTGTTCAGCGTGAAGAAGAGGAAGAACGTCGCCAGGTTGACGCCCAGCAGGATCAGGAAACCGTAGAAGACGCGGCGTGCGATGTAGCGCAGCATGGTGTCAGTCGGCCCCCTGCCCGGCCGCTGTCCCGGTGCTGTCGGCCCCAGCCACGAACTGGCCGCGTCCGCTCAGCCGCTCGCGGCGCTTGAAGCTGCGCCAGGCACCGACCCCACCTGCCACGCCCAGCAGCAGCAAGGCCAGCATCGGCCACCACACCTGGCGGTTCCAGTCCGCGACCTTTGCCGCGCGGGAGGCACTGTCGAGTCGCAGGTAGCGGGCGTGGTCGCGGATCAGCACCGCAGGCTTGTAGTTGTGGATCCAGCCCTGCGTTGCCGCCGAGGCGAACGGGAAGAAGCCCATCGTCCAGGGCGCGTCCTCTTGCGCCAGCCGCACCATGCGGTCGACCAGGGCCTGTTTTTCGGGGCCGTCGTCGAGCGACTTCATCCTGGCGAAGAGGGAGTCGTACTCCGGGCTGGCGTAGTTGGAGGTGTTCTCGCCGTCGAACTTGGTCTTGCCCGCGGGGCCGTAGAGCAGGAACAGGAAGTTCTCGGCGTCGGGGTAGTCGGCGTTCCAGCCCAGCCAGAACACCTGGTACTTGCCCTTGCGCACCTTGTCCTGGAACTGGTTGTTGTCGGTGGCGCGCACCTCGAGCTGGATGTCGATCTTGGCGAACTGGCGCACGACCCAGTCGATCTCAGGCTTGCGATCCGGCGTGTTGGGGTAGTAGACGTCGTAGTTCAGCACCAGCGGCCGGCCGGTGGTGGCGTCGCGGCCTTTCGGGTAGCCGGCATCGGCAAGCAGCTTCTTGGCCTCGGCAATGCTGCGACGCTGGGCCACGCCGTCCTTCCAGACGTGGGTCACCGGGTTGGTGCCCTCTGCCGTGCCCTCGCGCGAGCCGAAAATGCCTGGCGGCAGCGGGCCTTGCGCGGCGTCGCCGCCCTTCTTCGGGAAGACCTTGCTGTACTCCTCCCAGTCGATGGCGATCGAGATCGCCTGGCGCAGCTTGCGGTTGCGCGCGGCTTCGGCCGGCGTGCCGCCGTGGCCGAGCACCGGATCGAGCATGTTGAAGCCGATGAAGTAGCTGTTGACGTCGGAGAACTTGTCGAGCCTGAAGCCACGCGCTTCGTACTCGGCCCGCACGTCGTCGCTGTCCTGCATCTCGACGCGCATCTCCATCCCGGTGTCGGTGCGCTCGAAGACGTCGAGGTCGTAGTAGCCCTGGCGGAACTTGCCGCGCCGCGACACGGCCTCACGCTCGACGGTGATGACGATGCGATCGACAAACGGCGTCTTCTTGCCGCAGTCGGCCAACAGGCCTTTGGCCACGTCGTCGGGCATGCCCTCGCAGGGGAAAGGCTCGCCGCGGTAATGGGGGTTGCGCACCATCTCGTGGGTGCGGTCCTGGATCCACTCGGTGACCATGTACGGCCCCGTGCCCACCGGCCAGCGGTCCAGACTCAGCCCCGCCTGGGCCATGCCGGGCTGGGCGTAGAAGGCATCGGCCTCCCAGGGCACCGGGGCCAGGAAGGTCATCTGCATCCAGTAGCTCCACTGAGGGTACTTGCCCTTGATGCGGATGCGCAGCAGGTGCTTCTCAGGCGCGCTGGCGCCCTCCATCGGCCAGCGGCGGAAGTCGAGCATGGGCTTGTCCAGGCTCGCCGGGTCCAGGCCCTGGCGCAGCTTGGCGTCTTCTTTCTTGACCGTCTCGCCGAGCTCGCGCAGGCCGACCACGTACTCGGCAAAGACCGAGAAGATCGGTGCCGTGATGCGGGTCGTGGCGTGGCGCTTGAGCGCGTAGACGAAGTCCTCGGCCACCAGCTCGCGCGTGCCCTGGTGCTCGAAGTCGCCCGGCCGGAGTCGCCGGCCGAGCTCGCCCGGCCGCATCGCGTGGTAGCGGTATTGGCCGCGCTCGTCCTTCGCAAACGCCGGGTGCGGTGCAAACAGGATGCCGGGCTTGATCGGCACGTCGTAGACGCTCTGCGCGATCTGCTCGGCCGGCGCGTCGTCCGGCAGGCGCTGGCCGTTCTTGTCCAGGTAGTAGGGCTTGGCGACTGCCGCCGCCGACTTGGGCTCGAGCTGGAACGGCCGCTTGAAGAAGTGGTAGCCGTAAGGCGGCTCGTAGACCTGGTACGTGAACGCGGTGTCGTTGGACCAGTACGAGGCGGTGGGGTCCAGGTGACGGGGCGAGTTCTCGATCGCCGCGGAGAAGATCGTGTTGCTCGAAGCCGAGCCTTCGGGCCAGGGGTTGTTGTTGCAACCGACGAGCAGCCCCAGCGCAACGCCCGCCGCTGCCCCATTGCGAAACCAGCCACCGAACCGCATGAAAACCCTCAAGAAGCTGGGGCGATTCTAGGCAGCCGGCCGCCCGCAACGGGCGCGGGTGTTCCCCGGGGCGGCTACCAGCCCAGAAGGGCCTGCCGGCCGTCGACCAGCAGCCGCCCGGGCCGGCCGAACGGCAAGGTCACGATCAGCGGCACGTGGCCCATCGGCAGACCTGTCAGGACCGGCACACGGGTTGCCGCACGAAGGTGGTTGATGGCGTCGGTCAAGCGGTAGCCGCGATCAGCCGGACTGGGCTTGAAGTTCGTGAAGTGGCCCAGCAGCACCGCACGCTGCTGGCCCAGCACACCGGCGTGCAACAGCTGCAGCAGCATTCGCTCGATCCGGAACGGACGCTCGTTGACGTCTTCCAGGTACAACAAGCCGCCCTTGACCTGCTCCCCCCGCGGGAACCACGGGGTGCCGAGCAAGGAGCACAGCATCGCGAGGTTGCCGCCCCAGATCAGGCCGCGTCGGTCCAGCCCGTCTTGGCCGGGATCGGTGTGAAAACCAACCGCCTCGAGCTCACCCCGCATGGCCTCGGCAAAGCAGTCGGCCGTGACCTCGTCGAGCCCGCCTTCGTCGTCGGGGCAGCCGAACTGGTCGGTGCCCATGGGCCCGGACCAGCTGGCGGCGCCGGTGGTGGCGAACAGTCCGCACTGCAGTGCCGTGAAGTCGCTGTGGCCGACCCAGCGCGTGCCGCGGTCGACACTGCTGGCGATTCGCTTCCAGGGCAGACGCGGCAACAGACGGCTCAGTCCGTACCCGCCGCGCACCGCCAGCGCCACGTCAGGCGCGGCCTTGGCGACACGATCCACGGCGGCCAGCCGGGTGTCGTCGTCACCGGCAAACCGCTTGGCGCGGGCCAATGCACTGTCGTCCACGGAAACGTCGAATCCCAGGCCCTGCAGGCGACGCGTGGCCAGGCGAACACGCGGTGGCTGCAGCACCACGCCCGAAGGGTTGAACAGGGTCAGGGACGGCATGGCGGCTCAAGTGGGGGGCAGGCGATCGGCATCCAGGACCTGGACATCGCCGACCGGGATGGGAGGCTCGACGGGCGTCTCCCGTTCGGCTTTCTGCTGGCGCCTGCGTTCGGCAAAGAATTCGCGCAGCAGCCGACCGCAGGGTTCGGCGAGCACACCACCCACCAGTTCGGTCTGGTGGTTCAGCTGGGGCATGGCAAACAGGTTCAGCAGCGAACCGGCAGCGCCGGTCTTGGGATCCGGCGCCCCGAAGACGACCCGCTTGAAGCGGGCGTGAAGCAGCGCCATCGAGCACATCGCACAAGGCTCCAGCGTCACGAACAGCGTGCACTCGGGAAGGCGGTAGTTCTCCAGCAGCGTGGCGGCATGACGCAGGGCCACGATCTCGGCGTGCGCGGTCGGGTCGTGCGTGGTGATCGGCCGGTTGTAGCCGGTCGCGACCACCTCGAACGTCCCGTCGGCGCGCTCGCGTGCGATCACCGCGCCCACCGGGACCTCACCGACCAGCAGGGCGTTGTGGGCCTGGTCGAGCGCGAGCTTCATGCCGCCAGCCAGGCGGTCCAGTTGCTCGGTCGAGGGTGCCGACGGCGTCATCGCCCGGTGCACGAGCCGGTGTCCAGGCGCTGGATCTCGTACATCTCGACCAGCGGCCCGCCGGACTCTCCACGCAGCACCTTGCCGGTGCGAAAGTCCAGCCGCAGCGTGACGTTGCGGCTGCGGTCGAACAGCACCATCGAGCCAGAGTCGCGGCCGGCCTCCTCGAAGTGGCGCGGCACGGCCCCGGCGGTGCCGTTCTCCAACCATTCGCGCGGGCCGGCGCGGCGAAGCTCGCCAACCGGCAGACCGGTCTGGGCCAGGCCGACGACGGCGATGCAGACGGGCTCCTTGCTGGCCTCGACCACGGGTGTCGCGACGGGCACAGGCACGGACACGGGGATGGGTGCCTGTGCGGGTGACGGTGCGGGAGCCGGCGTCGCCGCGGGCGCCGGTGTGAAGGTCCACCCGGGAGCCGGTGTCGTTGCGGGTGTCGTTGCGGGTGTCGTTGCGGGTGTCGTTGCGGGTGAAGGCCCCGGCGTGAAAGTCCAACCGGGAGTCGATGTCGCGGCGACGGCCGGAGGCGGCGCGGCGTCGATCCCCGGCGATCCCGCAGGCGCCGGTTTCCGTATGTCGTACAGCGGCACAAAAGGCGCGCCAGCAGCGCTGTAGAACACCTTGCCGACCCGCAGGTCCAGCCGCAGCGTCACGTTGCGGCTGCGATCCACGAGCACGATGGTCCAGGCATCGGCCTGCACTTCGTCGAAGCTGAAGGCCACCGAGCCATTGGTCGTCAGCTCGAACCACCGGCCCGGTCCTGCGCGCCGCATCTCGCCGACCAAGCGCCCGCCCTGCACCAGGCCCAGCGCCGCGATGTTGGCTGTGGGCGAGCCCACCTGGGCGGCACAGGCCGTGAGGCCGCGGTTCCAGTCGTCGTGGGCCCTGATCTCGGCCTGGAAACACACCACCGTGGTCTCGAAGCTGGCCGCAATGCGGCACAGCCGTTGCAGGTTGCCCGGTGCCCACTGGTTGCTGCCCGCGCGGTTCCAGGCCACACGACCCTGGACCGATTGCGCGCAGCGACGTTCGGTCTCGTTGGCCGGGAACCCGCCAGCCACCACCGGCGTCGGGTTCGGTGTCGGCACCGGCACCGGCACCGGCACCGGCGAGACTGCCGGGGTCGCCGGCGCCGCACAAGCCGCGATGGCGCGGCTCCAGTTGTCGTGGTTGCGGATCTCGGCCTGGAAGCAGGCGATGGTCGTTTCCGGGCTCGTGCTGCCGCGGCACAGACGCTGCACGTTGTCGGCCGCCCAGGCCGTGGTGCCGGCCCGGTTCCAGGCCACCTTGCCCTGCACCGCATCGACGCATCGA
>JAJTGU010000129.1 GCA_021297985.1 Rubrivivax sp.
GCGGGTTCGAGCTCCAGGACCAGCGTGGCCATCATCATTCAGAACGCGCCGTACTCGGTGGCCGAGTTCAACTCGCGCACCGCCACCAGCAGCCCGGTGCGCGATGGCCATGTCGTCAGCTTCGAGCACCGGCTGTCGTGGTTCGCCGGCGCTTTCGGCGGCACTATCCGGCCCACTGCGAGCGCCCATCTGGACTTCGGCCTGAGCTTCACGGTGCAGGACCCCTTGTCGCAGGGATACACCTTGCGCCTGGAG
The DNA here is from genome assembly GCA_021297985.1 of Rubrivivax sp. GTDB lineage: Bacteria > Pseudomonadota > Gammaproteobacteria > Burkholderiales > Burkholderiaceae_C > Rubrivivax. The sequence continues at coordinate 256 of JAJTGU010000129.1, forward strand.
CAGGTGCTGCGAGGTGTGCTGAAGGCCGATCAAGGCGCCGCGTCCGGCTCTTCGAATGCGTCGATGCCGTCGCTCGAGGTGTCGGTCTACCCGGCGTTTGAGCCGCATCCCATCGAGCTGCCCGGGCTCACCACGGCGGCACATCTGGTCAGCTCGTCGATGAACCTCAGCGACGAGGCCGTGCTCAACGACCGCCGTCGCGCCGAGGTCGGGCACTGGATCGGTACGCGCAGCTTTCTGGTCGTGCTGAGCAGCGAACAGCGCTTGTACGCGGATGCCGTCACGCCGGGTTTGTTGCAAGCCACGGCCTTCGCCCAATTTGGCCGCGCACCCGAGGCGTCGTCACTCGCGGCTGGCTACTACACCGGTCCCGGCAACCCGTCACTCGGCGACCTGGGCCACTTTCTCACCGTGAAAGCGCACTTCGACACCCCACCGGTGCCCGAGCCCGGCACCTGGCTGCTGATGGCCCTGGGCGTGGCGGCCTTGCTGACACACCAGCGCCAGACCCGGACCCGGGCCTGAGCCGCCTGCGCCCGGGTTGGGCCTAGCACTGGACCCCGGCCCGCTGCAATCCGACAGCCGCCTGCGCTGCGGTCGTGAAGTGCTGCGCCTGCCAGCCGCAGGCGCGGGCGGCGGCGACGTTGGGCTCGTGGTCGTCCAGGAACACCAGAGTCTCCGGCTCGGCCTCGAAGCGGCGGGCCGCCAGCTCGAAGATCGCGGCATCGGGCTTGGCCAGCTGCACGCGGCCGGAGAACACGCCGCTGGTGAAGCGGCGGAACACCGGCTCGCGGGCTTCCAGCACGGCAGCAATGGGCGCCGGCATGTTGGACAGGTAGTGCAGCCGGTAGCCGGCGCCGTGTAGCGCGTCGATCAGCGCCACGGTCTCGGGGATGGGCTGCAGGGCCTCGGGCACGTGGTCCACCACGGCCTGCACTTCCGACGCGGCCAGGCCGTTGCGCGCGGCGATGCGGCGGACCAGGTCGGGCACTTCGACCGTGCCGCGGTCAAAGTCGCCCCAATCGCCGCCGTAGGACTGGAAGATCTCGCGTTCCCAGTGCGCGGCGTCGGCATCGCTGGCGATGCGCGGGCCCAGCGCCGTGCGCAGCACCTCGCGGGGCTGCCAGCGCAGCACCACGGCACCGAGGTCGAAGACGATGCGCAGCGTCGTCATGACGTCAACTGCCTCAGCAGGCCCGCGGTGGACGCATCCAGCCCCGACGTGTCGCCGCTGGCGAGCCGTGGCAGCAGCGCGTTGCACAGCGCCTTGCCGAGCTCGACGCCCCATTGGTCGAAGGCGTTGATGCCCCAGACCGCAGCGCTGGTGAAGACGCGGTGCTCGTACATCGCGATCAAGGCGCCCAGGCTGGCCGGGTCCAGCCGGTCCAGCACCAGGGTCGTGCTCGGCCGGTTGCCGGGGAAGCTGCGGTGCGCGGCCAGCACCTGGCGGTCCAGCGTCGCGCTGGCGGTGGGCGCCTTCTCGGCCAAGGCCTCGGCCGCGGACTTGCCCAGCATCAGCGCCTGGCTCTGCGCCAGGCCGTTGGCGAGCAGCTTGGTGTGCAGGTCGGCATGCGGGTGATCGGGATGCTTGACGAGGATGAACTCCACCGGCACCACGTCCGTGCCCTGGTGCAGCATCTGGAAGTAGGCGTGCTGGCCGTTGGTACCCGGCTCGCCCCAGACGACCGGACTGGTGCCGAAGGGCAACGGTTCGCCGGCTTCGTCGACGCACTTGCCGTTGCTTTCCATCTCGAGCTGCTGCAGGTAGGCCGGCAGCCGGCGCAGGCCCTGGTGGTACGGCGCCACCGAGCGGCTTGTGAAGCCGTGGAAGTTGCGGTACCAGACGTCGATCAGGCCCAGCAGCAGCGGCAGGTTGCCCGCGGGTTCGGCCTCGGCAAAGTGGCGGTCCATCGCGTGCGCGCCAGCCAGCAGGGCGCGGAAGTTCGACTCGCCGATGGCCACCGCCACCGGCAGGCCGATCGCGCTCATCAGCGAGTAGCGCCCGCCCACCCAGTCCCAGAAGCCGAAGGTCGTCGCGATGCCGAAAGCCGCTGCGGCGGACACGTTCGTCGTCGTCGCCGCGAAGTGGCGCGCGATGCCCGCCTCGCCCAGGCCGCTGCCGGCCAGGAACCACTGGCGCGCGATGGCCGCATTGGCCATCGTCTCCTGCGTCGTGAAGGTCTTGCTGGCGACGATGACGAGCGTCTTCCGGGGGTCCAGGGCCGCCAGCACGGGCGTGATGTCATGGCCGTCGACATTGCTGACGTAGTGCGAGCGCAGCCCCGGCAGCGCGTGGGCCTGCAGCGCGATCGTCGCCATCGCCGGGCCGAGGTCGCTGCCGCCGATGCCGATGTTCAGCACGTCGGAGATCTCGCCCGCCCGCACCCGGCCCCGCACCGACTCGGCATACGCCAGCATCGCGTCGAGCACGCCATGCACTTCGGCATTGAACGGCGTTGCCGCGCCCTTGGGCGCCCGCAGCGCGGTGTGCAGCACGGCGCGGCCTTCGGTGGAGTTGATCTCGGCGCCGGCAAACATCGCGTCTCGCCGGGCCAGCACGCCGGTCTCGTGCGCCAGCGCGATCAGGTGCGCGACGGTGACCTCGTCGATCAGGTTCTTGGACAGGTCGGCAAACACCTGCGGGGCCTGCAGCGACCAACGCTCAAAACGCTGCGGTTCGTTGCCGAAGGCGCGGCGCAGGTCCAGCTGGCGACCGGTGCTGTCGAAGTGCTGGCGCAACGCGGCCCAGGCCGGGCTGCGGTCGCAACGGACGAAGGTGGGGGGCGACATCGTCGGGCCCTCAGCCTTGCAGACCCACGATCAGCGCGTCGAGTCGGGCCGCGTCGGCCGCAAAGGCGCGGATGCCTTCGGCCAGCTTCTCGGTCGCCATCGCGTCGTCGTTCAGCGCGTAGCGGAACGCGGCTTCGTCGGTGGCGCGGTAGTGGATCTCGGGCAGGTCCAGGGCCTGCGCCGTGGCCGGGTCGAGCGCGCGGGGCAGCGGGCCGGCGCTGGCCTGCAACTGCGCCAGCAGCTCGGGGCTGATCGTCAGCAGATCGCAGCCGGCGAGGGCCACGATCTGCCCGGTGTTGCGGAAGCTCGCGCCCATGACCTCGGTGGCAACGCCAAAGCGCTTGTAGTGCTGCCAGATCCGGCGCACCGACTGCACGCCGGGGTCCTGGGCGCCGGCCATCGCGGCCTCGTCCCAGGCGCTGCCGGCGGTCTTCTTGTGCCAGTCGTAGATGCGGCCGACAAAAGGCGAGATCAGCTGTACGCCGGCGTCGCCGCAGGCCACCGCCTGGCAGAACGCGAACAGCAGCGTCAGGTTGCAGTGGATGCCGTCGCGCTCGAGCCGCTCGGCCGCGCGGATGCCTTCCCAGGTCGCGGCGACCTTGATCAGCACCCGCTCGCGGGCAATGCCGGCGTCCGCATAGCGCGCGATCAGGCCCTGGGCCCGTGCCACCATGGCGTCGACGTCGAAAGACAGCCGGGCATCGACTTCGGTCGACACGCGACCCGGCACGACCTTCAGGATCTCCAGGCCGAAGCGGACCAAGGTCGCATCGACGATCTCGGGCAGCGACCGGCCGGCGTTCTGCGCCACGACCTCGGCCAGCAGCGGCGCGTAGTCGGCGCTCTGCACCGCCTTCAGGATCAGCGACGGGTTGGTGGTCGCGTCGCGCGGCGCGAACTGCGCGAGCTGCTTGAAGTTGCCGGTGTCGGCCACGACCGTGGTCTGGGCCTTGAGCAGGTCGAGCAGATTTGGGGAGGAGGATGTGGAGGTCATGGCGGCCGATTCTGCCGGCCCGGCTTGACAGCTCACGTAAGCTGGTCCGTCCGATGCGCCCTTCTGCCCCTTTCACGGCCCACCGTCGCCCACCCTGGGCGCTGTGGTTCGCGTGGGTGCTGGGTCTTCTGGCGGCACAGACGCTGGGGCTGGTGCACGGCACCTTGCATCCGGAGTCGCATGCGCCCGCGTGGTCCGCCGCGGGTCATGGCCACGGGCATGACCACGACCACGGACATGACCACGACCACGGCCAGGGTCACGGGCATGCTCACGAGAGCGACCTCGCATTCGGCCACGAAGCGGGCAGCGAGCAGTGCCAGCTGTTCGACGGCCTGGGCCAGGAGCTGGTTTCGCCATTGCCGCCGCTGGCCCTGCCGCCATTGGGCGATGCGACCGCGCCGGTCACGCGCGACGGTGCCGTCGTGCCGCCGGCCCCGATGGCCGGCTACCAGGCCCGCGGGCCGCCCGACCCGGTGGACGTTTCAAGCTGAAACCCCCGTGACCTGCCCACCGGCCGCCTGACGCCTGGCGCCCGGTGCTGCGGGATCTTTGCCGCCGCCTGCATCCGTGCCTTGAAAACAGGCCCGTGTGCTTGCGCCTGGCCCCTCTCTTTTCGAGTCCTCGACATGAATCCTTCCACTTCCTGGCGGCTGACACCGCTGGCGCTCGCCGCTGCCTTGCCCTTGGGCGTGCTGGCCCAGACCGCTGCCGCACCGGCTCCGCTGCAGACCATCGTCATCACCGGCAACCCCTTGCGCAGCGAGACCCTCTCGGCACCGGTTTCGGTGCTCGCGGGTGATGAACTCGTGCAACGCCGCAGCGGATCGCTGGGCGAGACGCTGGACGGCCTGCCCGGTGTTGCGGCCACGCGCTTCGGCCCCACCGCCAGCCGGCCCGTGATCCGCGGTCTGGACGGCGAGCGGGTGCGCGTGATGAGCAACTCGAACGCGTCGCTCGATGCCTCGGCGCTGAGCTTCGACCATGCGGTGCCCACCGATCCGTTGATCGCGACCCGGATCGAGGTCCTGCGCGGGCCCGCGGCCTTGCTGTATGGCGGCAGCGCCATCGGCGGTGTCGTCAACGTGCTGGACAACCGCGTCCCGCAGCGGCGCATCGCCGGCTTCGGTGGTGCGGCAGAACTTCGGCTGGGCGGCGCGGCCTCCGAGCGGTCGGCGGCGGCGCTGATCGAAGGCGGTGGCGCGTCCATGGCCTGGCATGCCGACCTGCACCTGCGCGACGCCGGTCTGCAACGCGCGCCTTCGTTTGCGCCTGTCGCCGACGGCGAGACCTTGCCGGTCACCCAGCGGGTTCGCAACTCCGACAGCCGCGCCCAGGGCGGTGCCGTGGGTGCGTCCTGGTTCTTTGGCGAGGGCCGCATCGGCCTGGCCTTTGACCGCCACCGCAGCGAGTACGGCGTGGTCGCCGAGCCCGACGTCAGCATCGACATGCACCGCAACCAGGTGCGGCTGGAGGGCGAGTGGACGCCGGGAACGGGCTGGCTGTCGGCATTGCGCCTGCACGGCCAGGTGGCCGACTACGAACACCGCGAGATCGAAGGCAGTGGCGAGATCGGTACCACCTTCAAGAACCGCGGTGGCGAGTTGCGACTGGAGGCCGCCCACCGGCCTCTCGCAGGGCTCAAGGGGGTGCTGGGCGTGCAGGTCGAACGTGGGCGGTTTTCGGCCCTTGGCGAAGAGGCCTTCGTGCCGAGCACGCAGACGCGTCGCGAGGGTGTGTTTGTGCTCGAGGAGTTTGTCGCCGGCCCCAGCACCACCAGCGCCGGGTTGAGGCTGGAACGCACGCAGGTCGATTCACGCGGGGACGCCGACCCGGCCGAGCCCAAGTTCGGCGCCGCAGCCGGCCGGCGGTTCTCGCTGGCCAGCCTGTCGCTGGCGCAGCGCTACGCGCTGGGTCATGGGTGGGCGGTCAGCGGCCAGGCCAGCCGCAACCAGCGCGCACCGAGCGCGGCCGAGCTGTTTGCCAACGGTGTGCACGCGGCCACCGGCACCTTCGAGCGTGGCGACCCGGGCCTGGGTGCCGAGCGCGGCCAGGCGCTCGAACTGGCACTCGAACGCCAGGCGACCGACGGCCGCTTGCGCATCGCCGCCTGGTCGGCCCGCTTTGCGCGCTACATCGCCTTGCGCGACACCGGCGAGCAGGTCGACGAGGCCGGCGACATCGTGCCACCGGACACGCCGGACAGCGTGCCGCTGTACCGCTTCGAGCCGGTGCGCGCGCGGCTGCAAGGCCTGGAGGCCGAATGGCGGCAGCGCCATGCGATGGCCGGCTGGGTGCTGCACAGCCAGTGGCGCTACGACCTCGTGCGCGCCACCGACCGTGACCGCGGCGAGCCGCTGCCGCGCATCGCCCCGTGGCGCCTGGGCCTGTCGCTGGGCGTCGAGCGCGGCGGCCTGACGGCCCGCATCGACGTGAACCACAACGGCCGGCAGGGTCGCGTCCCGGCCGTCGACAGCAGCACGCCGGCCAGCACCCTGGTCGACGTGTCGCTGTCGTGGCGCACGCGCCTGGGTGGCAGTGATGCGCTGTGGTTTGCCAAGCTCGGCAACCTGGGCAATGAACGGGCCTACAACGCGACGACCAACGAGAACGTCCGTCGCCTGTCGCCGCTGCCGGCCCGGGCACTGAGTGCGGGCCTGCGGGTCGGGTTCTGACGCCAGCCGGCTGGGTGCTCAGCCGGCTGCGTCGTAGGCCTGGCGGACGAAGCCCATCAGTTCGTCGTCGATCGCGCCGACGTCCGAAAGTCGAACCGTGTGGCTGCACATGCTGCCCGCGGGCATGACCTTCAGACGTGGTGGCGTGCCGGTCAGGCCCTTCGCATTGAGACCCAGTTCGATGGCCGTCTGCGTCGCCGGGCCGAGCATCGCAAACTGCTTCTTGCGGCGCAGGCTGACGTAGGCCTGCTTGGGCGCGGTCTCGAACGGGCCCAGGGCCGCGATCCGGCTCATCAGCGCGTCGTGCAGCACACGCAGCGGCGCCTTCTTGCCGCTGTAGAGGGCATCCAGCGGATCGACCGTCGCGGCCGGTGCGCTGGCCGCCTGCTTGGCGAGGATCGCCACCGCGTTGGCGTCGCCATAGCCCAGGCCCAGCGTCTGCATCAGGTGGCTGCGCTGCTCGCTGACCTTGGTGAGGCCACTCGCGGCGATCATCGCGGCCAGTTCGGCCAGACTCTTGCCGGTCTTGGCTTCGATGTTCCGGACCTGGGTGGCGGTGGCAGCGCTGGGGTCGCTCATGTCGGTGTCTCCTCGGGGGTCGTCGATGGGGTCACAGAGGCCAGTGCTCGCTGCGCGTGCGCTTGGGCAGCACGAACTCCAGCACGCTGAACATGCGGTACATCAGCCGCGTGCCCAGCGGCGGACGACCGGTCTCGACGATGGCCTTCAGCAGCGCCAGGATCTGCGGAGCGCCCGGGGTCATGCTCTTGGCGGTGGCGGTGCCGGCCGGCAGGTCGACGATGCGCATCGTCACCTCGACGCCCCCGGGTGTGGGCTTGAGCTCGTAGTGCACCTCGCAGACCGGGTCGTCGTACTGCGTGAAGCGGTGCGTGTGGGCGTAGCGGTAGGGGGGCTCCCAGACCCGCACCTCGCCGACCACCATCGTGTGCTGGCCGCTGCCGGTGCGCATCTGCATTGCCACGCCGGGCGCGGGCGGGCCCTTCAGGTGCAGGTGGGCGTTGAAGACCGCGCCCTGGCCTTCTCCGGTCTTGGTCAGCTCGCGCCAGACGCGTTCGACCGGGGCCTGGATCAGGATGCGGAACACGGCAGTGCTGGACTTGTTTTCAGCCACGGGAACGTCCTTGTTTTTTCGGGGCAGGGAAGGGGTGGACCTCGGCGCCTTCGGCCATGAACTTCAGCCGCGTCAGCCGGGCCGCGAAGTAGGCGCTGAACTCGGTCGTCCAGCGCTCGTGCACCCACTGGATGGGCGTGGGGTCGAACCAGAGCCAGCGCTCGCGCCCGCTGCGCTCGGCGATCACGAGGCCGGCCGCCTCGAGCGTCGCGAGGTGCTTCATCACCGCAAAGCGGCCCAGCTCGCCGTCGAAGTGCGCCGCCACCGCGCCCACGGTGCTGCCGGGCGCGGCCTTCAACGCATCCAGCATGCGCCGGCGTGGCTCGCTGGCCAGGGCAAAGAACACCGCATCGAGCTGGGCCTCGGTGGGGTCGTCGGGGACTGCGGTGCGGCGCATAGGTGACTTAATGGTCACATGTAAAGGCGCACACGTCAAGCCCGGTGGCGTATCGGGTCGAGCGGGCGTCAAGCGCCAAAGCGGGTCCCTTGACCGTGCGAGCTACAGAGAGCTCAGGTTGCAAGACAGCCGCTGCTCCGCAGTGTCGGCCGCGGGTCAGCGGGTGTCGCGCAGGGTGGCCGGGTGGACGACGGCATCAGACGTCTAGCTGCCGCTGGGTCCAGAGACCGCTTGATGCCAGGCAGCGTGAGTTCGGCGCGCGATAGCGAAAGACCACTATCGCTGCACCGCCGTCATCAGCCCCATCAAGCCAGGTGCTCTCACAGGCTCCACAGCACTCCGAGCCCCGCTGCGTTCGGTTCCCACCAACCTCTTTTCGGCCGTGGCGGGGACTTCAGCGAAACCGAGCTTCCGGGTCGCGTGTGATGGCTGAGGGGTTCGGAGCCGGGTCACCCAGGCGATTGAGCGGTCGGACCTTCGCTCATCGGTCGTAGGCGCAGCCGGTCGGGTGGGTTTTGTGCCGCGCGCCCCAGCCGCCATATGCTCCGCCGCTTCAAGGTTGCTGTGGAGTTCCGCTCATGTTCTCGTCCCTTCGCGGGTTCTTTGGCCGCTGGCTGCGCCGGCTGTGGTGGGCGCTGGATTTCAGCCGGCGCGTGGTCCTGAACCTGCTGCTTCTGGCGTTTGTGGTCGGTGGCCTTGTCTTCTGGGCCACCAGTGGCCCGGCCAGGCTGCAGGAAAACACCGCCTTGGTGTTGAACTTGAAAGGAGCGCTGGTCGAACAGTTCAGCGGTGGTCTGCGCGACAGCTTGATGTCGCAAGTGCAGGGCCGCGACGAAGCCCAGGTGCGGCTGCGCGACGTGCTGGCCGTGCTGGATGCCGCGGCCAAGGACGACAAGATCACCCGCGTGGTGCTGGACCTGGACGGGCTGAGCAGCGCCGGCCTGCCCATGCTGCGCGAAGTGGCCGCAGCGCTGACCCGCTTCAAGGCCAGCGGCAAGCCGGTTATCGCCACCGGCATCGAGTTCACGCAGCGCAACTACTACCTGGCCGCACAGGCCAACGAGGTGTGGCTGCACCCGATGGGGTTGGTGTACTTCGAAGGGTATGGCCGTGTGCGCAACTACTACCGGGCCGCCTTCGACAAGCTGGGTGTGATGCCCAATGTCCTGCGCGTGGGCAAGTTCAAGAGTTATGGCGAGACCTTCAGCGAAACCGGCCCCAGCCCCGAGGCCACCGAGGCCGAGAAGCTTCTGTTCGACGCCTTGTGGGCCGACTTCTCCACCTCGGTCGAAACCGCTCGCAAGCAGCCCGCCGGTGCCGTCAAGGCCTATGTCGACCAGATGCCGGAGAAGCTGGCCGCTGCCGCCGGTGACCCGGCCCAGCTGGCCTTGCAGTCCAAGTGGGTGGACGCGTTGAAGACGCCGGACGAAGTGCGCGCGCTGCTGATCGAGCGTGGGGCCCTGGACGAGAAGACCAAGAGCTATCGCCAGGTGTCGTTCAGCGAATATGCGGCACGCCTGAAGCCCTCCACCGATGGCGACGCGGTCGGGGTCATCGTGGCCGAAGGCAACATCGTCGACGGCGAAGCGGGCCCCGGCACCGTGGGCGGCGTGTCCACCGCGGCCTTGGTGAAAAAGGCGCGTGAAGACGACAAGGTCAAGGCCATCGTCCTGCGCGTGAACTCACCCGGTGGCAGCGCCTTCGCCAGCGAGCTGGTGCGCCGTGAACTGGAACTCACCCGCAAGGCCGGCAAACCGGTGGTGGTGAGCATGGGCAACCTCGCGGCCAGCGGCGGCTACTGGATCTCGATGGCCGCCGACGAGGTGATTGCCGATCCCGCCACCGTCACGGGCAGCATCGGCGTCGTGGCCCTGTTGCCCACCGCCAAGGCGGCGATGGACAAGATCGGCGTCAACACCGACGGCTACACCACCACCTGGCTGGCCAAGGCCTACGACCCCCGGCGTGGCCTGGACCCGCGTCTTGCCCAGATGGTGCAAAGCGGCATCGACCATGCGTATGTCGAGTTCACCCGCAAGGCCGCTGCGGCGCGCAAGACCACCCGCGAGAAGATCGATGACGTGGGCCAGGGCCGCGTCTGGTCCGGCACCCAGGCGCAGCAGCGCGGCCTGGTGGATCGCACCGGCAGCTTCGGCGACGCCGTTGCCGCAGCCAGGGAACGCGCCAAACTGCCCGCCGACGCGCGGGTCAGCTACATCGAACGCGACAAGAGCCGCCTGGCCCAATGGGCGGACGCCTTGAGCGCCCAGGCCGCGATGCACCTGGGAGCACGCATCGACCTCAGCGCGGCGCTGGCCGCGCTGACGCCAGTGCCAGCCGCCGCCACTGAAGCCCTGCAGCAGGACCTGGCGTTTGTGGCGAACGTGGCCAGCCGCCGCAAGCCCTTTGAGGCCCTGGTGCACTGTCTGTGTGAGGTGCCGGAGTAACGGCCGAAGCACGGGGGGGTGCCACGCCCCCAGTCTTCGACCCCTGCGATGCCCTACCGGGCCGCGCTCGCCGACGGCAACGCCGCACCGGTACAGACTTCCACCGCCAGCACCTCCAACTCGGGCCAGCGCGCGAGCATCTGGCGCAGGGTCTGCGCCGTGACGTGCGGGCTTGTCGTCGCCACGCGCAGGGTCGTGGCCCAGCGCTCGCCGCCGATGCGCCACAGCCGCAGGTCGACGACCCGCAGCGCATGCGGCTCGGGAAGGGCCTGTTCCAGGCCCCGTAGGACGCGTTGGTGCAGCGCGCTGCACGCGGCGTCGCCTGCCTCGGCATCGAGCAGCACGCGCGCGGTGTCGACCATCAGGGTGACGCCCCAGCGCGCCACCAGCGCGGCGCCGACCAGGCCGATCAGCGGGTCCAGCAGGCCCCAGCCCAACCACAGGCCGAGCCCGAGTGCGGCAATGGCCAGGGCCGAGGTCAGCGCATCCACGAGCACGTGCAGGTAGGCGGCGCGCAGGTTCAGGTCTGAATGCCCGGCCGCCCGGCCGTGGTCGTGGCCATGCGCGTGTTCGTGACCATGCCCGTGTCCATGCCCATGCCCATGTTCGTGGCCATGTGGCCGATGCCGCAGCAGCCAGGCGCTGAGCAGGTTGACGGCCAGCCCCAGCACCGCCACCGCGATCGCCTCTTCGTAGCGGATCGGCGTCGGCTCCAGCACCCGCGCCAACGACGCCCAGGCAATGCCGGCGGCCGCGGCCAGCAGCGCCAGCGCGCTCGCAAACGCGGCCAGGATCTCGACCTTCCAGGGCCCGAAGACGAATCGTCGGTCGTGCCGCCAGCGCCGCGCCAGCGCGTAGGCCAACGCCGCCAGGCCGATGGCCGCGGCATGGGTCCCCATGTGCCAGCCGTCGGCCAGCAGCGCCATCGAGTTGAACCACCAGCCGGCGGCAATCTCGACAGCCATCGTCGCCAGCGTCAGCAGGGCCACCGCCCGCGTGCGGCGCTCGGCGTCGTGGGCGGCTGTTGGCTCAGCCGGCACGAACACCGGTCTCCGCGATGACACGACCCCAGCGTGCGGTTTCGTTGCGCACGAAGGACTCGAATTCGGCCGGCGTGCTGGCGACCACGGTGTTGATCTGTTCCTCATGGCTGGCGACGATGGCCGGGTGGCGCAGCGCGGCGGTGATGCGCTCGTGCAGCGTGGCCAGCGTGGTGGCGGCCACGCCGCGCCGCGTGAAGGCACCTTGCCAGGTCGCGAGCACGAGATCCGTGTGGCCGAGCTCGGCGAAGGTCGGCACCGCCGGCAGCAGTCGCTCGCGCTGGGCCGCCGTCAGCGCCAGCGGCACGGCGCTGCCGGCTTGCAGGTGGTCCCACATCGCCGACGGCGTGTCGATCAGCAACGGGACCTGCTGCGCCAGGAAGTCCTGCAAGGCTGGCGCACTGCCGCGGTAGGGCACGTGGGTCAGCGCGACGCCGGCACGGCGTTGCAGCAACTCGCCCACCAGGTGCGAAATGGTCGCGTTGCCCGGTGTGGCGTATGCCAGCGCAGCGCCGCGCTGCACGCGTGCAACCAGGTCGGCCAGGCCGGTGATGCCGCTGCCGCGGTGCGCGGCCAGCAGCGACACCGAACGCGAGAACTGCGTCACCGGCTGCAGGTCGCGCAGCACGTCGTACGGCTGGTGGGGCAGCAGATGGGGATTCAACGCGATGGTGCCGATGGTGCCCAGCACCAGCGTGTGGCCGTCGGCGGGTGCCTCCAGCGCGGCCTGGGTGCCCAGCGTGCCGCTGGCGCCGGACCTGTTGTCGACCAGCACCGTCCAGCCGGCGTCGGCGCGCAGCCGCTCGGCGACCTGGCGCACGCGCA
>JAJTGU010000190.1 GCA_021297985.1 Rubrivivax sp.
CGCGACTTCGCCGGAGGGCCTGTGACACCGACTGTGGCATCTTGCGCATGTTCCGTGGGGCAGACGGCTGCTCTTAGGTGCGTCCCTAGAATGCGGGTCATGTTGCAGACCCTGCATGCCCTGCTCGCCCCTGCCGCGGCCGAACGACTGACCCTGGTCATCAATCACGTCATTGGCAGCGAGCCGGTGGCAATGCAGCGCCTGCAGCCCCACGCCGGCCGCACCCTGGTGCTGGCGCTGGACGGTTGGCCGAGCCTGCTGCCGCCGCCCCCGATGTTGGCCTGGCGGATCACGCCGGCGGGGCTGCTCGAATGGTGCGGCGTGGAGTTCTCCGCCACCGCCGACCTGCAGGTCCGGATCGATGCGTCGAATCCCGCCGCTTTGCTGGCCCGTGCCGCCGCAGGTGAGCGGCCCGCGGTGCAAGTCCAGGGCGATGCTGCGCTGGCCGGGGACGCCAACTGGCTGCTCGAGAACCTGCGCTGGGACGTCGCGGCGGATCTTCAGCGTCTGTTCGGCCCGGTGGTCGCCGACGGCCTGCAACGCCTGGGGTCGGTGCTCGCCGGCGCCTTGAAGGCGGCTTTTTCGGCCGCCAGTGGCCTGGGCGACAGGTTCGGTGCCCGCTTCGGGCCCCGTGTCTGAGTCCACCGGCCCAACGTCCCCAACCAACGATGCCGCGCCCATGACCAGGCTCGCCCGCCTGGCCGTCATCGTTGTCACGATCCTGCGTTTCGGGCTGGACGAGGTCGCGTTGTCGGCATTTCGCCAGCGTTGGGTGCGTACCTTGGTGCGCCTGGTCACCGTGGGACGCAAGCTCGACCGGCCGCGGGGAGAGCGCCTGAGGCAGGGCCTGGAGCGGCTTGGGCCCATCTTCGTCAAGTTCGGGCAGGTCCTGTCGACGCGACGCGACCTGATCCCGCTGGATGTCGCCGACGAGTTGGCGCTTCTGCAGGACCGGGTTCCGCCGTTCCCGGCGCTGCAAAGCCGTGCTCTGGTCGAGCGGGCGTTCGGGCGACCCATCGAGGAGCTGTTTGCGAGCTTCGACGCCGAGCCGGTGGCCAGCGCGTCGATCGCCCAGGTCCATTTCGCAACCCTGAAGGACGGCCGCGAAGTCGCGGTCAAGGTGCTGCGACCCGGCATGCGAGAGGTCATCGACAAGGACCTGACGCTGCTGCACACCCTGGCGGGATGGGTCGAGCGGCTTTCGGCCGACGGACGGCGCCTGAAGCCGCGCGAGGTGGTGGCCGAGTTCGACGGCTACCTGCACGATGAACTTGACCTTGTGCGCGAGGCGGCCAACGCCGCCCAGCTGCGGCGCAACATGGACGGGCTGAACCTGGTCATGGTGCCCGAGATGCACTGGCCGATGTGCACCGACGGTGTGATCGTGATGCAGCGCATGACGGGCGTGCCGATCGGCCAGATCGACCGCATCCGTGCCGCCGGCGTCGACCTGCCGAAGCTGGCTCGCGACGGCGTCACGATCTTCTTCACCCAGGTCTTTCGCGACGGCTTCTTCCACGCCGACATGCACCCGGGCAACATCATGGTCAGCCTGGAGCCGGCGACCTTCGGGCGCTACATCGCACTCGACTTCGGAATCATCGGCACGCTGACCGAGTTCGACAAGGAGTACCTGGCGTACAACTTCATCGCCTTCTTTCGGCGCGACTACAAGCGGGTCGCCGAGCTGCACATCGAGAGCGGCTGGGTGCCGCCGGGCACGCGGGTCGATGCACTGGAGGGCGCCATCCGCGCCGTCTGCGAGCCCCAGTTCGACCGCCCCTTGAAGGACATTTCGCTCGGCCAGGTGCTGATGCGCCTGTTCCAGACCTCGCGCCGGTTCAATGTCGAGATCCAGCCTCAGCTCGTGCTGTTGCAGAAGACGCTGCTGAACATCGAAGGCCTCGGGCGCCAGCTCGACCCGGAGCTCGACCTCTGGACCACGGCCAAACCGTTCCTTGAGCGCTGGATGAATGAGCAGGTCGGCTGGCGAGGGCTGGTCGAGCGGCTGCAGAAGGAGGCGCCGCGCTACGCGCAGATGCTGCCGGAGTTGCCGCGCCTGGTTCACCGGGCGCTGCAGGCCCAGGCCGCAGGCGCGAGCCGGCGCGACGACTCCGCGGCCTTGCACTCGCTGCTCGCCGAGCAGCGGCGCACCAATCGCCTGCTCCAGGGCCTGGCCTGGACCTTCATCGGCTTCGTGCTCGGACTGGTGGTCGCCCGGATCGTCGATGTGCTGATGGCGCCCGGTCTCTAGGGTCGCCACCTATACTTCGCTGTTTTGTCGCGCGCTTTCGCGCGCCCACCACGAGCTTGCCGGCGCCATGCCCATCTATGCCTACCGCTGCGATGCCTGCGGCCACGCCCAGGACGTGCTGCAGAAGCTGTCGGACCCCGTGCTGACGGTCTGCCCTGCCTGCGGCCAGTCGACCTTCGCCAAGCAGCTGACCGCGGCTGGGTTCCAGCTCAAGGGCTCGGGCTGGTACGTCACCGACTTCCGCGATGGCAACAAGGGTGGCAAGAAGCCTGAGGGCGACGAAGGCAAGGCCGATGCCGCCAAACCTGAAGCCAAGCCCGACACCCAGGGCGAGTCGACTCCAGCGTCGTCCGAGGCCAAACCGGCATCCGCCAGCACCGCACCGGCAGCGACCGCCAGCCCGGCAGCCGCGCCTCCGCCGACGGCCGCGGGATGAAGAAGTACCTCGTCGCCGGCCTGCTCGTCTGGCTGCCGTTGGCGATCACGATCTGGGTGCTGGGCTGGTTGCTCGGGGCCCTGGACGGGGTGTTCGCGTCCCTTCTGAACCTGTCGCAGGCGGTTCTGCCGGCTTCGGCGATGCAGGCCATCGCCTTCCTGCGCACCGTGCCCGGCATGGGCGTGCTGGTCCTGGGCACGCTGATGTTCCTGACCGGGGTGTTCGTCACCAACATCTTTGGCCAATGGTGGGTCAAGCAGTGGGACCGGCTGCTCGGCAAGATCCCCATCGTCAAGAGCATCTACAACTCGGTCAAGCAGGTCTCGGACACGCTGTTTTCGAGCAACGGCAACGCCTTTCGGGAGGCCGTGCTGGTGCAGTACCCGCGGCAGGGGGCCTGGACCATTGCCTTCGTCACCGGCAAGCCTGGCGGCGAGGTCGCCCAGCACCTGCATGGCGACTACCTCAGCCTGTACGTGCCGACGACGCCGAACCCGACCTCGGGCTTCTTCCTGATGATGCCCCGTGCCGACGTCATCGAGCTGGGCATGAGCGTCGACGAGGCGCTCAAGTACGTGATCTCGATGGGTGTCGTCGCGCCGGGCACACCCGCGCCGCGCGCGCTGGCGGCGGCTGCCAACGTCCGAAACTGATCGGGCTGGCACGGCCTGGAGCAGCCGGCCAGTCCTTGAGGGCTTGCGAAACAGCCCACCCCAGCGCCCGCCCCGATGTCCCGGGCCGATGCCGTCGCGTGCGGCGCCGTGCCGCCACTGAATCCGATTCTTCGAAGTGAGACCGTTCACCATGCGTACCGAATACTGCGGCCTCGTCAGCGAGAAGCTGCTCGACCAGACCGTGACCCTGATGGGCTGGGCCCACCGCCGCCGCGACCACGGCGGCGTGATCTTCATCGACCTGCGCGACCGCGAAGGCATCGTGCAGGTCGTCTGCGACCCCGACCGCGCGGACATGTTTGCCGTTGCCGAGAGCGTGCGCAACGAGTTCTGCCTGAAGGTCGTCGGCCGCGTCCGCGCCCGGCCGGCCGGCACTGAGAACGCGGCACTGACCAGCGGCCGCATCGAAGTGCTCTGCCACGAGCTCGTGGTGCTGAACCCGAGCGTGACGCCACCGTTCACGCTCGACGACGACAACCTCAGCGAGACCGTGCGCCTGACCCACCGCGTGCTCGACCTGCGCCGGCCGCAGATGCAGCGCAACCTGATGCAGCGCTACAAGATCGCGATCGAGGTGCGCAAGTTCCTCGACGAGCAGGGCTTCATCGACGTCGAGACGCCGATGCTCACCAAGAGCACGCCCGAAGGCGCGCGCGACTACCTCGTGCCCAGCCGCGTGCACGACGGCACCTTCTTCGCGCTGCCGCAAAGCCCGCAGCTGTTCAAGCAGCTGTTGATGGTGGCGGGCTTCGACCGCTACTACCAGATCGTCAAGTGCTTCCGCGACGAAGACCTGCGCGCCGACCGCCAGCCCGAGTTCACGCAGATCGACATCGAGACCAGCTTCCTCGACGAGCAGGAGATCCGCGCCGTCACCGAGGCCATGATCCGCACGGTGTTCCGCAAGGTCATGGGCCTGGAGCTGCCGGTGTATGCCGAGATGAGCTACGGCGAGGCCATGCACCGCTTCGGCAGCGACAAGCCCGACCTGCGCATCAAGCTCGAGTTCACCGAGCTGACCGCGGTGATGAAGGACGTGGACTTCAAGGTCTTCTCGGGGCCGGCCAATGCCGTGGGCGGCCGTGTCGTGGCGCTGCGCGTGCCGGGTGGCGGCGAGATGAGCCGCGGCGAGATCGACGCCTACACCGAGTTCGTCAAGATCTACGGCGCCAAGGGCCTGGCCTGGATCAAGGTCAACGACGCGAGCAAGGGCCGGGACGGCCTGCAGTCGCCGATCGTCAAGAACCTGCACGACGGCGCGATCGCCGAGATCATCGCGCGCACCGGCTGCGTGAACGGCGACCTGATCTTCTTCGGTGCCGACAAGGCCAAGGTCGTCAATGACGCCATTGGCGCGTTGCGGCTGAAGGTCGGCACCAGCGAGTTCGCGCGCGGTCGTGGTCTGTTCGAGGACAAGTGGGCGCCGCTGTGGGTGGTCGACTTCCCGATGTTCGAGTACGACGAGGACGGCAAGCGCTGGAATGCGGTGCACCACCCGTTCACGGCACCCAAGGACGGTCATGAGGAGTGGATGACCACCGACCCCGGGCGCTGCTTGGCCAAGGCCTACGACATGGTGCTCAACGGCTGGGAGATCGGCGGCGGCTCGGTGCGCATCCACCGTGCCGATGTCCAGGCCAAGGTGTTCGAGGCGCTGAACATCAGCCCCGAGCAGCAGCGCATCAAGTTCGGCTTCCTGCTCGACGCGCTGCAGTACGGCGCACCGCCGCACGGTGGCCTGGCCTTCGGGCTGGACCGCATCGCGACGCTGCTGGCCAAGGCCGAGAGCATCCGCGACGTGATCGCATTCCCGAAGACCCAGCGTGCGCAATGCCTGCTGACGGGCGCGCCGAGCGAGGTCGACGAGGCCCAGCTGCGCGAGCTGCACATCCGGCTGCGCAACCCCCAGCCTGCGTAAGCGCAGGGACCGGCCAAATTAGCTGATTTGGCTATCATGGCGGCTCCTGTCTCCCGGGAGCCCGCCATGGAAGTGACCGCCACCGAAGCCAAGAACCGCCTGGGCCAGATGCTCGAGGCATGCCAGCGCGAGCCGGTGGTGATCGAGAAATCCGGCCGCCGGCACAGCGTGCTGCTGTCGGCAGAGCGCTACGACGCGCTGGTGGCGGCCGCCGAAGGCCGGACCGAGGACGAGCCTGCGCCGCCGCGAACGGCGGCCGAGTTTGCCGAGCGCTACAAGGACTGGATCGCCGAACAGAATCGCCACGTCGAGAAGTACGGCATCTGGAATCAGGAGTTCCGGACGTGGTGAGCCGCTTCTGAGGCGCGAACGATGGCGCAATGGGATGTGCACCCCAACCCGGTTGCCAGGGCGCGCGACGAGATCCCGTACCTGGTCGTGCTGCAAAGCGGCCTGCTCGACGCTCTGCCGACGCGTTGGGTGGCGCCTTTGTCGCGCACGACGGTGGCGCCCGGCGCACTGCCCAGCCGGATGACGCCGGCGTTCCAGGTGCAGGGCGAGCGACTGCTTCTCAAGCCGCACGAAACCGGTGTCGTTCTCGCGCTGCAACTCGGCAAGCCGGTCGCCACGCTCAAGAGCGAGTCACACCTCATCGTCAACGCCATCGATGCCGTCTTCAGCGGTGTCTGAGCCCCGCCCCTTCAAGATCCCGCGCTCGGTGCTGGTCGTGATCCACACCGCGGCGCTGGAGGTGCTGTTGATCGAGCGCGCCGACAGGCCCGGCTTCTGGCAGAGCGTGACCGGTTCGCTCGACGCTGAAGACGAAGATCCGGCCGGGGCCGCGCGGCGCGAGGTCCAGGAGGAAACCGGCATCACCGGTGGCACGCTGGTCGACTGGCAGCACCGGATCGAGTACGAGATCTATCCCGTCTGGCGCCACCGCTACGCGCCCGGCGTCACACGCAACACCGAGCACTGGTTTGGCCTGCGGGTGCCCGCCGGGACCGCGGTACGGCTGAGCCCGCGCGAGCATCTTGCCCACCAGTGGCTGCCCTGGGACGAGGCGGCGCGGCGCTGCTTCTCGCCAAGCAACGCCGAAGCCGTGCGCCAGTTGCCGCGGCGCCAGCGCTGACGATGGCACTGCGCCGGCCGCCGCTGAACAGCCAGTTCGCCAGTGGGACCACGGCGCTGGCCCATCTGCGCGTGGCCAGCTACAACATCCACAAGGGCGTGCGTGGCGTCGGCCCGCGCAAGCGGCTCGAGATCCACAACCTCGGTCTCGCGGTCGAGGCGCTGGACGCCGACATCGTCTGCCTGCAGGAGGTGCGGCTGTTCCACACCCGCGAGGCCCGGCGCTTCGATCACACCCACCTCGGCTGGCCGGCGCAAGGCCAGGCCGACTACCTGGCCCCCGAGGGCTACGAGGCCGTCTACCGAACCAACGCCGTCACCCGATACGGCGAACATGGCAACGCGCTGCTGTCGCGCTGGCCGATCGGCAACGTGGGCCACCACGATGTCAGCGACCACCCCTTCGAGCAGCGCGGCCTGCTGCACGTGCCGGTGCTCTGGCAGGGCCTGGTGGTGCATGTCGTGGTCGTCCATCTGGGCCTCGTGCATGCCAGCCGGGTTCGACAGATCGAGCGCCTGGCTCACTACCTTGAAGCCGAAGTGCCTGCAGACGGCCCCTTGATCGTCGCCGGCGACACCAACGACTGGAGCGAGAAGCTCGACGCGCCGATGGCCGATCTCGGCCTCGATCGGGCACTGCCACCGGATGCCCAGCGGCGGCGCGCCAGGGCGACGTTTCCTTCAATTGCGCCGGTCTTCGCGCTCGACCGGCTCTACCTGCGGGGCCTGGCCTGTCGTTCGCTGGTGGTGCCGCGTGGCATGGCCTGGGCGCGGATGTCCGACCACCTGCCGGTCGTCGCAGAGCTGGAGCTGGCGTGAGCCGCGGCCGCGAACTGCTGCTGATGGGCCGCCGCGCGATGCGCGAGCTCACGCGCGTGCCGCGACCGCAGACCGTTGGTGGCAACCGGATCGAGCTGCTCGAGGGCGGCGACGCGCTGTTTCCGCAGATGCTGCAGGCTTTCGCCGAGGCCGAGCGCGAGATCTGGCTGGCCACCTACATCTTCCACGACGACCCTTCGGCGCTGGCCCTGATGCAGGCCCTGGCCGATGCGGCGCGGCGCGGCGTGGCGGTCCACGTGGTCGTCGATGGCTTTGGCTCCAAGGCGACGCTCGCGCGCCTTCGCGAGCAGTTGCTGCCCGCGGGCGTCATGCTGGAGGTCTTCCGCCCGCTGGAGCGCTGGTGGGCCTGGCTCCAACCGGGCCAGTTGCGTCGACTGCACCAGAAGCTCTGCGCCTGCGACGACCGCGTCGGCTTCGTGGGCGGCATCAACCTGATCGACGACCGTCTCGACCTGAACCACGGTTGGGGCGACGCACCGCGGCTGGACTTCGCGGTGGCCTTGCACGGCCCGCTGGTGCCCTCGGTCCTGGCAGCGGCGCGTGCGGTCTGGGCCCGCGCCCACCTGGCCAGCAGTTGGCGCGAAGAGATGCGCACGGTGGCCCGCAGCGCGCAGCCCGTGCGGCGAACCCTGGCCTGGATGCACGACCTGCGCGCCCGCACCGCCCTGCCGACACACGACGAACCGGTGCGCGCGAGCTTTGTGGTGCGCGACAACCTGCGCCAGCGACGGGCCATCGAGCGCAGTTACGTCAACGCGATCCGCGGCGCCACGGCGCAGGTCGACATCGCTGTGCCCTACTTCTACCCGGGGCGTACGTTCAGGCGAGCGCTGCGCCAGGCCGCGCGGCGTGGCGTCCAGGTGCGGCTGCTGCTGCAAGGCAAGATCGACTACCGCATCGCCGCGCTCGCCGCGCGTGCGGTGTACGACGAGCTCCGGGGCCACGGCGTGCGCATCTACGAATACACACCGGCCTTCCTGCACGCCAAGGTGGCCCGGGTGGACGGGCGTTGGGCCACCGTCGGCTCCTCGAACATCGACCCGTTGTCGCTGTTGCTGAACCTGGAGGCCAACGTGATCGTCGACGACCCTGGCTTCAACCGCGCACTGGGCGAGCGGCTTGACGTTGCGTTTGCCGCCTCGCGCGAGGTCGACGAACCTTTGCGCGGTCAGGGCTGGCGCGGCTGGATCGGCCGCGCGCTGGTGGCCTGGGCATCGGCGCTCTACCTGCGCCTGGCCGGGATCGGCGGGCGATACTGAGCGCTCCGGCGCATGCCGCTTTCGTCCACCCTCCGGCCATGGCCCGCAAGCCTGCACGACCCTTTCCACAGGCCGGCCACGGGCCGGTGACGATCGACCTCGCCCTGCAAGGCGGTGGCTCGCATGGCGCCTTCACCTGGGGGGTCCTGGACCGCCTGCTGGACGACGAATCACTGTCTTTCGATGGTGTTTCCGGCACCAGCGCGGGGGCGCTGAACGCGGCCGTGCTGGCCACCGGGCTGGCCGTCGGGGGTCGGGCTGGGGCCCAGCAGGCGCTGTCGGCGTTCTGGCACGACGTCGCGGCGACTGGGCGATGCTTCGGCGGGGGTCTGTCAGCGTTTGGACGGGCGCCGGACAGTGACGACTTCACGGCGTGGGCCACCAACCCCTGGGTCGCCGGCACCGCGTGGTGGACCCAGCAATGGCTGCGCCTGTTTGCACCGGTGCAGCTCAACCCCACGGGGATGAACCCGCTGCGCGGCATCATCGAGCGACACGTCCGGCCGCAAGCGCTGGCGCAAGGTCCGCTGCAGGTGTTCGTCACCGCCACGGCGGTCAAGACCGGGCAGCCCCGGCTGTTCACGTCGCAGCGCGAACTCGGCGACGCTCGCACCTGCATCGACGCGCTGCTCGCGTCGACCTGCCTGCCGACGCTGTTTCCGGCCGTGCGCGTCGAGGGCGAGCCGTACTGGGACGGCGGCTACACCGGCAACCCTGCGCTCTGGCCGTTGGTCTACCGCACCGCGCCGCTGGACATCCTGCTCGTCAAGATCAACCCGCTGGTACGGCCCGAACTGCCCGACACCGCCGACGAGATCGCCGAGCGGATCAACGAGATCGGCTTCAACTCCGCACTCGTCGGCGAGATGCGGGCGATTGCCTTCGTGCAGAAGCTGGTCGCCGAAGGCCTGCTCGACCCGGGCCGCTATCGCGGTCTGCGACTGCACATGGTCGCCGACGAGGACCGGCTGGCCCGCTTTCCGCCGGCAAGCAAGCTCGACACCGACATCGGCTTCCTGCGCACGCTGCATGGATTGGGAGTGGCCGCTGCCGAGCTCTGGCTGACCCGCCACCGGGGCGACATCGGCCACCGCTCGACGCTGGACCCGCGCAAGACCTTCCTCGAACCGCGCACGCTGTGACGTGAGTGCTGGCGACCTCGTCGTGCGCCGACCCGAGGGCCTGTACTGCCCGGCGGGAGACTTCTTCATCGACCCGTGGCGACCAGTGCCTCGTGCCGTCATCACCCATGCCCATGCCGACCACGCCCGGCGCGGCCATGGCCGCTACCTGGCCAGCGCCCAGGGGGTCGGCGTGCTGCGGGCGCGCCTGGGTGGCATCGACCTGCAGACCCTGGCCTGGGGTCAGGGCCTGTACACGAACGGCGTGCGCATCAGCCTGCACCCGGCCGGGCACGTCCTGGGTGCGGCCCAGGTGCGAATCGAGCACCGCGGCGAGGTCTGGGTGGTCTCGGGCGACTACTTCGTCAGCGGTCACGACGACGCCGATCCGCGACCGACCTGCACGCCTTTCGAGCCCGTTCGCTGCCACTGCTTCATCACCGAAAGCACCTTCGGCCTGCCGGTCTACCGCTGGCGGCCACGCGCCGAACTGGCTGCGGAGTTGAACGTCTGGTGGGCCGGCAACGCCGAGCGCGGCCGCACCAGCCTGCTGATGGGCTACAGCTTCGGCAAGGCGCAGCGGCTGCTGGCCGCTGTCGATCCGGCCATCGGGCCGATCGCCGTGCACGCGGCGGTCGAGCCGCTGAACCGCGCCTACCGCGAGGCGGGCATCGCCTTGCCGCCGACCCGCACCCTGGAGTCGCTGAGCGCCGACGAACGACGGCGTGCGCTGGTGGTGGCACCGCCCGGCGCGCAGGACAGCGCCTGGGCTGCGCCCTTGGCAGACGCGAGTGCCGCATTTGCCAGCGGCTGGATGCAACTGCGTGGGCGCCGCCGCCGCGAAGGCTTGGACCGCGGCTTTGCGATCAGCGACCATGCCGACTGGCCCGGCCTGATGCGCGCCATCGCCGCGACCGAAGCCAGCCGCGTCATCGTCACCCACGGCTACGAGGCCGTGATGGTGCGCTGGCTGCAGCTGCAGGGACTGCAAGCCGGCAGCTTTGCCACCGCCTACGGCGACGCGGCGGGTGCCGATGCGTGAGTTCGCCGCGCTCTTCGAGGCCCTGGACGCCAGCACCGCCACGGGCGACAAGCTCTTGGCGCTGCAAGGCTACTTTGCTCAGGCACCCGACGAGGACGCGGCCTGGGCGGTGTACTTCCTGTCCGGTGGCAAGCCCCGCCAGGCCGTGCCGACCGCGGTGCTGCGGGCTGCCGCATGCGCCGAGTCGGGTCTCGATGACTGGCTGTTCGAAGAGTGTTATCAGGTGGTCGGCGACCTGGCCGAGACGATCGCCCAGGTGCTTCCGGCCCCGGCGCAGCGCCCCGACGGCGGGCTGGCGTTCTGGGTCGAGGCGCGCATCCTGCCGCTGCGCGGCCTGGCCCCGGCGGAACAGCAGCGGCGCGTCATCGAAGCCTGGCGCGAACTCGACGTGGCGGGACGGTTCCTGTACGTCAAGCTCATCGGCGGCGGATTCCGGGTGGGCGTCGCGAAGCTCCTGGTGCAGCGCGCGCTGGCCGAAGCGGCCCGGCTGCCGGTGCAGCGGGTGGCCGAGCGAATGGTCGGCTACACGGACGCCAGGCGCCCGCCCGGCGCTGCAGACTACCGGGCCCTGATCGTCGCCGATCACGCTGTGGACGGGTCCGACCGTGGAGGGCAGTCCTACCCGTTCTTCCTCGCCCACGCGCTGCAGGGCGAGCCGGCCACCGTGGCCGGTGATCCGCGCGACTGGATCGTCGAATGGAAGTACGACGGCATCCGAGCCCAGCTCGTCCGCCGAGGCGGCCAGACCTGGCTGTGGTCGCGGGGCGAGGAACTCATCACCGAGCGCTACCCCGAGGTCTCGGCCGTCGCCGCGGGATGGCCGTCCGGGCTGGTGCTCGACGGTGAACTGCTGGCCTGGGGCCCCGATGCGACGCAGCCGATGCCCTTCCAGGCGCTGCAGAAACGCATCGGCCGCAAGACGATCGGCAAGAAGCTGCTGGCCGAGGTGCCGGTCCGCTTTCTCGCCTACGACCTGCTCGAGCTCGACGGGCACGACCTGCGACGGTTGACGCAGGCCGAGCGACGGGCGCGCCTGGTCGCGCTCGGCCTGCCCGGTCTGGAAGTCTCGCCAGTCGTCGAGCCACCGGCCGAGCTCTCGGGCCCGGCGGCGTGGGCCTGGCTGGCCGAGCGCCGCAGCGAGTCGCGCTCGCGCGGCGTCGAGGGCTTGATGCTCAAGCACCGGGACGCGCTGTATGGCATCGGGCGCAGCAAGGCCGAGGGCCTGTGGTGGAAGTACAAGATCGAACCGCTGGTCGCCGACGCCGTTCTCGTCTATGCCCAGGCCGGCCATGGCCGGAGGGCGGGTGTCTACACCGACTACACCTTTGCGCTGTGGAACCGTGCCCCGCGCGATGCCGCCGAGGCGCAGGCGGTGCTCGACGCGATCTCCCGTCGCGATCCGGCCCCGCGTGGCGACCCGCTGGCGCTGCAGCTGGTGCCGTTCGCCAAGGCCTACTCCGGCCTCACCGACGAGGAGTTCGCGGTGGTCGACCGCGAGATCCGCCGTCACACGCTGGAGAACTTCGGCCCCGTCCGCAGCGTGCTGCCGACGCTGGTGTTCGAGCTGGGGTTCGAGGGCATCGCGGCCAGCCCTCGCCACAAGAGCGGCATCGCGGTCAGGTTCCCGCGCATGCTGCGCATCCGCCACGACAAGCCCCTGTGGCAGGCCGACACGCTGGACGGCGTGCGCCAGCTGGCGGCGGGGTCGCTCTAGCGGAACAGGCCCAGGCGCTGCGCTTCGAGCGCGGCCTCGGCGCGCGAGCTGACGTTGAGCTTGCGGTAGATCTGCTTGACGTAGTCGGCGATGGTGTGACGCGACAGCCCGAGCTGGACCCCGATCTCCGGCAGCGTGTAGCCCTTGGCCACGCGCAGCAGCACCTCGCTTTCGCGATCGGTCAGGCTCACGTTCGGGATGCCGGGCGCGTTGTTCGGCGCGGGCTTGGCCTTGGCGCTGAAGTACTGCATCACGCGCCGCGCGATCGACGGCGACAGTGGCGGCTCGCCCTGGCTGATGCGCTGCAACTGCTCGGCGATCATCTCGCGCGGCTGCTCCTTCAGGATGTAGCCGAAGGCGCCGGCCTGAAGCGCCGGAAACAGATGCTCGTCGTCATCATGGATGGTCACGACGACGCTTTGGGCGTCGGGCTGGATGTCCCGCAACTTGGTCACGACATCAACGCCAGAGCCATCCGGCAGGCCGAGGTCGATCAGCGCGAGGTCGAACTTCACGGCCGCGACGAGCTCTAGGGCGTCGCCGATGCGGGAGCTCTCCGAGATCGTCGCACCAGGGAAGATCTGCAAGACGAGCTTGCGCAACCAGGCCCGGATCTCGGGCAGGTCTTCCAGCAGGAGGATGGTCTTCATGGTGCGGGCGCAAGACCCGGGCGAGCGGGCCAGCAAACTTCGTGGGCGATCCTATCGGCGCAAACCCCCCGCGTCATGAACCCTCGGCCGCACGATCCAGCGGCAGCGTGAGGCGTATCACGGTTCCGTAGCCTGGACCGCTCTCGACCAGGCACTGGCCCTGCAGCTGCTTGGCCCGGTTCTTCATGCTGGCCAGGCCGTGGCCGCGGTCCAGACGGCCTTCGACATCGGGTCCGATGCCGTCGCCGTTGTCCTGGATCACCAGCGCGAAGTCGCCTTCGGCGATCCGCGCGTTCACCGCGCAATGGGTGGCACCGCTGTGCTTGATGATGTTGCTCGTCGCCTCGCGCAGTATGCGGGTGGTCTGGACGTAGGCGCGTGCCGACAGCCGCTGCGGCAGGTCCTCAGGCGCTTCCCACTCGCTCTCGATGCCCGCCTGGGCCAGTCGCGACACCACCTCGGCACGCCAGTCGCCGAGCGCGTCGGCCAGCCGCACCGCCTTGCCGGTGAGACCGCGCACGGACAGTCGCATCTCCTCGAGCGCCTCCCGCGCGAGGGTGCTGATGCGGTCGCTCTCGCTGGTGTGCACGATGGTCAGCAGCTTGGCGCCGAGGTCGTCGTGCAGGTCGGCGGCGATGCGCTTGCGCTCGCGCTCGGTGACCTGCTCGACGCGCAGTTCGGCCAGTTGCCGCATCTTGCTTTCGACCTCGGCCGTCGCCTCGCGGACCCGGTCTTCAAGCTCCTTCTTGTCCTGCTGGGCGACGTTGAGCGCCCGACCTTGCTGCTGCACCAGCCGCATGCCGACGATCACCAGCACCAGCGGCGTCAAGAGGCTCACCGCCAGCGTCACGGTCCAGCGCTCGACGCTCCAGGGGTCGATCAGCCGGGTCAGGCCGGCCACCGCGACCACCGCCATCAGCACCGCCATCAGGCCCCGCGAGCGTCGGCCGCCGCTGGCGCTGCGTGCCGACCAGTGCAGGTAGAACCATGCCGCCGCGGCGACCTCCAGCGTCAGCACCACGTACCACAGCGTGGCCATGGCGTGCATCTGCCCGCCACCGGCGAGCACGAGGGTGGCCGGCATCACGGCCGCTTGCGTCGGCAAGGCGCGATCAACCCAGGACAGGCGGATGCCGGCGTAGCGCAACAGGAACTGCACCGCGGCCCAGGCGATGAAGCCGAGCAACGAACACAGCAGGAACTCCACCACCGTGTGCCCGAGCGGCAGCCCGCGCAGCCACAAGCGCACGTCGAGCAGGGCCCAGCCGATCGACAAGGCGCCGAAGTACGCGAGGTGGCTGTCGCGCCTATTGACGAAGCCAAGCACGAACATGAAGCCGCCCATCAGGACCAGCGTTGCCGCCATCGCCTGCGGCAGCGTCACCAGGCCGAGCTGCTGGCGTGCATGCACGGCGGCGAGCACGGGCTGCGGGCCGACGAGCAGGGCCGACAACCCGCCGGCGCTGCTTTCGCTGGCGAGTTCGTTGACCCGTTGCCCGGCCACGCGAACGTCGATCACGTTGACGCCGTCGCGCAGCAGCGCGGCCGGCAGCGTCACCAGCTGCGGCTGATTGCAGTGGTAGGCCAGCGGTTCGGTCATGCGGCCCGCCCGGTGGAGCAACTGGCCGTTGAGGTGCAGCTCGTAGGTGGTGCAGACGCGTTCGATGCTGACGGCCAGCAGCTCGCCGCGACCCAGCGGCCCTGCGGTGCCGGGGGGCAGGCCGAACGCCACGCGGTACCAGAGGCTGCCGTCGAAGCCCGGCCGGGTGTCCGCCCAGCGGTCGGGCAGTTTCACCTCGAACGGCCGGACATCCGTCGGAAACCGACCCTCGCCGCCAGGTGCCGCCAGCGCGCTGCGGAGTTGGATCGTGGGCAGTTCTGCGGCCCACGCCGGAGCGCACAACCCGAGCGTCCCCAACGCCGCGAGCAGGACCCACGCGCAGCAGCCCAAAAGTGAGCGCGCGCAAGCCAGGCGGAAACGGAAGTCGTGCATCGACTCCGATTCTGCGGGCCCGGCGTGGCGCGCCAGCGGCCAGAATGCGCGCTTTTGCGCCCCGCTGGGCGTTCATGCCGCCGTGATTCGCCGTCATCGACTCGAAGCTCCCGACAACCGACGCCTGGCGCACCTGTGCGGCCCGCTGGATGAGCACTTGCGCCAGATCGAGGCGACCCTGGAGGTGCGGCTGTCGCGGCGTGAGGCCGAGTTCCGCATCGAAGGCGCCCGCCCTGCGGTCGAGGCCACGATGGCCTTGATCGACACGCTGTACACGATGGCCCAGGCTCCCATCGGCGAGCGCAGGCTGCAGCTTGCGCTGGTCCATGCGCGCGAGGCCGTTGACCCACCCGCGCGCAGTGTTGGCGGCGATGCCGCGGCGGCCGACCCGGACGCGCCCGTGGTGCTGCACACCCGCCATGCCGACCTCGCCGGCCGCACGCCCAACCAGGTGCGCTACCTGCGCTCCATCCTCAGCCACGACATCAGCTTCGGCATCGGGCCGGCCGGCACCGGCAAGACCTTCCTGGCTGTCGCCTGCGCCGTCGATGCGCTCGAGCGCCAGGGCGTACAGCGCATCGTGCTGACCCGCCCGGCGGTCGAGGCCGGCGAGCGGCTGGGCTTTCTGCCTGGCGATCTGGCGCAGAAGGTCGACCCTTACCTGAGGCCACTGTATGACGCGTTGTATGACCTGATGGGTTTCGACCGCGTGACCAAGGCCTTCGAGCGTGGCCTGATCGAGATCGCCCCGCTGGCCTTCATGCGCGGACGCACGCTGAACCATGCCTTCGTCATCCTCGACGAGGCCCAGAACACGACCCGCGAGCAGATGAAGATGTTCCTCACGCGGGTGGGGTTTGGCAGCAAGTGCGTCGTCAACGGCGACACCAGCCAGGTCGACCTGCCCAAGGCCACGGCAAGCGGCCTGGTCGATGCGGCCCAGGTGCTGGCCGGCGTGTCCGGGATTGGATTCACGCACTTCACGGCCGCCGACGTGGTGCGACACCCGCTGGTGGCGCGCATCGTCAAGGCCTACGACCGGGCCCGTGAAAGAGGCGACGACTCGTGAGCGCGCCGGCCCTGAGCCTTTCCTTGCAGTTTGCCGACCCGACGCTGCGGCCGCTGCTGCCGCGCCACCGCATTGCCCGATGGATCCGCGCTGCGCTGGCCCATCCCGCCGAGATCACCGTGCGGTTTGTCGATGCGGACGAGGGCCTGGCCCTGAACCGCGAGTACCGCGGCCAGGACCATGCGACCAACGTGCTGACCTTCGACTACGAGGCCGGGCCGCCGCTGGTGGTGGCCGATCTGGTGCTTTGCAGCCCGGTCCTCCTGGCCGAAGCCGAGGCCATGCGCAAGACGGTCGAGGCACACGCCGCACACCTGCTCGTGCACGGCACCCTGCATGCCCAGGGTTGGGACCACGAGACCGGCGAAGCCGACGCCCAGGCGATGGAAGCGCGCGAGTCCGCGTTGCTGCTCGCGCTGGGATTTCCTGACCCCTATGGCCCGCGAATGGCTGCCCCCATGGCGTGCACGCCTGTAACCCCGAAGCGGGCTGCCGCGACATGACTGCTGGGGAAGCCGCCACTGCGGGGGTGCCCGGGGCGCTGGAAGCCGAACTGGCGCCTCTGTGGGGTCGAGCGCATGCCGGCGACGACGCTGCGTACCGTATGGCTTTGGCCTGCATCGCGCGTCGGCTGCGCGCCTACTACCGCCGCCGCATGCAGTCGCGGCCCGATGATCTGGAGGATCTGGTGCAGGAGACTCTGCTCGCGCTGCACGTTCAACGTGGGACCTGGAACCCGGCGATCCCGGTCAGCGCCTGGGTGCACGCCATCGCGCGCCACAAGTTGATCGATCTCTGGCGCCGCCAGGGGCGGCACGACGCCTTGCACGACTCGATCGACGAGCTCGACGACACCGCGATGCCCGAGGCCGTGGCCGACGCCGGACCGGCGCAGCGCGACCTGGGCAAGCTGCTGGCCCATCTGCCCGAGGCCCAGCGCCAGGCGATCGTGCTGACCAAGCTCGAAGGCCTGTCCGTGGCCGAAGCCTGCGCCCGCACCGGTGCCAGCGAGTCGGCGATCAAGGTCCAGGTCCATCGCGGGCTGAAGAAGCTTGCGGCCTTGGTACGGGGCGAGGCCGTGCGCGCTGGCCGGTCCGTCCCCGAGCCCCGTTCGCTGGATTCCGCGGCATGAAGACCGACGCCTTGATCGACATGCTGGCGGCCAATGCCGGCCCGGCGCCGCGAGCGGCCGTGGCGCGCCGGTTGGGGCCTGTCGTGGTCTTGGGCGTGGTGGCCAGCGCGATCGGCGCCGTGCTGAGCTACGGCCTCATTCCCGCCTGGATGTGGTCCGATGCCTCACTCTGGATCAAGCTCGGCTACGCGCTGGCCCTGGCGGCCAGTGGAGTCGCCCTGGTCAACCGCCTCGCGCGCCCAGGCGCCGTCGCCACGAGCGCGTGGCGTGTCGCACTGGCGGTGCTGGTGCTGATGGTGGCGCTTGGCGTTGCGACGCTGATGCAGGCCCCGCCGGAACGACGCATGACCGACTGGATGGGCCACTCGTGGGCATCGTGCCCCTGGCACGTGCTGCTGCTGTCGCTGCCGGCGCTGGGCCTGGCGATGTGGGCCCTGCGCGGCTTGGCGCCGACGCGTGCGCGAGCGGCCGGTGCCGCTGCGGGACTGCTGGCCGGGGCCTTGGGCGCCGCCGGTTACTCGCTGGCCTGCACCGAGCTGGCTCCGGCATTTGTCGCGACCTGGTACACCCTGGGCATTGCGGGCGCGATGGCCCTGGGCGCCTTGCTTGGGCCGCGGTTGCTGCGCTGGTAGGGGCGCGACCGACTACTTGGTGCCGAAGATGCGGTCGCCCGCATCCCCGAGGCCGGGCACGATGTAGCCGTGATCGTTCAGCTCGCGGTCCACCGCCGCGGTGTAGACCGGTACGTCGGGGTGGTGGTCGTGGAAGTGGCGGATGCCTTCGGGAGCCGCGAGCAGGCAGACGAAGCGGATCGACCGCGGCCCGGCCTTCTTCAGCCGGTCCACGGCTGCAACGGCCGAGTTGCCGGTCGCCAGCATCGGGTCGAGCACGATGGCGTCGCGCTCCTCGAGCTCGCTTGGCATCTTGAAGTAGTACTCGACCGCGCCCAGCGTCTGCGGGTCCCGATACAGGCCGACGTGCCCGACCCGCGCCCCTGGGACCACCTCGAGCATTCCGTCCAGAAGCCCGGTGCCGGCACGCAGGATGGCGACGAAGACCGTCTTCTTTCCATCGATCACGGGCGACTTCATCGCCGCCAGCGGCGTTTCGATGTCGATCATCTGCGTCGGCATCTCGCGCGTGACTTCATAGGCCATCAGCATGGCCACCTCGTGCAGCAGGCGACGGAAGCTGCTCGTGCTGCGGTCTTTCTGGCGCATCAGCGTCAGCTTGTGCTGCACCAGCGGATGAGTGACGACGTGGACGGCAGGCATGGCCATGGAGACTTGGGAGTGCTTGACGGGCATGAGTGTGCATCGTCGGCCGCCCGCCTTTGGGCCATTGGACAATCTCTTCGAACTAGGGGATACGCTGTCCGATTTCCACGAACTCGGGTTTTCCCTTGTTATCCCTTGGCATCCTTTGAAGCGTTAGGGATCCGTGTGACAGTACGTTCCATTGCAGGGGGCAACTCCCGCAACAGAAAAGGCGACAGATCCGCAACACCGAGGCCGGCGGTGATCTGTCCCTCTCAAACCCGCGCGGCCTCGTAGATGTGCACTTAGGAGAGATCGAGATGACCAAGTTTTCCAAGACCCTGCTGGCCCTGGTTGCTGCTGCCGCTTCGTTCGGCGTGATGGCCCAGACGTCGACCGTTGACCTGAAGAACGCCAAGCAGTCGCAGTCCGGCGGCCTGGCCAACAGCCAAGGCGCCAACATCGGCAATGCCTCCGGCACCGCTGCCAAGAGCAACGTGACGGCCAACCAGATCGGCCAGTCGCAGAGCGGCGGTCTGGCCAACAGCCAGAAGATGGACCTCGGCAACGCCAGCGGTTCGGGCCAGACCAAGGTGACGGCCACCAACGTCAAGCAGTCGCAGAGCGGTGGCCTGGCCAACAGCCAGAAGATCGAGCTGGGCAATGCCTCCAAGGGCAAGAGCGACGTCAAGGCCTCGAACGTGACGCAAGACCAGTCGGGCGGCCTGGCCAACAGCCAGAAGATGAGCGCCGGCAACACCAAGTAAGCTGCGCCTTCGCCTGAAGGAATGCGGGCCGGGGCTTGGCAGACAAGCCCCGGTCCGCTGTACTTCAGAACCCCGTTTCCTCCACTCGCCGACGGAGCCTTGCCATGCGCCGAATCGCCATCCTGTCCTTTGTTGTCCTGGCTGTCACGGCTGCCCACGTGCAGACCGCCTCGGCCCAGAACCGCGCGCGCTCCGACGCGCTCGACATGGAAGACAAGGACCGTGCGCTGGTCTCCAAGGAGTCGGTGAAGGCCATGCGGGACAAGCGCAACAACGAGCGCAACAACCGCAGGTCGGGCAGTTCCGGCAAGGACGACGACTGCGGCAGCGTCGACATCGGCAACGACGACAACAAGAAGGGGTCGAGCCGCATTGCCGAACGCCAGAAGACGATCATCGTCACCGGCAACATCATCAACAACGCCAACTGCCGCTGAAGCAGTCGGCAGCGGAATCCCGAGGGACGCCATGCGCGCAAGCGAGCTGTGGGTCGGCGCGTCCGGCCTCTTGAACACCCTGCCCAGGGCGGTCGCCCTTGCGGCCGCGGCAGTGGCCCTGGCCGCACCGATGCTGTCCCAGGCCCAGGACGCGCCCAAGAAGACCACCGCGCAGAAGAACCAGGAAGAGGCGATGAAGCTGACGACGGCCCCCTCGGCCGGTGGCCCGAAGGCCAGCGTCACGAGCTTCACGCCGGCGCTGCGGTGCATGGACACGCAGTTCCGGTCGTTCGGCATCCGCAACGTCCCGGTCGTGATCGAGGACGTCGAAGACAAGACCAGCAAGGTCAAGGCCGGTGGCCGCGAGATGTTCATCTCGGCGACCTCGCAAATGACGCGTTCGAGCCGCGCCATCCGGTTGATCCCCTTCGACCCGAACCGTCAGCTGTTCCGCGACGTCTTCAAGGAAGGCGAACTGGCGCAGAAGTCGGCCTTCTTTGTTCAGGGTTCGGTCAGCCAGTTCGACGATTCGCTGCTCAAGAAGCAACGCGACGGCGGCATCTGTCTGGGCGTGATCTGCCTGGGTGGCGCGGACAGCGACTCGTTCTCGGGCATGAGCATGGACATGAGTGTGCTCAACGTCCAGGAATCGATGTCTCTGGTGCCGGGCGCGATCTCCAAGAATTTCGTTCTCATCCGCAAGTCGGGCAAGGGCGCCGACGCGGACATGACCTACAAGAAGTTCGGTGTGAACTTCAACTTCGTCAACAGCCAGTCCGACGGCACGGGCCAGGCGCTGCGCAACCTGATCGAGTTGTCGGCCATCGAGCTCTACGGCCGTCTGCTGAAGGTGCCTTACTGGGCCTGCCTGGGCGTTTCGGACGATGACGAAGGCGTGAAGTCCGAGATCGACGACTGGTGGGACATGCTCCAGGGCGACCTGCCTTCACTGGTGGTCTACCTGCAGGCGCAGATGAGCACGCGCCAGCTCTGGAAGGGCGAGATCAACGGCGAAATCGACGATGCGCTGCTTCGCGCCGTGCGGGCCTACAAGTTCGCGATGGGCCTGAAGGACGACGAGAACATCGATGGTGAGTTCTTCCGCCGCTACCTGATCTCCAACCACGCCGAAGTGCAACCCAGGGCGCTTGCCAAGTTCAAGGCCATCGAGGCGGCTGAAGGGCCGATTGCACCGCCAGCGCCGACCCAGGTGGCGGCAG
>JAJTGU010000211.1 GCA_021297985.1 Rubrivivax sp.
AACAGCGGTGTCATGGGCCTGCCGCTGGTCGAAGCGACGCAGATGCTACTGCGCGCCAAAGTCGCGACGGCGCTGTCGTGACATCCGGTTTCTGTCTGCCGTGCCGCGCACCCGCAACTGCGGGGTCGCCACGGCGCGCGAGAGAGCCAGAATGAGTGGGTCACCCAGGAGCTCGAAACCATGCTGATGCGCACCGTTCTTGCCGCCGCCGCCCTTGTCGCGGTGCTGCCCGCCCAGGCCCAGCTCGTCTACAGCAACGACTTCGACAACCCGGCCGTCGTGGGCGGAGGAGCCACCGCCGTCTGGAGCGGCGCGGGTGGCCTGCAGGCCACCATCGGGACCTTCAATGCCGCCTACGGCAACATCTGGCGCAGCGACAGCGCCAGCCAGGCGGTGACCCTTTCGCTGACCAACCTGCCGGCGCACACGGCCGTGACCATCGGCTTCACGGCCGCCTTCCTGGACTCCTGGGACAGCAGCAACGGCAACCCGGCACCGGACTGGTACGAGGTCTACATCGACAGCGTGATGGTCGGTCAGTACACCTACAACAACGCCTCGGGCGGCATTGCCTCGTACGGGGGTGCCACGCTGGTCGCACAGTACGTGCAGTTCGACGCCAATGTGTTCTTCACCGACAGCGTGGTCGACTTCTCCACCGACCCGACCTACAGCTTCAGCCACAGCGCCCCGACGCTGACGTTCTCGGTCAAGGCCGGCGGCGCCGGCTGGCAAGGCGGTCTGGACGAGGCCATCGGCATCGACAACATCCGCGTCGTGCTGACGCCGGTGCCCGAGCCCGGCACCTGGGCCCTGCTGGCGGCGGGCCTGGCCATCGTGGCCGGCGTCGCGCGCCGCCGCGGCTGACCGTCCCGCGGTCTTTCGGTCTTTCTCTCCCCCTTCAAGGCCAGGCGCGACCCGCCTGGCCTTTTTCATGGCACGGCGTGGCTAGACTCCGCCCGCCATGGCCACACAAGACATCCTCATCAACTGGTCGCCGCAGGAGACCCGCGTCGCCGTCGTCGAAAACGGCGCCGTGCAGGAACTGCACATCGAGCGCACGCTCGAGCGCGGCCAGGTCGGCAACGTCTACCTGGGCAAGGTGGTGCGCGTGCTGCCGGGCATGCAGAGCGCATTCGTCGACGTCGGCCTGGAGCGCGCGGCCTTCCTGCACGTGGCCGACCTGCTGGGCAACGGCCCGCACCGCAGCCCGCACGACGCACCGGCCTC
Source organism: Rubrivivax sp. (assembly GCA_021297985.1). GTDB lineage: Bacteria > Pseudomonadota > Gammaproteobacteria > Burkholderiales > Burkholderiaceae_C > Rubrivivax. The sequence continues at coordinate 1,231 of JAJTGU010000211.1, forward strand.
GCCGATCGAACGCCAGGTCTTCGAAGGCCAGGTGCTGACCGTGCAGGTCGTGAAGGATGCGATCGGCAGCAAGGGCGCGCGGCTGTCGACGCAGATCTCGATCGCCGGGCGCATGCTCGTCTTCCTGCCGCACGACAACCACATCGGCATCTCGCAGAAGATCGGCAGCCCCGAGCTGCGCGAGCAGCTGCGTGCGCGCATGACGACGCTGGTGGCCCGCGGCGACGACACCACGGGCGGCTTCATCCTGCGCACCAATGCCGAGGAGGCGAGCGACGACGAGCTGGCCGAGGACATCGCCTACCTGCGCAAGACCTGGGCGCTGATCCGCCTGCAGGCGCACAGCCGCCCGGCGGGGTCGCTGCTGCACCAGGACCTGAGCCTGTCCGAACGCGTGCTGCGCGACCTGGCCAACGAGGCCACGCACAGCGTGCGCATCGACTCGCAGTCGCAGCACGCGGCGCTGACCGGCTTTGCGCAGACCTACATGCCGGCCGTGGTGGCCAAGCTCGAGCACTACAAGGGCGAGCGGCCGATCTTCGACCTGTTCGGCATCGAAGAGGAGATCACGCGCGCACTGGCGCGGCGGGTCGATCTGAAGAGCGGCGGCTACCTGATCATCGACCAGACCGAGGCCCTGACGACCATCGACGTCAACACCGGCGGATTCGTCGGTGCGCGCAACTTCGACGACACGATCTTCAAGACCAACCTCGAGGCCGCCGGTGCGATGGCGCGGCAGCTGCGCCTGCGCAACCTGGGCGGCATCATCATCGCCGACTTCATCGACATGACGCGCGACGACCACCAGCAGGCCGTGCTGGCCGAGCTGCGCAAGCAGCTCGCTCGCGACCGCACCCGCACCACGGTCAGCGGCTTCACGCAACTGGGCCTGGTCGAGATGACCCGCAAGCGCACCCGCGAGAGCCTGGCCCACATGCTGTGCCAACCCTGCCCGACCTGCGAAGGCCGCGGCCAGGTCAAGACCGCGCGCACCGTCTGCTACGACATCCTGCGCGAGATCCTGCGCGAGGCCCGCCAGTTCGACCCCCGCGAGTTCCGCATCGTCGCCAACGCCACCGTCGTCGAGATGCTGCTCGACGAAGAAAGCGTGCACCTCGCCGGCCTGAGCGAGTTCATCGGCAAGCCGATCTCATTGAGCGCGGAGCCCGGGATGAATCCGGAGCAGTACGACATTGTGTTGATGTAGGGGAGTGCCTGCAGGCCGCCGCGCCAGTGCTGGACAGGAGCTGGAGAGCGGCCTCAGGTCGGCCGGGGTGTGCGGCTTGAGCGTGGCCGGGAGCAGGATCGCAATTGCCTTCACACGATTGCATCGCAGCCTCGCTCATTCGCAGTGCGATCTGCCTTTAAAGGCTGAGCACCACGCTCATCGGCGCGCTGCCTTGATGTGACTCGTATGTCACCCGCCCGTGGTACCTGAACGGCGCTGCCTTCCCGCCCGCCAGCTTGCCATCCCGCACGAACAGGTGAATGGCAATCCCGCTGCGCTCGTGTTCGATGATCTCCCGACCCCGCTTGCTCTCGGGTGTCGTCGTGTTTTGGCTCTGCCAGTGAAAGTGATGCTCGTCGATCCAGTGGTCCAGGTACTTGTGCTCCTCGGCCTTGCCCTGTTTGTTCAAGGTCACCAACAGCACATGCGCCTTCTTGTCGTTCAGCGCCACGTGCCCCACGTTCCAGCTGCCCGGGTTGAACTCTTCGCCGAACAGCGCGGGAATCTCCGCGCGCTGGAAGCTCTGGCCAACGGCCAGGTCCAGCGGATCGATCACGCCGCGTAGCCGCGCCAGCGTGCGCATCTCGTCGGTGGCCGGCATGTCCTCGTAGGCCGGGTTGTTGGCCTTCAGCACGTACTGGCCGTCGCGGGTCTTGGTCACCACCCTCAGCAGGTACTGGTTGTCGCCGGACTCGTCCTGCCGCTCGATGGCCACAACGTTGCCGGTGATCGAGCCGGCGCGCGTGGGGCTCATGTGCTCCAGCAACAGGTAGTCGCCGTCGCGCACCGGGTTCTTGCCGCCGTCCATGGAGTTGCCGCTGGCGCGCGCAATGAAGTGCCGGCTCGGGTCCAGCGTGCCGTAGGACGGCGGTAGCGCGCGATGCTCTTCGGAGTCGGCGCGCCCGGTCTTGAAGTGGCCGCAGGCAATCTTGAGGTTCGGGAAGTAGGGCAGTTCCACCGCGTCGCGGCGCCTGGCGGGGAAGGGCACCACGTTGCTGGCTGCCGTCTCGGGCTCCAGTCGCACCTCGTAAGCCGCCAGGCGATAGTCCACCAGTTCCTGCAGCATCGCGGCGAGCGTGGGCGCCAAGACGTCGGGTACCGGCTGCTTAAGAGAGAAGTTGCCGCCATCAAAGGAGAAGGGAGCAGCGGCCCTCCGCGCTGGCGTGGCGCCGGCCCAGAACGTCACCGGGTTGTCGCGCCAGTAACGCACCCAGGCGGGGGCTGCAGCGGCGATGTTGCGCAGCTCTGCCGGCAGGTCGGCCAGCAAGGGGCGGCGCCGATCCAGCACACCGCGAGACCGCTGCGCCAGCGACTCCAGTGGCAAGGGCTGACTAAGGCCATCGAGCTCGAGCAGCGCCTCCAGCAGCACCATCTTGTAGCTCTTGTTCATCGCGGTGACCTCGACCTCCCGCAGCAGTGCCTGGAACTGCTCGGCCACTGCCGACTCCGGCTCGGCAAGGTCGCCCATCGTGCGCACCAGCGCGAACCAGTGCCCAGCCTGTTGCCGCATGGCCTGGACG
>JAJTGU010000332.1 GCA_021297985.1 Rubrivivax sp.
AGGCACTTCGGCGCCGGCCTTGAGCGCATCGCCGATGACCTTCTTCATCGGTTTCACGTCCTCGGTCATGGCAAAGCCGGCCTGCTGGAAGGTGTGCTGCGCCGCCATCCAGGCCGGACCCTTGGGCTCGCCCTTGATGGTGAAGGTAATGGTGGTCTGCCGATATGCCGACGGCACCGAGTCCGGCGAAGTGATCTCGACGCTGGGAGGCAGCTTGGCCAAGTTCAGCGTGAACTCGGGCGCGATCAGCGGCAGCTTGAGGCCGCTGTTCATCAGGGCGATCTGCGCGTACATCTTGATCGACTCGGCACGGTCGGCCAGTCGCTGGGCGCCTTCAGACATGCGCTTGGCCTCGGCTTCGCGGGCCTCGGCGGCGCGCTCCAGGTCGAGGGCGAAGGCCACGACGGCGCGGACCTTCTCCTCCACGGCGCCTTGCATCGCCTCGATGGTGTCGAGCACGACCTCGGGCGGAAGGTCCATGTCTTGCAGCTTGGCGAGATCGGCCTGATAGCGGGCCACGATCTCGTACAGGGGTTCGCTCATTGCAGGGGCTCCTCAGTAATAGAACTGTTCAAGCCGACGGATCGCGCTGTCGAGCAGCGCTTCCGTAGCGCGGGGGTTGTTTGCGGCGGTCATGCCAGTCGAGGCGGCGGTCTTGAAGTCACGGGCCTGCTGGGCAGTCCAGATTTGGTGAGACGCCGGCAGGCGCCCGGCCAGCCGCTTCAGCGTGGCCCGCTTCTCCTCGACGCGGGCTTTCACTTCGGCGGCCTTGCGGCGCACTGCCTCCTCAGGCGTGCAGAAGGTCACGCGGCCTCCTCAAGCTCGGTCTGCTCAACCTGCGGGGACACGTCTTCGACCTTGATGCCGGCGGTCAGCATCTTCACGAGGTCGTCCTGGCTGGCTACGTTCACGGCGATGGTCGAGCGGGCGACGTGAGCGAGCGCCTGGGCGCGATTGGGGGCGCGGACGAGCCGGACTTGCTGGCCGGTGCCGACGAGGTAGATGCGCTTCATGGTTCAGTCCTTTCGGTGGTGGTGGGATCAGAAGGGGATGTCGTCGTCCATGTCGTCGAAGCCGCCGCCCGTGTTGGTGTGCTGGGCGGCCGCAGCGCGGCGCTGGCTGGTTTTGGCTTGCAGGGGCTTGTCGCGCAGCGAGGCCAGGATGCGGTCGAAGCTGCCGGCGCTGGCCTTGTCGAGCACCTCGGCGGCGGTGCGCTTGGTGTCGGCCTCAAAGGGCAGCACCAGGGCCATCTTGGAGGCGACGCTGCCGTCGTCCTTCTCGTACTGCTCGGACACGAGGAAGACCCCGACGCGACCCAGCAGGGCGCGGAACTGCGGCACCATCTCGGTCTGTCCGTCGTTGCGCTTGAACGGCGTGGGCTCCGCGCTGATCGAGCGGGCCTTCATGCAGGTCATGATGGCGTCCAGTACCTTGCGCCCGTACAGCTCCTTGCCGTCCCTGTTGGTTGTCCAGATGGACAGGTAATCGGCCCTCTGCCCGTCGTCGGACTCAAAGGAAAACTCGATGCCCTCGGCGCCGCTTTTGGCGGTGATAGCTTGAGCGCGGGTGAACTTGCCGATGTACGCGCCCTTCTCAGTGATGCGCGTGGACATGCCAGCGGCGCGGGCGTTGTTGGTGTTGAGGTCGTAGGTCTTCATGGTCTTCTTTCAGGTTGGGATGCGGCGCTCTTTCGCGGCGGCGCCGTGACCGTGGGAGATCAGGCGGCTTCGCGTTCGACTTCGACGCCAATGCCGTAGTAGGTGCAGATGGCTTCATCGACGGCGGCCAGATCGTTGGGGATCAGCAGCTCGTCGAACATGCCCATCGGGCTCTTGGTGGTGTCGCTGCCACTGTTCTGCGTGGCCAGCATGTATTGGCCATCGCGCACCATGGTGCGCAGACAGATCGTGACCATGCCCTCGGGCGTGATCTTTTCGTCCAGCAGCTTGCCGATGGTCTTCATCTTCGTGCGGCCCAGGTCATCGGTGGCCGTGTGGCAGAGGATGTAGACGCGGCGGTCGTCGGCCAGATCGGTCGCGGCTCGCAGGACGTTCCAGGCGTTCTTGCCGATGTCGGTGAACTTGTCGAAGCCCTTTTCGTCCGACCGGCGCATGAACTCGTTGGCCAGCATGTACTGGAAGTCATCGATGACGACGATCTCGTGCGGCAACGTGCGCATGGCACGCTCAATAAGCTCGGCGCTGTCGGTCTGGATGATGTTGCCGTCGGCCTTCATCGAGGCCCTGACCTTCCAACCCTGGCTGCGAAACGGCAGCGGCTTGCGAATCGTCTGGATCAGCAGCGTGCGGGCAGGGTGCAGATTGCGCAGGCTGGTGGACTTGCCGGTCCCGGACTCGCCGAGAACCATGGTTGCGATGCTCATTGCAGGGGCTCCTGATGGTGTGTTGCCATGGCCTCATTTTGTGACCCGGCGGGGAGCTTGGCAACTGTTGCGGTAGCTGTTCTGAACAGTCAAAAGAACTCGAACTTCCAGCCGCCCCCATCCTTCTTGGCCACGCGGGTGACGGCGCGAAAGGCGAATGGGAACAGCGCGGCCGCCACCTTGATCTTCACGCGAGCGTCGTCCACCCAGTACCCCTTGACCTCGTGGCACTCCAACAGTCCGTTGTCGCCCATGACGAAGAAGTCCGGCGTGTAGAACGTGTTGTCGGCCAGGCGCAGCTTGATGCCCTCGTAGGCGAACCAGTCGATCTCGCCGGCCTGCTGCACAGTCTTGAGGTAAGCGGCGTAGTCGGCCTCCAGCTTGTTCATCGTGCCGGGCTTGCGCTGCCCTCTGGCGTAACGCCGAGGTCCGCCAGAACCTCTTGCAACAGTTCCCGCTCGGTCCAGAATCGTCGGTGCCATGCTTTGGTGCCTATGTGGTGGATGCCGTCTTGTCCCCGGTGGTGGGGGTAGCACAGCGGGATGGTGTGAAAGTCCGAGGCGCGTTGCCGCCCTTGGCCTTCTCGAATGTGGTGTACCTCGGCAGGAGAATCGCCCAGACGTAGGCGACGACAGACGATGCAACCCAGCGCCGCCACGCGGCCCATGTGCTCACGCGCCCCTCTGCCAGTCACGGTAGTCGGCCATGAGCTGCGCGAACAACTGCTTGGCTGTCGGCGAGTGATCTAGGTCCACACGGCTGTTGACGCGGCAGAAGTCACGGATGTAGTCGGCCGCCTCGTGCTGGTTGGCGGTGCGCATGGCGTAGCCATAGCGGCTGTCCACGAACTGCTGGAACTCCTCGGTGCCACAGATCACGCCGGCCGACTGCGCCAGCGATCCGCCCTTGGGCTTGTCGGGCTCCTGGGCCTTGGGCGTGTCGTCGTCGTTGAGCTCCACCAGGACGCACATGAAGCGCTGGCCGGCGGTGTTGCCCTTGCGGACTGTCATGGTGCGGAAGGTGTCGAGCGCACTGGCGTCGGGCAGCCAGAACGTAACCTTCGATCCGCCCGTGTGGGTCTCACTCCAGCCCGCGAGCATCAGCTCGCCTTGGAACGCGGTGGCCGGCATCATGCTTTGCTCCTGGCTCGGATGGTGGCGGCGCAGTGGGTGAAAATCTTGGCGGTGTTCAGCGCGTCTTGGTCGATGCAGGCCGTCTCGTAGGTTTCGCACACCCCGGCGCACGCTTCGCCCTCGGCCAGCACCGCCTGGGAGGTCACGCTGTCCAGCAGCTCGCGCAGAGCGCGGGACGGCGCGAAGCCGAACGTGTTGCACGCCCTGCGGAAGTCGTCGTCGGTCATGCGAGCCTCCACAGCGGATTGACCCGGCTGTGCGAGCGCATGCTCGCGCTGTTGGCGTACTGGCCGGTTTTGCTGATGATGCCGCGCCGGGCCATGGTGAGGCACACGCCGCCCCAGGCGTTGTTGCTGGGCGGGTCTTCCAGGCCCATCTCAAGGGCGTAGGCCTTGGCCACCTCGAACAGTGCGCTTGCGCATGGATTGTGCGCATGCAGGACGCGGAAGAATCGTGTGCACAGCTCGATGGCG
>JAJTGU010000289.1 GCA_021297985.1 Rubrivivax sp.
CCGGGGCTGAACGGGGTGCAGGTGGCGCAGCAGCTGAAAGGGCGAACGCAGATCGTGTTCCTGACGGCTTACGACCACTACGCGGTGCAGGCCTTCGACCAGGGCGCGATCGACTACCTGCTCAAGCCGCTGGACCCCACACGGCTGTCTGAAGCCCTGGGCCGCGTGCGCGAGCGGCTCGCACGCCCGGCCGAGGACCTGGCGGCACTCGAGCCGCTGCTGGTGCGGCTGGCCGAACAACTGGCCCCGCACAAGCCAGCCGCTGGCGAGGGCACTGCGACGCGCCACCTGCAATGGATCAAGGCCTCGGTCGGCAGCAACTTGCGGCTGATCCCGGTCGACGAGGTGGTCTACCTGCGCTCCGACGAGAAGTACACGCTGGTCGCCTGGCCGGGCGGCGAGGCGCTGATCCGCAAGACCATCCGCGAACTGGCCGATGAACTCGACCCGGCTCAGTTTGTGCAGATCCACCGCTCGACCATCGTCGCACTGCGCCATGTGTCGCATGTCGTGCGCGGCGCCAACGAGACCGCCGACGTGCATCTGCGCGGCCGGCCCGAGGTGCTGCCGGTCAGCCGCAGCTGGCTGCACCTGTTCCGGCAGATGTAGCGACTGAGGGCTCAGCCGCGCTGCAAGGCCACCAGCAGCAGCTCCGGGTTCCAGCCCTGCAGTGGCTGACCGCGCACCACCAGCACCGGCGTGCCGGTGGCGCGCATGGCCTCGTGCTGGGCGCGGCAGACGCTGTCGCGCTCGATCAGGCATTCGCTGTGCTGCACCTTGTTCTCGCGCAGCCACAGTCGCGCCACCGAACAGATCGCACAGTTCTCGGACGACAGCACGCGGATGTCGCCGTCGCGCGCCAGCGAGGCCACCTGGGCGCCCAGACGCTGCTCATGGCGGCCGGCCCACCACTGCTGCGCCAGGCTGACGGCCAGCACCAGCAGCACCAGTCCCAGCAGCGCCTTGGGGCTGGCTCGACGCGGTCGATCCTGAGCGGGTGGGTTCATGGTCGTTCCGGGGCGGGTCAAAGCGCCGCGGTGGCGACGATCTCGACCTTCCACTCCGGCCGGGCCAGGCTGGCTTGCACGGTGGCACGCGGCGGCGTGTGACCGGGCACGACCCAGGCGTCCCAGACCGCGTTCATGCCCGGAAAGTCCGCCAGGTCGGCCAGAAAGATCTGGACCATCGTCAGCTTGCTCTTGTCGGTGCCGGCACGCGCCAGCAGCGCGTCGATGGCGGCCAGCACCTGCTGCGTCTGGCCTTCGATGCCTTGCGTGGCATCGGCCGGAACCTGGCCCGCCAGCCAGCAGATGCCGTTGTGCACGGCCATCTCGGACAGGCGCGCTCCGACGTCGAATCGTTGAACCATGGTCAGTGTCTACCCTTCTTGGACTTGGAATGATGGCGTTGCGGCACGTGTTGCCGGTGTCCCGGTTCCGCCGCCCGCGGTGGATTGGCGACCGGCGCGGCCTTCTGGCCGAGCTTGGATTCGGTGCCGGCGATGAGCTTGTCGATGTTGGCCTTGTGGCGCCAGATCAGCAGCGCGCTCATCAGCACGATGGCCACCCAGGCCGGCCCGACGTCCCAGATCAGCGCCTGGTAGAACGGCGCGAACACCGCCGCGACGATGGCCGCCAGCGATGAATACCGCGTGAAGGCCGCGATGATCAGCCAGCTGGCCACCGTTGCCAGGCCCAGGTAAGGGTTGATCGCCATCAGGACGCCGGCCGCCGTGGCCACCCCCTTGCCGCCCTGAAAGCGGAAGAACACCGGCCACAGGTGGCCGACGAACGCCGCCAGACCGACAAAGGCCGCAACGTCGGACCCGAGGCCGTAACGGGCGCCGAAGGCCAGCACCAGCATCACGGGCGCATAGCCCTTGAACGCATCGAAGGCCAAGGTCAGGACCGCGGCGGCCTTGTTGCCCGAGCGCAGCACGTTGGTCGCGCCCGGGTTGCCCGAGCCGTAGCTGCGCGGGTCGGCCAGCCCCATGGAGCGACTGACGATGACGGCAAACGACAGCGAGCCGATCAGATAACCGGCACCGACGGCGCCCAGGATCCAGAACCATTGCATGGCGCGATTCTAGGAAGACGTGGCGCCGGGTCGCTGCGCTTCAAACGTCGACCAGCGCACAGTCCACCGGCCTGGCGCCCAGTTCCTGCGTCAGCACTTCCGGCGTCAGCGACACCAGGAAGCCACGCCGGCCGCCGTTGATCCAGATCCTCGGCAGCGCAAGCACAGTGCCTTCGACCCATACAGGCATCGCCTTGCGCGTACCAAAGGGCGAGGTGCCGCCGATCAGGTAGCCGCTGTGGCGCTGCGCCACGTCGGGCTTGCAGGGCTCCACCGACCTGGCACCGATCTGGCGCGCCAGATTCTTGGTGCTGACCTGGCGGTCGCCGTGCATCAGCACGACCAGCGGCTGGCCCTTGTCGTCCTGCATGACCAGCGTCTTCACCACATGGTGCTCGGCGACCCCGAGCTGGCGCGCCGACTCCGCCGTTCCGCCGTGCTCCACGTAGTCGTAGGGGTGCTCGCCGTAGGCCACGCCGCGGGCCTTCAGCCAGGCCGTGGCGGGCGTCTCGCTGACGTGTCTGTCCTTCTTGGCCATGACGCTGCGAACCTCACTGGGCCGGGTCGCGACGACGCCAACGGATGGCGTCGATCCCCGCCAGCAGCTCAGGAGACAGCGGGGTGTCCCAGGCAGCCAGGTTCTCGTCGAGCTGGGCGAGCGAGGTCACGCCGATCAGCGTGCTGGCCACACGCCAGTTGCGGTAGCAGAAGGCCAGCGCCATGCGGGTTGGCGTGAGGCCGTGTTCGCGTGCCAGGGCGTTGTACTCGCGCGCGGCGGCCAAGGTGTCCCCGCGTGCCCAGCGCTGCTGGCGCATGCTCGCAAAACGCGACAGCCGGCCAAGCTCGGGCCGCTGGTCGTCGAAGCCGTGGCTGTCGTACTTGCCGGTGAGGGTGCCAAAGCCCAGTGGCGAATACGCCAGCAGCGACACCCCGCTGTGGTGCAAGGCTTCGTCCAGCCCGTTGTCGACGGCACGGTTGACCA
>JAJTGU010000044.1 GCA_021297985.1 Rubrivivax sp.
ACGAAGAGGCACTGCGTCAGATGCCGCAGGTGGTCGGCGAGATGTGGGTCGTCAGGGCGCAATCGGCATTGCGGGTGGGTGAGCTCGCTGCAGCCCGTGTGGCCCTGTCCGAAGTCGCCGACATCGACGCCAACGAGATGCCTCGGCAGCGGTCGCGGCTGTTGCTGGCGCGCGCCGAGATGGCCTGGGCCGAAGGTGACACCGCGCTTGCGTTGACGATGCTGCCGGACGCCCAGGCGCAAGGCATGAACGACGAGATGCGTCTTTACGCCCTGGCCTTGCGTGTGCGAGTCGAAGCCGGTCAGGGCGAGCTGCAGGCCGGCAGTGTGGCGGCCGCCCAGGCGCTGCTGAGCCGCCCGGGCTGCCATGCCATGGCGGCGCTGGCGCTGCACCGCGCGTTGGCAGCCGCCCACCGCGCCGGGGCGGTGGGTGTTCCGCCCAGCGCCGCGCAAGATGCCGCCGGCCACGTCCAAGCCCTGGGCCGCAGCCTGCAGGCCCACCCGGCGCAGCAGTCGGCGTTCTTGCGGTGGTGCGGCTGAGGCGACAGCCCACACGCCGTTGAGGCGCCGTTGAGGCGGCGTTGGGGCGGCGTTGGGGCGCCGTTGCAGGCGTGCTGAGCGGACGTCGCGACATCGTCGTTCACCGCAACGGCGCCGCAACGGCCGGCAACGACAGTTGCCTTGCGCACCGGGTTGGCCAGCACCATGGCCGCCGCGGGCAAAGGAGGACTTGTTGCATGGATTCCATCGCTCGACCGGGACGAGTCCCGGGGCTGATGTCGAGGCTGCTGGCGACGGTTTGGGTGGCGCCACTCCTGGCGGCTTGTGCCGTCGCCCCGCCGAGCGCGGACCCCTTGTCGCGCGCCGTTTCCGCGTTGGTCGAGCCCCTGGTGTCGGCACGCGAGTTCAGTGGTGCCGTGGCGATGATGCGGGGCGACCAGCTGGTGTACGCCCGGGGCTTCGGCCAGGCCAGCCACGGCCCGGCAGTGGCCTTTGGGCCCGATACGCCCAGCGACGGCGGTTCGCTGGCCAAGACCTTCACCGCTGCGGGCGTGTGGTCGCTGGTGCATGAGGGTCGGCTGACGATGGACAGCGCGGTGCAAGCCCTCGTGCCGGAGTACCCGCATGCCGGAGTCACGGTCGCTCAGCTGCTGGCCCACAGCAACGGGCTGGCGCCGGACTACGAGATCTTCGACAAGCACTTCGCGCCCGGCCAGCCGCGCACCACCGGGGCCATGCTGCGGATCGCCGGCCAGGCGATGCCGGCGCCCGCCTTTGAAGCCGGAACGCGATTCGAGTACACCAACCTGGGCTACGACGCCGCCGCGTTGGTCATCGAGCGCGTCACCGGCCAGCGCTACGCCGAGTTCGTCCGCGATCGATTCTTCAAGCCGCACGGGATGGCCCACAGCTTTGCGCGGCCGGCGCACTTTGCCGACTGGCCGGTGCCTCGAACGCGTGGCTACCGCTTCCGCGATGGGCGCTGGCAAGACCACGATGCGTACGACGACGAGGCCTTCCTGGGTGCTTCGAACCTGGTCTTCCCGGCCACGGACCTGGCGCGCTGGGGCGACGCCTGGGCCCATGCACGTGTGCTGCCCGCAGGGGCCGAGCGCGCTGGCCAGGCGCCCCCGCTCATCGGCGGGCGGCGTTCCGCGATCAACGGCCTCAGCTGGTACTGCGCTCCTGAGGGTCGGCGCTGTCACTACACCGGCAGCCTCAACGGCTTCCATGCCTGGGTGTACTGGGACCGGGACCGGCAGGAGAGCCTGGCCTTGGTGTCCAACAGCACCCTTCCGGCGTGGACCATCACGCCGCTGCAGCGTGGGCTGGTCGACGTGCTGGCCGGGCGACCGGTGGCGCCACAGTCACCCGCCGCGACGGCACTCGCACAGCGGCCAAGTGCGACCCAAGACACGGTCGTCGGCCGTTACCACGCCCCGGATCTGGGCCTGGTGCACCTGCGCTGGACCGGCCAGCAGCTGCAACTGCAGCCCGAAGGCGGGCTGCTGCAGGACGCCCATCCGGTGTCGCGTTCGGTGTTCTACCTGCCGGGCCTGGACTGGTTCATCGCCTTCAGCCGCGACGCCGTTGGCGGCGACGACTCACGGCCGTCTCGTCTGCATGTGCGCAGCATGTACCTTCAGGCCGATGCCACCCGCCTTCCGGACTGATCCAGCCTGCAGGGAATGAACGCCAATGATCATGCCTGCACCTCAAGTGGGCCCGGGCAGCGCAAGTGGGGCGCCAAAGGGGCCACAGGCCGGTTGAGCAAGACAGAGCGCCGCTAAAGCCGCAGCAAGCCCGCCACGGGTTCCACCGACACCACCAGGACGCGCAACGGTCTGACGTAGGCCGGGCTCTGTTCACGCAGCGTGGCCAGCAGTTCTTCGGTTGCGGCCGGCGCCGGTTGTCGCAGCATCAGCAGCGTGGCCCGGCGGGGCCTGAAGGCGCGGGCCGGGCCCAGCGGGCCTTCTCGCCACCAGCCGCAGTCCCAGGGGTCGGCATGCCCAGCCGGGCGACCCGCAAGCTGCTCACGCCACACGATCTGCAGGCGCCACAGCATGCCGCGCCATCGGCCCCGCCGTGCCAGCTCGTGGCTGCCGTCCAGCACGCAGGCGGCGGCGTCAAGCCCGACACACGGGCCGATGCTGGCCGCTTGAAGCGGTGCTGGAGGTGCTGGGAGCGCACGGCCCTCGCACCAGGCACGCAGTGTGACAACCACCGACGCGTCGACGGCGTCGTGCGCATCAGGCGGTCGCATCAGGGCCGTGTCATATCGGCGGGGCAGCAGCATGGCCGGAAGGGTGGAATCGAGTCGGTTGCAACCATTGCAGCACAGCGCCAGGCCGGGTCAGCTCGGGTCGGCTCGGGTCGGAGCGGGCGGACGCTGCACCCCGCGATCAAACGCGCGACTGGCTCAGCGCAACCAGCGTGCCGCGGCGTCCAGCAGTCCCTGACGCACCCGCTGCTGGCGCGTCGGGTCGGTGTCGCCACACGCCAGGCGGCACATCCAGTCCGTGGGCGATTCGAAGTCGCAGTGCGAAGCGCCCGCGATCAGATCGTCGCGCCACAGGGCCGGCAGCGCGGTGCCCCAGGGCGCCGCCACGGCTTCGGCGTTGCAGCGCGACGGGGGTGCGCGCAGCAGCAGCACTTCGGTGCGCAGCCGGCCGGCAGCAGCCAAGCCCAAGCGCTCGGCTTCGTCGGGCATCGTGCGGTCGAAAGGGTCCAGGCCGACAAAGCCGACCACGCCTGGGGTGTCCGCCGCCAGCAGGCTGGACAGCCCACCTGCGGAAAAGCCCACCAGCATGACCCGCTCCACCGGGGCGCCGAAGGTTCCACCCGCGCGCAGCGACAGCACCAGCGCGGCCAGGGCGCGGCCGTTGCAGCGGAAGTCGAAGGTGCAGGGCAGGTCCGGCGTCAGCGCCAGCACGCCGGCATCGGCCAGCGCCTGTGCGTGGCCCGCCAGGGTGCGCCGGCTTCGCGTGAAGCCATGCGACAGGATCGCAGCCCCGCGCAGCGGGCCGACGGCCGGGTACACGTCCAATGTCACGCGGTGGCCATCGAGCTCATGAACCGTCGCCTTCACTTGCATCGGCTCAGGCACGGGCGGGGCGGCCGCCGCGGTCAACGTGGCGACAGCCGCGACAACAGCCACCATCGCAGAGCGGATCAGCGCGTCCATTCGCGGATTGTCGGGGGACACGTCCTCGCGGAAAACGGGCACCCAGCCGTGGCCGAGGGTGGGCCGTGGGCGGCAGGTCTCGAGCCATAGCGGCAGGTCGCCGGTCGACACCGCCGCTTGTCCGGGGAGTGTCAGGCGACACGACAAGGTGGCCCCCTGACGGCACGAGGAATTGACCCGATTCAGTCCCCACATCCGCCGGGCCGACTGACGGCGCATTGGGACTGGCTGGCCGAGCGGTTCCGCCAGCACCTCGGCAACTGTGATGTCGTGCGCCTGGAGTTGCAGCCGGTAAACGGCATTGCGGTGAGCCTGCGCACTGTCGAGCGCGCCGTCGCTCACCTGCGCCGCGACGTGTTCGCCCAGATGGCGGTGGACTGGGTCGAGCAGCACCTTTTGGAGGCGCTGTTCAGGCCTGGGCTGACGGCGCGACCGGGCGATCGCGCCGAGAATCCGAAGAAGTCCATAGCCAGCCCACGGGAGATGACTTCGCAGGAGCAGCGGGTTCTGGCGGACCCGAAGAATCGGGAAGCGCTGGACACGCAGCGACAGATCAATGGGTTTCCAACAGAGTTCTGCTAGGGCCCGAGGTGCACCATGCGTTCCAAGATTCCCTTCCTGGCGTTCCTTCGTGCTGCTCGGCCCGAACCGGGTTTGGGAGATCTCAGCAACGCGATCGCCGCCGCTGCTTGGAAGTCGGTCAGCCGAGAAGCAGGTACGTCGCCGTCACGCGTGCTCGTTTATGCCCGCATCGATCCTGAAGTGGACGAGGTCAGACTCTCAACGATGATCCTGTACACGCGCCGTACGGGCGACGTGGTGGAAAGCCTGCACGGCCCTGGCAACAGCGACGTGATGAACGCCGTCGATGCACAGCGCCGGCACCTTCAGACCACCGGGCAGGCAGCCTGGTTCAGCTTGACCCAACGCATCGAGGCGGGGCGCTTCGAGACCGACATGACCTACGAGACCACGCCGGCACTGAGCCTTGACGTCTGGGACACCGGACAGTGGCTCAAGCGCGAGCATTTCGGGCAGAAGGACTGACCTCCTGGGGGGGCAAACTGGCCGGGTCCCGCCCTGCCCGCCCCAAGCAAACGAGCCCGCCGAAGCGGGCCCTCCTTCATCTCCGCCAGCCGAGCCTCACCGGGGTGGCCGAGCAGGCCAGTGACGATCACCGTCACGCGCAACGGGTCGCCCGGGCTCCCCGCCAGCTTGAAGCTGCCCTCGCTCGCGGCGATCAGCACCGGCGCCAACCGCGCGCAGGTGGCCCTGGTGGAAACTCCGGCTGGCAAGTCCGTCAGCACGGCGACCCCCAGCCGCAACACGGTTCGCTGAAGTCCGCGTCGGGCGCGTGAGTCTTCGAGGCGGGGACAAGGTCAGGCCTTCAGGGCCTTGCGTTGACCGCTCAGACCGGCATCCCGAACACCATGTGGCTCAGCACCAGGCTGCTGTGGGTGTTGCTCACCCCCGCGTGCGTGCGCAAGGCTTCCACGATGCGCACCAGGTCGGCCTGGTCGCGGCACACCACGCGCAGCTGGTAGTCATGGCCCCCGGTCACCAGCACCGCCTCGACCACGCCGCTGATGTCCTGCAGTGCCGCCTCGAAGAACGCGGCCGTGGTCTCGGGCTTGAGCTTGACTTCGACCAAGGCCTGCACACCCAAGCCCAGTGCCGCCGTATCCAGCTGAGCATGAAAGCCGGTGATGACGCCAGAGTCCACCAGACGGCGCACGCGCTCGGCGACGGTGTTGGCGCTGAGGTGCACCTGCTCGCCCAGCTCCCGGTAGCTCATGCGCGCCTGCTTTTGCAGCAGTTCGAGGATTCGTCGGTCGGTCTTGTCCATCGCGGCGGTTTCGTCGGTTGCGCATGAGTTTCACCCAAAACATCCGCCGCAAACTCGAGCGCCTCCTGGCTACAGTGGTCGCGCAGCAAGCCCTGCGTTTCGCCACTTCATGGCCATCTTTCATGCGACCACCATTCGCTGCCCGCCTGATGCCGCTGCTCTGTGCGGTGTGCCTGATGTCTGCCGCCACGTGGCAAGCGGCCATCGCGCAGCCCAGCGCAGCCCCCGAGGCGCCCAAGGTCCTGGTTCCGATGACCGCCGCCGAACAAGCGGCCGTGTTGCAGGACTTGGCAGCCCAGTTGCAAGCCCGATTTGTCATCCCCGAGGCGGGCGAACGTTATGCCGCGATGCTGCGCCAGCGTCTGGCTGACCGCAGCTACCAATCGCTGACCGACCCGGCCGCCTTTGCACGCGCCGTGACGGCGGACCTGCAGGCCGTGCATGCCGACGGCCACCTGGCGCTGCGGCTGGCGGGTGCTGCGGGTGCGGCCGGCGGCATGGTGTTGCGCCGGGTCATGCCGGGTGCGCCCGGGCCGGTCGGCCAACCCCGCCCCATGCCGCGCAGAACGGGTCCACCGGCGCTTGTCGAGGCCCGCCTGATCGGCGAGGTGGCGTACTTGAAGTTCAACGCCTTCGTGGGCAATGACGACCTGGCCCCGGCCGCGCGCAGTTTCCTGCTCGCCAATGAAGACACGATCAAGGCCGTGGTGATCGATGGCCGCGACAACCGCGGCGGCAGCCCGGACGTGATGGACGCCATCCTGCCGCTGCTGTACGCCCAAGCGGCGACACTGATGCGCTCGGACATGCGGGCCGACCCGTCCGGCCCGACCCTGGTTCCGGGCGGCCCGGGTGGTCCGATCGCAGCCCGCAGCCTCGTCCGCCGTGAGGCCCCGAGCACCCTGATTCGCCACGACCACATGGTCACCCCAGACCCTGAACGCCGCTTGCTGCAGGCCGTGCCGGTCTTCTACCTGACGTCCAAGCGCACCGCCTCGGTGGCCGAACACCTGGCCCTGGCGTTCAAGTCAACCCGGCGCGCCCAGGTCATCGGCGAGACCACCGCCGGCGCCGGGCACTTCGGTGCGACAGAGGCCATTGGCGAACGCTTTGCCGCCTTCATCCCCGTGGGGCGCAGCTACGATCCGGCCACGGGTCAGGGCTGGGAAGGCAGCGGCGTCACCCCGGACGTTGCCGTGCCCGCCGCACAGGCCCTGGAGACAGCCCTGCAGCTGGCTCGCGCGGCGAACGTCAAGACGGAGTGAGACATGGCCCGACTTCCGCTTCAGTGCCTGGCGGCCACTCTGGCGCTGCTGACGCTGCTGCTTCCTGGCGGCGCTGCCCACGCCGCCGACCTGCCACGCCGTTCGCAACTGGGCGCGCAACTGGACCCGGCCGCGGCCACGGCGGCGTCCGCGGCCGGGCTGCGTGTGCAGACCGTGCTGCCCGGTCTGTCGGCACAGGCGCTGGGCATGCGCGTGGGCGACGTGATCACCGCCGTCGACGGCCAGGCCGTGGCCAGCACGCCGCAACTGCTGGCCTGGCTGACCACCAAACCCGCCGGGAGCCAAGCGCGGCTGACGGTGCGGCGTGATGACAAAACGCTGGAACTGAGTGGCTCACTGGTCGAACGCCCGCGCGAGGCGGCCAGCGCCCACTACGTTGTCGAGTACGGCCATGTCGCCGCGGTTCGCGGTCGCCAACGCACGCTGCTGAGCACGCCGCTGCCGGCCGTGGCCGGGCAGCGCCATCCGGCCCTGCTGTTCGTCCAGGGCGTGACGCTGTCGTCGATCGACCAGCCGCTGACCGACGCCAACGCCTACTCGCGCATCGTCGCGGCCTTTGCCAACAACGGCTTTGTCACCCTGCGGGTCGAGAAACCCGGCGTCGGCGACAGCGAAGGCGGCCCGGCCACCACGGTCGACTTTGAACAAGAACTCGACGGTTATCGCCAGGCGCTGAAGGCCCTGCGCGCGCGGCCCGAGGTGGACCCTTCCCGCATCTTCATCTTCGGCCACAGCATGGGCGGCTTGTGGGCGCCGCTGCTCGCCAGCGAAGTGCCCGTCCGGGGCATCGCGGTCGCGGGCACCGGGTTCCGCACCTGGATCGAATACGCGCTGGAGAACACGCGACGCCAGTCCTTGCTGAGCGGCGCCACCGCAGCCGCCGTTCATGACGATCTCACCCGGCTGGCGCCCTTGCTCACGGGCTTCTTGGCCGAGTGGCTGACACCGGCACAGCTGCGCGAGCGCCACCCCGGCGCCAAGGACTTGCTGGACGATCTGTTCGAAGCCGGCGGCACCTTGCACGCGGGCCGTGCGCTGCCCTTCTGGCACCAGGTGAACGCACTGAACCTGCCGGCGGCCTGGGCCAAGGCCCACGCCAACGGCGCACCGCAGGTGCTGGCGCTGTGGGGTGAGCACGACTTTCTCGTCAACGGCCTGGACCACCGGCTGCTGGCCGAGCACCTCAACGGACTGCGAGCCGACAGTGCCCAGGCGCTGATGCTCGAGAACACCGACCACGCCTTCCTGCAGACCCGCTCGCAGGCCGACAGCTTCAAGCACTGGGGCCAGCCGGGCAAGGCCTTCAACCCGAGCGTGATTCACGCACTCGATACCTGGATCCGACCCTTGGCCGGTCGTGGGTTGCGCTGAACGGAGCCTCGGCACTTCGTGTCGCGACCCTGTGCCGCAGCGTGGCGAGCCGTGGCGGTCGTTCACGAGAACCGCCTTGTGGCCGGCTGGGTCATGATCGGCAGCTTGTCGATGCCGGTGTGACGGTGCGACGGTGAGGCATGTCGTGCGGCATGTTCTGGTGCTGCGTGCCCAGGCCGCCGTGGTGGCCGGGCATGCCGGTGGCGCACCGTCACCCATCA
>JAJTGU010000298.1 GCA_021297985.1 Rubrivivax sp.
CCGCCAACTCGAGCGTCAGCACGATCAAGAGCCGCAGCATCGAGGGCGCGACCGACAAGTTCAACGAACTGCGCTTCGAGGACAAGGCCAACAGCGAATACCTGCTGATGCAGTCGCAGAAGGACAAGTTCGAGTTCGTCGAGGAGACCACCAAGACGCTCATCGGCAAGTTCGAGCACCGCACCGTGGTCGAGGACTCCAAGGAACACATCAAAGGGGCCCTGCACCAGCACGTCGTCAAGGACGTGTTCCAGAAGTACGACAAGAGCCAGAACCTTGACGTGAAGGAAAAGCTTCTCGTCAAGACGGGCGATGTGTTCAGCGTCAAGGCCACGAAGGACCTGACGATGGCCAGCGACGCGACGATCTCGCTGAAGAGCGCTCAGGACATGCACATCAAGTCGGGTCCAAACATGGGCCTGGAGGCCGCTGCCAACGTCTACGTCAAGGGTGGCGCCAACGTCGTCATCGAGGCCGCTGCCGGGCTGACGCTCAAGGTCGGCGGCAGCTTTGTGGTGGTGAATTCCGGCGGAGTCTTCATCAAGGGGCCGATCGTGCAGATCAACACCGGCGGCGCGGCCGGCTCCGGCACCGCGCCGAGCCCGGTGGCGACCACCGACCCGGCCGCCGCAGCCGACGCCGAAGAGCCCGAAGACCCGCTGTCGCACCGGTGAGCGAGACCCTGGACCCTGCCGATGCGGCCTGGCAGTCGCTGACCACTGCGCTTGCCGAGCTCCTGGCCCAGCAGTGGCCGGCGATGCCCGAGCGACTGGGAGCCCGGTACGCCGCGTTTGTCGAACACGCCGTGCAGCAAGGCGAGCAGCGCGGCCTCAAGCGCTTTGGCGCCGCCGCGCGTTATGCCAACCTGTGTTTCGTCTGGGGACCCTCGTTCCAGGACCGACCCGGTTTCGAATGGGCCGGCAACCTGCTGGCCGCGCCCGCCAGCCAGGACTGGGCCACCAGCCACCGGCTGGTTCAGCGCTCGTTGGCTGAACTGACCCGAATGCCTGACCGGCGCATTGCGCCCGAACTGCTGGAGCTGGTCGACGAGCGTCTGGTGGAGCGCTTTGGTGGCTTCGACCGCCGCAGTGCGCTGGCCCGGCCCGGGCGGGTGCCTTTGCCTTTGCCGGCACCGCGTCGGGCCTGCGACCTCGAAGCCATCGAAGTCCGGCTGCTGACCCTGGCGGTCGACACCCGCTATGTTCCCGACGGCTCCGGCGGTTGGACGCGCGAGCCACTCGTCATCCCGTCGCCGCTGCGCGCGACCTTGGCCAAGCCGGCGCCGGCACTGCTGGCGGCACTGTCGGTGGAGCCGGGAGCACCCGGGGCGGCCCGCATGCAGCTGCGTGCGGCCAGCCATGCGCACTGCGACGACCGGATCCACCCGGCGCTGGACTTCGATGGCACGCATGGCCGCTGGGCCTGGGTCGGTCACGAAACCAAGGCCGTGAGCTGGCCGCTGCACACGCTTGAGCAGCCGGTGCAGCCGGCTGGTCCGGGCACCGCGATCGCCGAGGAGACATCGCCCGACAACCACCGCCTGTCGCTGGCCACCTGCGGCCTGCGCGACGAGGGCGAGCCGATGGGCAGCGTCAAGGTGCAGGTCTGGGTGTGGCCGGCGGCGCAGTGGTGGATGCAGTGGCAGCGGCAGCTCCCGGCGGGTGTGGCTGAAGGACCAACGCTGGCCACTTCGCCGCCGATGAGGGTGCAGGTCGAGTGCGACGGCGTCGCCCTGGAGGCCGCGGCATTGCGCGAGGGCTTCGAGCGTGGCCTGGACGCCGCGACTGGCGCCGCCTGGACCCGATTGCTCGACGCCTGGAGCCAGGGCCTTGCACTCCGGCCCGTTGTGCCTGAACAGGCCTCGGGCCCTGCGACGCCTCCGTCCCCAACGTCCGACCCGGGCCAGCTTGGCATGGCCCGCGGCGAGGCCTTGCTGGCTCTTCTGGTCGGCCGCGCCGCGGCGACTTGGGGCTGGCAGCTCGGCGCCAACGGGCTGGGCGAGAGGGCCCACATGCGGTTTCGCGCCGAGGTTGATCTTCAGCCCCTGGTCGCGCAGATCCTGCTTGAAGCCGAGTTGCTGCGCGATGGCGCCGCAGCGCGGGTTGCCTTGAGCATCCAGCCTCCCGGCCCGGGAACCGAACCTCAGCTGCCAGCGTTGCGCTGCAGCCTGAACTGTGACAGTCCCAGCCAGTTGCCGCGCGCGGCGGCGGCCACGGCCGTCGCACGCTGGCGCCTGCCCTGGGTGGCCGAAGTGGTCCCGATGGCCGGCGATGCCGCCGCCTTGTTGCAGGCCGCCGGGCCGTGCCGTGGCGCGCTGCTGGGCGAGGCGGGCCTGCGGCCGCGCAGCAATGGGGGCACCGGGCTCGAGTGGTATGCCTCGCTGCGAACCGAGGCCGTCGTGTTGCCGATGCGGCGGGTCGACCCGCTGCTGGGCGACCAGGGCTTCGAGCAGCCCCTGCTGCCGGCGCTGGAACTGCTCACCTGGAGCCAGCCCTGATGGAACGCCTGCTGACGATGCGACTCGAGAGCGTCGGGTTGGCCGCCGAAGCGTCGCTCAACGGCGTGCCGCTTCTTCGTACCGCGCCCGGGGGTGGTGCGGTCTCATGCCCGGTACACGAGTACGTGATCGCCGGCGGCAACGAGGTCGAACTCACCGTGCTTCCGCCTTCGGCGAAACCTGGCGAAGCGCCGGTACCGGAGCCGTGGCTGGCCGACGGCCGGTCGGCCGCGTCGCTGCGCCTGCTTCTGCCGCGTGTGGGCCAGCGGGCCCATCCGGAGTTTGCGCGCACGGTTGGCGCCGTCGACTGGGCCTTGCCTGCTGGCGAAGCGGTCGAGCTTCCGGCTCGACAGCGCAGAGTGGTCGAACTGCCCATCGGCTTTCCACGCTGGCGTTGGCTTGACGCGCCGGTTGTCGACGATCCGGCAGCGCTTCAGGCCGCGGCAGCCGCCTTCCTGCAGCCCCTGGTGCTGGGCCTTCAACGGGGCGACCCCGAGCCCTTGGTGCAAGCGGCACGGCTGCGGTTCGAGGAGATGGCCCAAGCCTACCAGCGCCCACTGGCCGAATTGGTGAACGCCTTTCGTGCCACGGTGGCGAGTGCCCATGCGGCGCAGCCGTTGAAGCTGGCAATGCCCACCGCAGCGAGCCTCAGGCTGCGTGCCGTCGCTGGAGGCCGCCTTCTGGAGTGCCAAGACGCCACCGGGCAGCCGACGCTGCGTGCCGCGAGGTCGGCGGTGGCCAGTCTGTCGTGGCCGCTGCGCCTCGCGGCCATCGAAGGCCGCTTCTACGTCCTGCGTTGACCGCTATGCTTTGGGCCGCCATGCCGAACGCACTCGAATCGACGGTCTCAGCTCCCGCCACAGACCCCCGTGCAGCCCTCGCCAGAATCGAACCGATGAGTCGACGCCCATGATTGCGCTGTCGGTCCTGAGCTACAACGGCGGGCCCGCCGAGGCGCTGACCGCCACTTTCGACGAGCAGGGAGGGACCATAGGTCGAAGCGACAACAACC
>JAJTGU010000122.1 GCA_021297985.1 Rubrivivax sp.
AAATGCGCAACGCCGCCGGGGAGTTGCTGGCCACCGGCGTGGCTGCGTACATGGTCAGTTAGGATCCGGGCCCGTTGTCACTTTGCACCCGTGCGCGTGCCCCGAATGCCATGAGCCTGTCTGCCTCCAAAGTCGCTGTCGCTGCGGCCCTGGCCCTTGTCACCGCCGTCCCAGCGCTCGCCCAGGACGTCGACCTCGGCGAGGGTTTCCTGTGCTGCAACATGCGCACCAACGGCAAGGAGGACCCGAAGGCGAAGATCACGGCAGCCCCGCCGGCCATTCGCGCGGCGATCGAGTCCTTCAAGGTCGCCCGAGGCATGACACGCGAGCAGGTGATCATCGCCATCGGCTACCCGATGAGCAGCGAGAACCCCAGCCTCGATGCCAAGGAGTGGAAGTACTGGCTGCACAGCTTCAGCCCCTTCAACGTCATGTTCGACGCCCAGGGCCGCGTGGTCTCGGTCGAGTCCGACCCGGCGACGCTCGACCAGGTCTTCGCGCGATGACGCGGCCCCTGCCCGCCCGCAGCCCGTTGGCCGGCACTTGGCGCACCACCGGGGTCGGCGCCTGGCTGGTGCTTCTCGTGGCGCTGTTCAGCGTCGCGCCGGCGCGGGCTCAGATCGATGCCGCCACCGCTGAAACGCTGGTCAAGCGTTCCGGCTTGTGGGAGGCCATGGCCAGCCTGGGGCCGCAGGTGCGTGCCGGCATGCTGCAGTCGCTGGCACAGTCGCCCCGGCCGCCCAGCGCTGAAGCGCAGGAACGGATCGGCCGCGTCATCGACGCCGCGTTTGCGCCCGGGCCGTTGCGCGCCGCCTGCATCGCGGTGGTGGCGGCAGAAACCCCGGCGTCGGCGGTGGCGCCTCTTCAGGCCTGGCTGCAAAGCGCGCTCGGTCAGCGCCTGACGGAAGTCGAGGTCGCCGCGTCACGCTCGACCGAACCGCCCGAAACCGCCGCCCGCGCCGGTGCCGCGGCCTACCAGGCGGCGACGCCGGCGCGGCAGGCCCTGATCGACGACCATGTCCGGACGACCCGCGCGCCCGATTTGATGCACGAGGCCATGGTTGCCACCGCCCTGGCCGTCGCCCGGGGCGTGGCCGCGGCCAACCCCGAGTTGCCCAGGCCATCGCTCGCCGAGCTCGAAGGCTTCCTGCGCGGCCAGAAGGCGCAGGCCATGCCCGGCATGACGATGTTCATGACCGCCGGCACCGCCCGCACGTATGCCAGCGTGCCGGATGCCGAGATGGCCGAGTACCTCACGTTCCTGAAGACCGACGCGGCGCAGCAGTTCAACGACGCCGCGGCCAAGGGCCTGATCCGCGCCATCTCCGAGGCCGGCGAGGCGATGGGCCGCAACCTGCGCGGGGCGAGCGACGCAGCGCGCAGCTGATCCGGCTGCGCCTAGCGACCGACTCCCGCAGTCGCCAGCTGTTCGGCCATCGCGACCAGCGCACGGTCGCTCCCGCGGGGGCCCAGCAGGCTCAATCCCATCGGCACGTTGTCGCGGCCGGCAATCGGCAGGCTCAGCTGGGGCAGTCCCGCCAGGCCTGAGGCACACAGCAGCCGGATGGCGCGGTTGCGGTAGTCCTCCAGCGCGCTCTCGGGCTCGGTCTTCAGCGGTGCGATGTCGGGCATGGTGGGCAGCAGCAGCACGCCGTCAGGACCCAAAAGCGCGTCCAGGTGTGCCGTGAATCGCTCGCGGAAGGCCGTGGCCTCGGCCACCTGCTCGTCGGTGACGCCGCGGCTGAAGGCAAAGCGCTCGGCCACGCCCGGCCCCAGCGGCGGGGCGTAGCGCTCGATCAGCGGGCCGTCGGTCAACCAGGCCTCGCGGCCCTGCAGGTAGCGGAAGTGCCAGTACATGGCGTCGAACGAATCGAGCACCAGGTTCATCGGTGCGGCACGTCCCAACACCGCCTGCACGCGTCCGGCCGCGGCGTGGGCACTGGCCTCGGCGGCCGGGGCCAGTTGGGCCCACAGGTCGGCGGGCCAGAGCAGCCGGGTCGGCGCGGGCACGGCATCGGCGCCCAGCAGGACGTCGGCCACGCGGGCAAAGCTGGCCGCGTCGCGGGTGAACCAGCCGCAGGTGTCGAAGCTGGGCGACAAGTCGAGCGCGCCCTGAAGGCTGATGCGTCCGTGCGTCGGCCGCAGCCCGTACAG
Source organism: Rubrivivax sp. (assembly GCA_021297985.1). GTDB lineage: Bacteria > Pseudomonadota > Gammaproteobacteria > Burkholderiales > Burkholderiaceae_C > Rubrivivax. The sequence goes on from JAJTGU010000122.1 coordinate 2,155, forward strand.
GCCGCAATGGCTGGCCGGCGCGCGCACGCTGCCGCCGGTGTCGGTGCCCAGGGCGAAGTCGCACAACCCATTGGACACCGCCGAGGCCGAGCCCGATGAAGAACCGCCGCTGATGCGGTTGGGCGCAGCGCCATTGACGGGGGCGCCGAAATGGGCGTTCTGGCCGTTCATGCTGAAGGCCAGCTCGTCGGTGATCGTCTTGCCTACCAGGCGCGCGCCAGCGTCGAGCAAGCGCTGCACCGTGGGTGCGGTGCGTGTCTTGATGCCACTGAGCGCCAGCACGATGGGGTTGCCGCCACCCGTGGGGTAACCGGCCACGTCGAACAGGTCCTTGGCCGCGAAGCTCAGGCCGGCCAGCGGGCCGTGCTCCGCGTGCGCCACGGGCGCATCGGGCGGATCGGGGTAAGGGACAAAGGCGTGTGCGTGGCGGTCGTCAATCATGGGGGCGATGGTGCTTCGGAGGTGGCCTCGGTGCGCAGGCAGCGTGCGCGGTGGCCCGGCGCAATCTCCACCGCCGGCGGCTGCTGCGTGCGGCAGGCGTCTTCGGCCCAGCGGCAACGCTCGGCAAAGGCGCAGCCGGGTGGCAACTTGCTCAGGTCGGGCGGTGACCCGGCGATCGTGACGAGCCGCTGGCCCTTGGCCATGGCACCGTGGGCACGGCTGCGCAGCAGCGCGATGGTGTACGGATGACGCGGCGCGTGGATCAGCTCGCGCGCCGTGCCTTCCTCGACGATGTGGCCGGCGTACATGACGGCGATGCGGTCGGCCACCTCGAGCGCCGCGCCGATGTCATGGGTGACGAAGACGATGGACAGGCCGAGCTCCTGCTGCAACTCGCGCAGCAGGATCAGCACCTGGATCTGCACCGTGGCATCGAGCGCCGTGGTGGGCTCGTCGGCCAGCAGCAGCTTCGGGTTGCAGGCCAGGGCCAGCGCGATCATGGCGCGCTGGCGCATGCCGCCGCTCATCTCGTGCGGGTAGGCAGCCAGCCGCCGCTCGGGGCTGGGGATGCGCACGCGCTCGAAGAGCTTCAACGCGCGGGCATGGGCCTCGGCGGCGGACACGGGTTCGTGCCGGCGGATGCTCTCGACGATCTGCGCACCGACGGTGTACACCGGGTCCAGCGCCAGCAGCGGCTCCTGGAAGATCATGCTGGCGACCTTGCCGCGGTAGTCGGCGAGCTCAGCTTCGTTCATGGCCAGGACATCGCGCCCGTCGACCGACAACTGGCCGCCGAGTTGCGTGCGCTTGGCGGCGTGCAGCATCAGCATGGTGCGCAGCGTGACGCTCTTGCCGGAGCCGCTCTCGCCGATCAGCGCCACGGTCTCGCCGCGCCGCACCCGCAGGCTGACGCCGCTGACGGCCTTGACGGGCGCGCGACCGCCGATGAAGGCCACGCTGAGATCGCGGATGTCCACCAGCGCAGGGGTGTCCTCGGCCGGCTTCATGCCGCCTCCTGGGCCGTGGGCAGGGCGGCGAGCGTGTGGCCGCTGCCGGGCTCATGGATCAGGCAGGCCACGCCTTCCGTCACGCCCGGCAGCGCCAGGGCCTTGCGCGACGGCACGACCTGCCCGCACACCGCCTCGGCCTTGGGGCAGCGGGGGTGGAAGCGGCAGCCGCCGGGCGGGTTGATGGGGTTGGGCGGATCGCCGGCCAGCGGCGCCACCAGCGTGCGGCGGTCGGGGTCCATGCTGGGCATGCTCGACAGCAGCGCCTTCGTGTACGGATGGCGGGGTGTCTCGAACAGCGTCTCGGCGGCGCCGACCTCGGCCACTTCGCCCAGGTACATCACCATCACGCGGTCGGAGATGAAGCGCACCACGTGCAGGTCGTGGCTGATGAAGACGTAGGTCAGGCCGAACTCGTCCTTCAGGTCCATCAGCAGGTTCAGCACCTGGGCCTCGACGCTCTTGTCGAGCGCCGACACGGCTTCATCGAGGATCACGATGCGCGGCTGCAAAGCCAGCGCGCGCGCGATGTTCACGCGTTGGCGCTGGCCGCCCGAGAGCTCATGCGGATAGCGGCCGGCAAAGCGCGTGGGCTCCAGGCCGACCTTGGCCAACAGGCTGCGCGCACGCGCCACCGCTACGCCGCCGCTCACGCCATGCACCTGCGGACCGAAGGCGATGCTGTCCTCGATGGTCAGGCGCGGATTCAGGCTGGCGTAGCTGTCCTGGAACACCATCTGCACCTGGCGGCGGTACTCCTTCAACGGCAGATCGCGGCTGCCGACCTTGGCGCCGTCGAAGAGCACCTCGCCGGCGGTCGGCTCGATGAGCTGCATCAGGAGGCGGGCCGTCGTGCTCTTGCCGCAGCCGCTTTCGCCGACCACGCCCAGGGTCTCGCCCGGCAGCACCTGGAAGTTCACGTCGTCCACTGCACGCACGACACCGCCGCCGCGGCCGAGCACGTCTTTCTTCAGCGGGAAGTGCTTGACCAGGCCCTGCACGGAGAGCAAGGGCTTCTGCACAGGCGCCTGCATCACTTGTTGTCCATGGCGGCGCGGAGCGAGTCGCTCAGCAGGTTGAAGGCGATCGAGGTGATGAAGATCATCGCGCCCGGAAGAGCCGCCACCCACGGCTGCACGTAGATGGCCGTGCGCAGCGTGTTGAGCATCAGGCCCCATTCGGGTTCGGGCGGCTTGACGCCCAGGCCCAGGAAGCTCAGGCCGGACGCCAGGATCATGCTCACCGCGATCAGGCTCGTGGCGTAGACGAAGATCGGCCCGAGCACGTTGCCCAGCACGTGCACGCGCACGATGGTGAAGGCGTTGGCGCCGCTGGCTCGCGCGGCCTCGACGTAGTCGCGGTTGCGCACCTGCGTCGTCACGCTTTCGGCCACGCGGGCGATGGGCGGGATGAAGACGATGGTCAGCGACAGCAGCGCGTTGCCGATGCCGGCTCCAAGCGCGCCGCTCAGCGCGATGGCCAGCAGCACGCTCGGGAAGGCGTAGAACACGTCGATCGTGCGCATGATTGCGGTGTTGGTGAACCCACCCGCGTAGCCGGCCAGGATGCCGATGGCCGAGCCGATGCAGAACGCCAGGATCACCGGCGTGATGCCCATGAAGAGGCTCAGGCGCGCACCGACGATCAGCCGGCTGAGCATGTCGCGGCCGAGTTCGTCGCTGCCCAGCGGGTAGCCGTCGGTGCCGATGGGCTTCAGGCGCGACAACATGCTGCTGGCCTGCGGGTCGGCCGGGGCGATCCAGGGGCCGAAGAGCGCCATCGCCAGCAGCGCCAGCACGACGCTGGCGGCGACCCAGAACACCGGGTCGCGCACGACGCGGGCGCCGACGTTGCCCCAGTAGCCGCGCGACTTGGCGGGCTTCTCGACAGGGAGAGTGGCGGTCGCGGTGTTCATGAGCGGGCGATGCGCGGGTCGAGCAGGCTCTGGATGATGTCCACCACCACGTTGAGCACCACGAAGAACATCGCCAGCACGAGGATCGTCCCCTGCAGCAGCGGCAGGTCGCGCTGGAAGATGGCGCTGTTGAGCAGGAAGCCGGTGCCGGGCCAGGCGAACACGGTCTCGATGAGGATCGAGCCCCCGAGCAGGTAGCCCAGCTGAAGGCCCATCACGGCCAGCGCCGTGGGCGCGGCGTTCTTGACGACGTGGCGGAAGACGCCGAAGTGC
>JAJTGU010000335.1 GCA_021297985.1 Rubrivivax sp.
CACCAGCGGCCCCATCGCCACCGAGCTGAGCAGCACCATCAGCAGCGTGCGCCGGTCGCGCAACGCGTCGATCAGTTCCTTGCGGAACACGGTCCAGGCGGCGCTCATCATGCGGCTGCTCCCTGCTGCGCGGCCATCGCCGCCGGTCCATAGGCCAGGCGCACGAACGCCTCTTCGAAATCGCGCTCGCCGGTCTGCTCCAGCAACTCGGCCACCGTGCCCTCGGCGACCTTGCGTCCGCCGGCGACCACGATCACCCGGTCGCACAGGCGTTCCACCTCCTGCATGATGTGGGTCGAGAACACGATGCACTTGCCGTGCTCGTCGCGCAGCCGGCGCAGCGCCTCGCGCAGCGCGCGTGTGGCCACCACGTCCAGGCCGTTCGTCGGCTCGTCGAGCACGATGTTGGGCGGGTCGTGGATCAGCGCCCGCGCCAGCGAGGTCTTCATGCGTTCACCCTGGCTGAAGCCCTCGGTGCGCCGATCCAGGAGCGCCCGCATCTCCAGCATCTCGGCCAGCACGTCCACGCGCGCCTGCGCGGCCGCTTCGGTCATGCCCTGCAGCCGGCCGTAGTAGACGATGTTCTCGCGCGCCGTCAGTCGCGGGTAGAGCCCACGCGCATCGCTCAGCACGCCCATGCGCGCCAGCGCCTTCCGCGGCTCGCGCTGGACCTCCAGCCCGTCGACCAGCACGCGCCCGGCATCGGGCTCGATGAGCCCGGCGGCGATGCGCAAGGTCGTGGTCTTGCCTGCACCGTTGGGGCCGAGCAGCCCGGTGATGCGGCCGTCGGCAGCGACGAGGCTCAGTCCCTGCACCGCCGCGACCTCGCGCCGTTGGCGCCCGCTGCCGGTGACGAAGCGCTTGCTCAGGTTGTCGACCGTGATCATCGTGCGCCTCCCGATGCCGGCGCCGCCACGCCCGGTGGCATGAAGGCCCTTGGCCGGGGCACGGACCCGGCGCAGCCCGTTTCGACGGCAAGCGCCGCCGTGTCGTCGACCGCATCGACGAAGCGGAACACCACATCGCGCAGGCAGCCCAGGCCCAGCAATCCGTGCCCGGCTTCGGCAACGACAACGTGCCGCGCCTTGGCCCCCAGCGCCTGGGCCACCCGCTCGCCGTGGCGCGAAGGCGTCACCGGGTCGGCGCCACCGCTCATGACCAGGGTCGCCGCGCCCGCCTGCGGGATCCTGTAGAAATCCGCCGGCACTTCGCCGCGCGGCCAGGTTCGGCACATCCCGCGGTACATCGCCGCGTAGGTATCGCCGAGGTCGGCGCCAGGCGCATCGCCGGCACCGGCTTCGAGCTGGGGCCCGTCCTCGCTGCAGACCACCGAATAGTGCTGGCCCTCGGCAAGCTGCAGGTTGCGGTTGCCCACGACCGTCCAGGCCAGCCCGATCAGCGGCTCGAAGCGACCGCCACGTGCCGCAGCGTCGATGGCCGCCGGCAAGCCGGACACCAGCGCCGGCGCGTACAGCGGCGCCCGCACCACGCCGAGCAGCAGTTCGCGATCAAGGGTCACACGCTCGGTCACGCCCGACAGCGGGTGCTGGACGCTCACTTCGCGCGGCAGACTCGCCAGCAGCGTGCGCCAGTCCGCGCGCAACGTGGGCCAGCGCGCGGCACACGCGCGCTCCTTTTCGCAAGCGCCGAACATCGCGTCGAGCGCCGCCTGGCCGTCGCGCGAGAAGGCCGCCGGCAGCACCATGTCCGGCGGCGCCACGCCGTCGATCACGGCGCGCCGCACACGCTGCGGAAACTGCCGCATGTACTCCAGCGCCGCCCGGGTGCCGTAGGAGCCGCCGACGAGGTTGATGCGCTCGGCGCCGAGCGCGGCGCGCACCGCATCGGCGTCCTGCATCGCGATCGTCGTCGTGTAGCGGCGCAGATCGCCATGCGGCAGGCCTTCGAGCCTGGCCCGGCATTCGGTCAGCCGCTTCAGCGCCGAGGCGTTGCCCATTTCGGCCATCGGCAGGGTGGCTTGCGGGCGGGCATCGCAGATCAGCGGTGCGCTCTTGCCGGTGCCACGCTGATCGATCAGCACGAGGTCGCGTCGGTTCAGGAAGCGGCCCAGCACGCCCGACAACTGGCCGGCGAGGTTGATGGCGCTTTGCCCCGGGCCGCCGGCGAAGAAGAACACCGGGTCGGGCTGCTTGTTGCGCGCCAGCGCCGGCAGCACGGCGACGTGCAGGTCGATCTGGCGGCCTGACGCCTGTGCCGGATCGAGCGGGCGCTTGAGCACGCCGCACAGTGCGCCGTGCTCGACACCCGGCAGCTTGCAGGGCGAGAGATCCAGTCTTGCCGAGGCGGGCTGAGCCAGCGCCGCGCCGAGCGGGCCGGTGGCCAGCAGCGCCGCGACCAGCAGGCGCTTTCGCCCAAGGGTTCGGAGTGTGTTCATGTGGCCATTGTTGGCCGCGTCACGACGCGCCAGGATGCGCAAACGCTGGACGGTCGAAGCGCTGCGGCGAACGGTCGCCGGCGGCACATCGACGGCGGCTCAGCCGAGCAGCCGCTTCAGCTCGCCACTGTCATGCAGCCGCTTCAGATCCTGGAAACCGCCGACAAAGACACCCCGCACGAAGATCATCGGCAGTGTCGGCCAGCCGGTCCACATCTTCAGTGCATTTCGCCGCCGCCACTGGCTCAGGTAGCCGCCGTACTCGAGGTAACGGTGGGCGATGCCGGCCTCGTCGAGCAGCCGACGCGCCTTCCTGGGGAACGGGTTGGCCGACATGCCGACCACCACCACCGGCTCGGTGGCGATCGCCGACTGGACTTCGGCGACGGCATCCGCGTGCAGCGCGCCGAGCTTGTCGCGGACCGCGGGGTGGGCGGCGGATTCGGGCAGGATCGGTCGCACCATGGTGCAGCAGATCCGCTTCAGCCTTTGGTCGGTGCCGGCACCGCTGCTGCCGTGGGCGCCGCGGGCTTGACCAGGGCCTGGCACGCCTGGCGTTGGTCGGCCTCGCGGGCCGGCAGCTGGGTGCACATCGCGGCCAGCCGGCTGTGCCAGCGCTGGACTGCCGCGGCGGCCTCCGGCGCGCTGGACGACCAGGCGACGAGCTTGGTGTTCGCGCGTTGCAGCGACCGGCCGCTTCGACCTTCGAAGGCGGCGCCGTCGGTCGCGGCATCGGCCAGCAGCCGCTGCGCCGTCTGGTCGATCCGCAAGGTGTCCTTGGGCGCCAGGTCGACCAGCGCCGTCAGGAAGCCGTTGCCCCACTGCAGCCGTGTCGCCGGGCCGACGGCCTTGTCGTAGGACTGCGCGTACCAGTCCAGCGCCTCGGCCGTGCGCCCCTGCTTGCGCGCGTTGCTGCCGAGCTGGCTCATCAAGTAGTAGGGCGAGTGGCTGCGCGCCAGGTTGGACTTCAGCAAGGTGTCGCTTTCGGCCCAGCGTCCGGCCTGGCCCAGGGCGTAGGCCGCGGCGGTGATCACGGCCTGGCGCTCGTGGCCGTCACGGATCTCGCGGTCGTCGCGAGCGACCTGGTCCAGCGCGCCCCGCACCAGCGGCTCGGGCAGTTGCGGCTGCAGCACGTCCTTGGCCTGGCCGCGGCGCGCCAGCGCCAGCCGTGCGATCAACGCGTCCATGCGGTCGGCGCGGGCAAAACCCGGGTCGGACTGCAAGCGCGTCAAGGCCGCATCCATGGCCACCGCCAGTGGCACGCCGGGGTTGTCTTCGACGCCCAGGCCCTTCAGCAGGTCGGCGGCTTCGCTGGTCAGCACCGAGGCATGAAGCCGCGACTGCACCGGGTCGGCCAGCAGCTTCTCGACGCGTGCGGTCAGTGTCGCGTCGGGTGTCCAGCCGGCCTTGGCGACATCCCCTTCGCCGCGCGCGGCGATCGCCTTCAGCCACAGCCGGGTCGCCACCTCCGCACCGGCCGCCGGCTGGCTGTCGGCCCGTGCCGCCAACCGTGCCAGCAAGGCCGAGCGCTCGGCCTTCGGCACCAGGATGCGCTGCTCGTCGCTGGCGTCGGTCTCCCACGAGAAGAACGCGAGCAGCCGCCAGTCGCCGGCCGACAGCGGCTTGTCGGCACGTGCATCGGCCAGCACCGCACGCACGCCGCGTCCTCCGGCCAGGCCCAGCTGCAGCAGCGGGAGGACCTGCTCGGGCTCGACCTCGCCCGGGATGCGGGTCAGTTCCTGGCCGTCCGACGACAGCAACAGCAGAGTCGGGTAGCCGCTGACGCCAAAGCGGGCCGAGATCTTCTGCGCGGCCGGGCGGTCGCCGTCGACATGCAGCGCCACAAGCCCTCGGGTCAGTGCCGCAAAGTCCTGGCGATTGAACAGCTGCGCCTTGAGCCGGTTGCACGGCGGGCACCAGGTGGCGCCCCAGTACAACAGCAAGGGCTGACGGGCCGCCTTGGCGCGTGCCATGGCGGCATCGACATCCCCTGGGTCGCGGGCGCTGAGCCAGGCCACCTGGCTCGATGGAGCAGCAGCGGGCTTGGCGCTGGCAGCCTGCGGCGCCGCATGAAGGCCTGCCGCGCTGGTCAAGGTCAGTGCCGCAGCCAGCAGCAGCCGGGGCCAGGAAGGCGTCGAAGCCATGGAGGTCATGGGTTTCCTCTTGCGATGAGGCACAAAGCACGATGGGGCGGGGCTTGTCGCCGCGCCGGTGCGCAGATCAGGCCAAGCTGTCTAGGATAGAGAGTTTCCCGCGTTGCTGGCCTTTGCGGGCCGCTTTCGACCATGCCTGCTGTCCGCCCCACTCGCACCGCACCGGCTCCGCACCGCTCACGTCAAGCCCACCGGATCGCGGCGCTGGTGCTGGCCTCGCTGCTCGCCGGTGCAGGCTCGCCGGCCCTGGCGCAGGCCAACGCCAAGGCCTCCAAGCTCTACGAAGAGGCGCTCCAGCGCTACGAAAAGCGCGACATGCCGGGCACGATCATCCAGCTGCGCAACGCGCTGAAGATCGACAAGAACATGCTGCCGGTGCATGTGCTGCTGGGCAAGGCCCTGCTCGCCAACCAGGAAGTGGCCGCCGCCGAGGTCGCGCTGACCGAGGCCCTGCGCCTGGGCGTCAACCGCGCCGAGGTCGCGGTGCCGCTGGCCGAGTCCATGGTCGCCCAAGGCAAGCTGACGACTCTTCTGTCCGATCCGCGGTTCTCGCCGGCCGGTCTGCCCGCGACGACCCAGGTCGCGCTGCTGCTGCTGCGGGCCGCCGCATCGACCGACGTCGGCGATGGCCGCGTCGCCCTGGCGACCATCCTCGAAGCCCGGGCGATCCAGCCGGGCAACCCCGACACCTGGACCGCCGAGATCCCGGTCCGCCTGCGCAATCGGCAGTTCACCGAGGCGGTCGCCGCCGCGGACAAGGCGGTCGAGATCGCGCCCACCGATCCCGAGGCTCACTACCTTCGCGGCACGGTGTCGCACCTGCAAGGCGACAACAACGGGGCGCTGGCCCGCTACGGCCAGGCGCTGACGCTGCGGGCCAACCATGTCGAGGCCCTGGTCTCGCGTGCCGGACTTCTGATCGACCTGCGCCGCGGCGCCGAGGCCAAGGCCGACGTCGACAAGCTGGTTGAAGCCGCACCCCGCGATCCGCGTGGCCACTACTACCGCGCCTTGCTGGCTGACGCCAGCGGCGACAAGGCCGGCGCACGCGCAGCCCTGTCCAAGGTCGTGGAGGTGCTGGATCCGGTGCCGCTGGACTACCTGAAGTACCGGCCGCAAGCCTTGATCCTGGGCGGCCTGGCCCACCAGGGTCTGGGCCAGAGCGAACGGGCGCTGCCTTACCTTGAGGCTGCGCAGCGCGCCCAGCCACAGAGCCCGGTCTCCAAGCTGCTGGCCCAGATCTATCTGGCCGACAGGAACCACGACCGCGCGATCACCTCGCTGACCGACTACCTGAAGTTCGCACCCGGCGACAGCCAGGCCATGATGATGCTGGCCTCGGCGCACATGGCCCAGGGCCGGCATGCCCGCGCGACCCAGCTGATGACGGACGCGCTGAAGCAGCAGGACCGGCCCGACCTGCGCACCATGCTCGGCATGAGCCTGGTCGGCGGGGGCCGCTTCAAGGATGCCGCGGCCGAGTTCGAGGCCTCGCTCAAGCGCGACCCGACCCAGCTCCAGCCCGGCATCGCGCTGTCCACGCTGTACCTCGGCAGCGGCCAGGCGGCGCGCTCGGCCAAGGTCACCGAACAGCTGCTGAAGGCCCATCCGCGCAACCCGGGGGTGCTGAACCTGCACGGCACCGCGCTCGCCCGGCTGGGCCAGGCGCCGGCCGCCCGGCGTGCTTTCGACGATGCCTTGAGGGCCGATCCGACTTTCAACGCGGCCAAGGTCAACCTGGCCCGGCTTGACATCGCCGATGGCAAGGCCGACGCGGCGGCGGCGCAGCTCGGGGCGGTTCTGGCCGCCGACGACAAGAACCTCGACGCCTTGTCCGAGATGGCAACGCTTCACGAACGAGCCGGTCGCACCGCCGACGCCCAGCGCCTGTTCGAGAAGGCCTTCGACGTCAGCGCGCTGGACGACTCCGGGCCCGGCGTGGCGCTGGTGGACTTCCACCTGCGCGGCAACCGGCTTGAACCTGCCCGCGAGGCGTCGCGCAAACTGTCCGCCAAGATTCCGGACACGCTGCCGGTCCTGCTGGTGTCGGCCCGCGTCAGCCTGGCCGGCGGCGACCTGCCGGCGGCACGGTCGGTCCTGACCCGGGCGGCGGCGGTCGCCCAGTTCACGCCCGGCCTGTTGCTGCAGGTCGCCCTGCTGCAGAGCCAGGCCGGCGACCTGAAAGGTGCGCAGCACAGTCTCGGCAAGGGCCTGCAGGAGCGACCCGACGACCTGCCGTCCCAGGCCCTGATGACCGAAGTCGAGATCCGCCTGGGCGAGCTGGCCAAGGCGGAACAGCGGGCGCGCCAGATCGTCGCCCAGCACCCCCGCCGGGGCGTGGGCCACGCCCTGCTCGGCGATCTGGCGCTGCAGCGCGGCCAGCGCCCGGCTGCCATCGACGCCTATCGGCGTGCGCTGCAAGTCGAGCCCGGCGCCGACAACCTGCTGCGACTGCATGCCGCGCTGCTGCCAAGCGACCCGACCGGCGCACTGCAGGTCGCCGAACAGTGGCTGAAGAACCGCCCGCGCGACAACGCGGTGCGCCGCGTCGCCGCCGATGGCCACGCCCGAGCGGGCAACCTGCCGGCCGCGCGCGCGGCGTACGAAGCCCTGCTCAAGCAGGAGCCCGACAACTTCGAGGCCCTGAACAACCTTGCGAATGTCCTGCTGCTGCAGAACACCCAGGAAGCCATCCCCCTGGCGCTGAAGTCTGCCGAGCGGGCGCTCGCGCTCAACCCCGGCGCGCCCCACCTGCTGGGCACTGTCGGCTGGGCGGCCTTCAAGTCCGGCCAGACCGACCGGGCGCTGCAAATGCTGCGCGACGCCCGGCTGCGCGATCCCTCGAACGCCCAGACACGCTTCTTCCTCGGCAGCGTCCTGGCCGCCGCGGGCCGCAAGGCCGAAGCCCGGGACGAAATCGATCAGGCCGTGAAGTCCGGCCGCCTGCCCAACGTCGCCGAGGCCCAGGCGCTGCTGAAAACCTTGAGATGAGGGATGTTGTCGGGTGTCGCACCGCCTTACACTTCCGTTCCAACGGAGTGAAGTCTGCAACCTAAGTTGTTGATCTAACTCGGTTTCTTGTTCCAAGTCCGAAAAGTGCTTGTATCAAGGTGTCAACCCAGCGGCTCCAGACCGCTTGGCGCCTTACGCGAATAAGTCGAGAACATCATGTCACTGAGCCCGAACTTCTCCCTGATCCTGCGCAGCACCCTCCTCGCCGCCGCCGCGGCGGTGTCTCTGGGCGCACAGGCACAAGGCACCTGGAACCTGGTCGATGTCGGGTCCTCGGGCGGGCAGTGCACGCAGCAAGGCACCAACTCCGGCACCTTCGACAACGCCTATGGCTGCGCCAACGGCGGTCGGAACGTCACCATTTCGTCCTGGTCGTCGGACCGTGGCACCGGGGGCAACGCCCAGGCGGCCGGCACCGGCAGCAACTTCGCCAACGCCCACCTCAGCAACCAGGGCACTGCCGGTTTCGGCTCCAAGAACCGGACCGAAGGCCTGGGTGTCGGCTCGCCCGACCATGCCTTTGACTCGATCGCCCCCGGCACGATGGACCTGATGCTGCTGGACTTCGGCAGCACCAACGTCGTGCTGAGCCAGATCGGCCTGGGCTGGAAGAGCGGCACGGGCGCCGGCGACATCACCGTGATGCGCTGGGTCGGCACCAAGCCGGCCTTCGGTACCGCGGCGGTCACCGTCGGCGGCAGCGACACGCTGTCCGCCACCACCTGCACGGGTGGTGTTGTCACCGGCTGCTGGTCGCTGGTCGGCAGCTACGATGACCTTGCCACCGACGGTTCCAACCCCTATGGCCAGAACGCCGTGAACACCGGCGCAGCGGCTTCGACAGCGTCGAGCTGGTGGATGATCAGCACCTTCAACTCGGCGTTCAACAACAACAGCCACACCTGCATCGGTGGCGACGGCACCTGCACGTCGGGCAACGATTCGTTCAAGATCAACTTCATCAACACGACGGTCTCGCAGGTCCCGGTGCCGGGCTCGCTGGCCCTGGCCGGTCTGGGGTTGCTGGCAGCCTTCGCAGCCCGTCGCCGCATCGCCGCCTGATCGGGCGAATCACTTCCCCCCAGGAAAGCCGGCCCCGCGCCGGCTTTTTCATTCCCGCTCGGCGGGACGTTCGCCTTTCGGCGTCAGCGCCTTCAGCGCGGTCTGCAGCGGCTCGTCGGGCGCCGGCTCCGGCAGCGCGCGCGCCAGCGCCAGCCAGGTCGCCAACGGCAAGCCATTGGGCCACGCCGGCAGCGGCTGGCGGGGCGCGGGCCTGATCAGCTCCAGCCGGTCCGCCCGGGCCAGCACCACGCCGTATTCGACCGGCACCTCCTCCGGCTCGGCGATCCCCTCGGCCAGCACGAAGGTGCAGCTTCCGGCCAGCGCCCGATAGGCCGCGCCCTTGTCAGGCAGGCGCAGATCCGCCAGCAGGTCGGCGCGGCGGACCTTGATCTCATGGACCCGGGGCTCCAGCGCCCCCGCCAGCGTGCTGACGCGGATCGAAAACACATCCGGCATTGCAATCACCCACCGAAAGCCTGCGCTCACTTTTTCAGCCTGGTCGTCAGGCCAGAGGGGCAAGGCTGCGGGTTGTGGCTCGGCCGCTTCGGGCATGCGCTGGAGCGGCGCCCGCAGCGCGAGCCCGCGCCAGGCCAGCCGGCCGTCCTGGGCCAAGGCCTGCGCGACCCGCCGGACCAGCGCTTCGTGCGGTTCCAGGGCATGGCGATGCTGCTGGCTGGCCGACGCCAACGTGGCGATGCCGGCATCGGTGAGCCTGACCGTCACCTGGCCGTCTGGCGCCATGCAGCGCTCAAGCCAGCCCGCAGACAGCAGGTCGATCTCGAGCGGGTCCTGGTACGGCCAGCCCGCCGAGCGCCAGACCTCGCGCAGCCGCTTGCGCTCCGCCGGCTTCAGCGCCCTTGGAGGGTGCGCCGGATCACTCAACGACCTTGACGCCCTTCCAGAACGCCAGCCGGCCCTTGATCTGCGACGCCGCCTCCTTGGGCTCGGGGTAGTACCAGACCGCGTCCGGGTTCACGTCGCCGTCGACGAAGAGGTTGTGGTACCGCGCTTCGCCCTTCCAGGAGCACATCGTGCGTGTGTTGCTGCCCAGCAGGTACTTCGGATTCACCGCCGCCGCCGGAAAGTAGTGGTTGCCCTCGACGATGACCGTGTCCTCGCCGCCCGTGGTGTCGGCCACCACCGTGCCGTTCCAGATTGCCTTCATGGACACGATTGGAACCGGAGGCGCCTGGCCCGGCAAGCCGTGCCGGCCCTGGCCCTCAGCGGTCGCGGCGCACGATGCCTGTTGGCGAAGGCGTTGCGCCGACCACGAACACGCTGTAGACGCCGCCGGCCTCGATGCGCTGCTCGACGGCACTGAACAGCGGATCGGCCAGGCCCGACGCCGTGACGGTCAGCCGGGCCAGGGTGTTGGCCGTCAGGTCACGCGGCTGCGACGCGGTGCCCGGCGCGACGCCATCGGCCGCGGGGACGAAGTCCATCGTCATCGACAGCGGCGTCGCCAGGCCCGACACGCCGTTGACCAGCCTCAGCCGCGCCTGGCCCGCGCCGGTGGGTGCGCGGTTGTCATCGGCGATCCAGCGCGCCTGCGGCGCCGCCGCCGTGCCCCAGACCAGCAGCGTGTGGTCGGCACCGGCGAGCAGCTCGAATGGCGCCACCACCGCCGCACTACCGTCGATGCCCGCCGTCACCGTCTGCGCGCCGGCAGCCACCAGCGTGTACAGGCCCACCGCGGGCGAGCCGACGCCGGCCAGCAGCGACTGGCCGGCCACCGTGGCCGACACGCTGCCCCCCTGCGCCGCGCCCGCCACCACCCGCACCCGGGCCTGGACGCCGTCGCGCCGGACGATGGCACCGCGCTGCACCAAAGCCAGCGCGTCGACCAGCAGCCCGCCGCGTCCGGGGGTCAGCACGATCGTCGTCAGCGCCTGGTTGCCCAGGTTCAGATCGCTCAGGTCCAGGCGCAGATCGCTCTTGCTGCCGGCCGCGGTGATGCGCAGCCGCCAGTTTGCAGACGGCGACACCTCCTGCACTTCGGTCACGGCCCCGTAGGCGACATTGGCCCGGGTGGCGACGGCGCTGGCCAGCGGGTCGCCCGCCGCGGTGAGGTACAGGTCCAGCGCACCGGCATCGGGCGCGGCGTTGACGATCCGGATCTGGCTGCGGTTGTTGGCCGGCGCGGCGACCTCGTCATCGAGCTGGACCGTGCGCAGCGCCCCCACGGTGCCGTAGGCGAGCAGCGTGGTGTGCCGGTTTTCGCTCAGCGACGGACGCAGCGTCAGCAGCGCCGTACCGCTGCCGGCCTGGTTGATCGTGGTGTTGTCGGCATCGCGCGGCTCGACCCCGACATAGCCCGCCGTGTCGCCATAGCCGACACTGCCCTGGCGCACGCGGTCGGCCAATCGCAGGTCCAGCGCGGCATACCCGCCGTTGGCGCCGCTGGCGTTGACCAGACGCACCTGGGCCTGGGTGCGGTCGGTACCGGCACCGCAGCCCGCGAGCAGCAGGATGCCCAGCGCAAAGCCCAGGCGAGACAGGCAGGATCGGATCGGAGCGAATCGGGGCATGGGAGGACAACGGTCAGCACAAGGGCGAGGCCGCCATCATGCCTGCCCGCCCGCCGCCCGTCGCCCAGACGAGCCACTGCGAAAGAAACGCTTCGCCACAAGCCGCATCGGCGAGTTCCAGTTCGCGCACCTTCAGTCCGTGGTGCAGATCGAGGCTGGAATCGAACCAGGCGCAGCCGCGGGGCACGTCATCGGGTGTCGCAGGCGCGTCGGCCGGGTGGGCAGAACCATGGGCAAGGCAGGTGGACATCGTCGGCTCCGGTTTGCAGGGCATGGCCGCGATGCTCGGCGGCCAGGCGCGAGCGCACCATCGCCATGCGGTGCCACCCCGACCGGGCACCCCCGGCCGGGGGCCCACACCCGCCCGCCACGCCACGCCACGCCACGCCACGCCACGCGGCGCGGCGCGGCGCGACAGAATGACCGCCCATGTGTGGTCGATATGTCGTGGCCTACGACCCGGAGACCCTGGTCTCGGGCTTCAGCGTGCGCGAGACGGTGCCGTTTCCGAGGCGCTGGAACATCGCGCCGCAGTCCGACGTGCCCGTGGTGCACGAGACCCGTGACGGCGAACGCATCGCGACCCTGATGCGCTGGGGCCTGCTGCCGCACTGGGCCCAGGACACCTCGCTGGGCCACAAGCTGAACAACGCCCGCGCCGAAAGTGTTGCCGACAAGCCCTCGTTCCGCCAGGCGCTGCGCCGGCGGCGCTGCATCCTGCCGGCCAGCGGCTTCTACGAATGGCAGGCGCTGCCCGCGGGCAAGCAGCCCTGGTACATCAGCGCGAGCTCGGGCGAGCCGCTGGCATTCGCCGGGCTGTTCGAGGCCTGGCGGCCCGACGAGGCCACGCCCTGGCTGCTGACCTGCTGCGTGATCACGACGACGCCGAACACGACGATGGCATCGATCCACGACCGCATGCCGGTGATCCTGCCGCGCGCGCACTGGAGCGATTGGCTGGCGCGTGGTCAGCAGGACGCCACGGCTGTCCTTCCGTTGCTCGTACCCGCAGCCGACGACGTGCTGCAGGTCTGGCCCGTGGCGCGTGCCGTCAACCGCGGCAGCGCCGAGGGCGAAGCGCTGATCAGCCCGCTGACCTGACGACAAACGGCGCGACGCCGATCAGGCTCAGGTGCAGCTTCATCGCAAACGCGGCCCAGGCCCCCACGCCCACGAAGACCACGATCGCCGTGCGCAGCCATTCGCCAGCCGGGTAGACCGTGCCCGCGGCCCGGTCGCGTCCGCGCGCCGCGCGAAAACTCAGCACCGCCCAGACCAGGAAGCCGCCGAACAGCAGCACGTCGGCCAGGGTGTTGTTGGCGACCAGATGGGCGAACGCCCAGACCTTGACGCCCAGCACCATCGGGTGCTTCAGCGCCGCCTTGACGTGGTTGCGCGGCACGTAGGCCGCAGCAAGCATGACAAACGCGACCAGCGTCAGCAGCGCCGCCAGGTGCCGTGTCCAGCCCGGCGACGGCCACAGCACCACCGGCTGCTGGCGCGCCTGGCCATAGCCGATGCTCAGCAGCACGATGCCGACCAGTGCGACCCCCGAGTACACGCCCTTCCAGGCCATCTCGCCGCGTCGGGCGATGAAGCCCTGGCGCCAGGGTTCGGCGAACACGCGTGCCGAGTGCACGCCCAGGAAGAGGATGAGGCCAAGGATCAGCAGGGTCATGATGGGTTGGATTCCGGTGGCCGCATCACTTGAAGCGGCGTAGGGCCATCCTATCAACCGCTGCACGCCCGGCACGGTCGGCCAAAATCCGCGGCTTCGCGTTGTGGGGCCGGCCGGGTCGACCCTGCACCAGGCCCCAACCTTCATCTGCCGGAACACCACCATGCCGCTCCTGAACCGAATCGCCCGCACCCTTGTCGCCGCGGGCCTGGCCGCCACCGCCCTTGCCGTCGCCGCCCAGGGCGAATCCAAGGTCCTGAACGTGCTGAACTGGGCCGACTACATCGGCCCGGACACGATCAAGGCCTTCGAGAAGGAAACCGGCATCAAGGTGCGCTACGACACCTTCGAGAGCAACGAGACGCTGCACGCGCGGCTCGTCGCCGGCCGCACCGGCTACGACATCGTCGTGCCGTCGGCGCACTTCGCCAAGAAGCAGATCGAGGCCGGCCTGTTCCAGCCACTGGACCGCGCGCAGCTGCCCAACTGGAGCAACCTCGACCCGGCTCTGCAGGCCAAGCTCGCCGAGGCCGACCCGGGCAACAAGCACCTCGTGACCTGGCTGTGGAGCTTCGTCACCGTCGGCATCAACGAGGGCAAGGTCAAGGCCGCGCTGGGCAGCACGCCGATGCCCGAGAACCCGCTGGACCTGATCTTCAAGCCCGAATACGCCAGCAAGCTCAAGGGCTGCGGCATCCACGTGCTCGACTCGGCCAGCGAGGTGATCCCGGTCGCCATGCTCTACGCCGGCAAGGACGGCTACAGCAAGGTCGCCAAGGACTACGACGCCGCACGCGAGGTGCTGGGCAGGGCACGCCCCAACGTGACCCGCATCTCGAGCCCGGGCCCGATCAACGACCTGGCGCAGGGCCAGATCTGCGTGTCGCTGGGCTATGCCGGCGACTTCAACATCGCCCGCTCGCGCGCGGCCGAGGGCAAGACCGGCCAGGTCATCACCGCGCTGATCCCCCCGCGCGGCGCGACCCTGTTCTTCGACACCATGGCCATCCCCAAGGACGCCAAGAACGTCAAGAACGCGCACCTCTTCATCAACTACATCATGCGCCCCGAGGTGCACGCCTCGCTGACCAACCAGGTCTTCTACGGCAACCCCAACGTCGCGAGCAAGAAGTTCGTCAAGCCCGAACTGGCCGCCAACCCCGTGATCTTCCCGCCGCCGGCCGAGATCAAGAAGATGGCCGTGCCCGACTCCCTGCCCAATGACGTTCGCCGCGTGCAGACTCGCGTCTTCACGAACTTCAAGGCGAACACCAAGTGATCCTCAAACTCGTCGCCGCACTGGCGGTGCTGGCGGCCCTGGTGGCGGCCTACTTCTGGGCGGCGATGAGCTGGAGCTATTCGAGCGGCGAGCGTGCCGGCTGGGTCCAGAAACTCAGCAACAAGGGCTGGATCTGCAAGACCTGGGAGGGCGAGCTCTCCCTCGTCTCGCTGCCCGGCAGCACGGCCGAGAAGTTCTTCTTCACCGTGCACGACGACGCCGTGGCCAAGGACATCACGCGCCACATCGGCAAGCGCGTGGCCCTGCACTACGAAGAGAAGGTCGGCCTGCCGACCACGTGTTTCGGCGAGACGCGGCACTTCGTCACCGCGGTGACGCTCAGCGACGAGTTCCCGCTGGGCCCGGGCTTTGTCGTGCCGACGCCCACGTCGGCGGCATCAGCCGCCGCACCCGCCAGCGCCGCCTCGCGCTGAGCCTGCCGCCACGGCGCGCGCGACGCTGGACATGCTGGAGACCGAGTTTCCGGCGCTGGGCGTCCCAGCGACTTAGCACCGTCATCAGGTCAAGCGGGCACCCCCCCTTGGTGGGATTGCCGAAACCCCAAGCTCGACCATCAATTCGCCCGAAGAGTGCGAGCAAAGGATCGCGCCAAACCAGGGGGTTGCGATGTTTAAAGCCAGTATGAGGTGCTGGACGGCCGCTGTCTTCTTAGCGTCCGCTGTATCGGTGTCGTTGCCAGTTGCCGCCAGCGACTTTTCGGTTCTTCCGAACGCGCCAACACCGCACCGGCAATCGGACCCACCGCCAGGTTCCACACCGAAGCCGCCCAAGGCGGTCGACGGCATCTACGTCGCCGAAAACCTCGGTTCGACCTGCGCCTTCGAAACCGGCAGCCCCATTCGCATCAACCTGAAGATTCCCCGCTACGTCGGCCAAACCACTGCCGATGGACGCCTGAAGGATCCGGCAGGCGCGGTTGCCGCCGGGGTCATCGCGCCAGACGCGACGCTTGAGATACCGATCTGGGACATCGACAACTCCGTCCCGCCACATTGGCCTTTTCGGCCTGAAGTCAACATCGCCTATATCAACGGGAATAGGCTCGGCATCTTAACGGGCAGCGACAGCCAGTGGAGTAGAAATACATTCACCGTGCCGCTCAACCACCTGCGGTTTCCGGTCCAACCGGGCGGAGAACCGGGAAACAACCTGATTACGATCGACATCGACTCCGCGAACGGCGACCCCAACTGGTGCACCGCGGTGGAATGGGTCTCGCTGACGCTCAAGTCGATGGCGCCGATCGTTCTCGTCCACGGGAACAACTCCGATCCGGGCTTCTTTGATCGGCAAGGCAGCACAGCCGGATTGCGCCAAGCCAAGGTGCCCTACATCCTGGGCCCACAGCTCCCGACGGCGCCAACACTTGGCCAAGGCGGCAACGGCGAGGCCCTGGCCGCCGCGCTGCACGCAATTGCCAGCCGGCAGACATCCAGCGGCGTCCACGTCCTAGCCCACAGCAAAGGGGGCCTCGACTCGCGAGCAGCCATCCAGTCGCTTGGCGAATGGCAACCCCGTGTGGTCCCTTCCTCGCTGGCGACGCTTTCGACGCCGCATCTGGGGACGCTGCTGGCCAATTTGAGGGATGAGATGGCGAGACTGGCAAATGCGGGAGTCGCTGTCGAGTTTTTCGGATTCCCGCGGTTCGCAGATCTTGTGGCCGAGAAAACGGAAGCGGACGCTGGGCTATCCAGCCTAACAGCGTCAGGAACCGACTTGTTGACGGCACAGACGCCCAGAGCTCGATTCACGCCAACGGTCTATGTCGCAGCCGATGCCGACCGGAACGGCAACAAGAAAATCGACACGCACGGCGACAACATTGAGTTCATCGCTTTGGCGAACGAGAATATTCCTCTCAAGGACATCCTCAATAGCAGTGCCGGCAGGGCAGCAATTGTCGTCGACAGGCTGTACCAAACACTGGCCAAAACAGCCGACATCAGCGTCCAGTACTCGTCCAAGGACACGGAGTTCGGCAACGTGAGTGTGGCCAAGATCTTTGCGATTCGGGCAAGTGAATGGCGCCCCAACGATACGCTAGTACCCACGTATTCGGGTTTGGCGCAGGCGGCGCAGCCTTGGCAGGCCGAGGCCCGGCTCATCTACGCGGGTGCAGACGGCAAGAACCACTCGGACGTGGCATCGGCCGCAGTCTGTAGCGCTGTGGCGCAACAGCTCATCAACATCGACCGCCGAGCGGGTGGCATGCGATGAGCATTCACTTGCGTCGTCGCACCGTTTGTGCCTTGTCAGCGTTGCCACTGGCAGGCTGCACAGCTTTCTCGACATTGGCGCCCACCAACCGGCGCATGCCCACTCCGCAGGCGAATCCTTACTCGTACTTCAGCCTGCGCGCATCTCCGGACCGCAAGCTGTTCGTCATCGATGAAATCCGCTCAAATTCAGACGGGAACCCGAGTCAACCTCGATACCAGTCACAACTCGTCGCTGAAGCACCCGAGCCGGTGCGTTACATCCTGGTCCCGCCCGAGTCAATTCGACGAGTTCCCAACGATGCGCCTTTGCCGTCCCCACTGGATGAAGTGGCTCCTGATCCGCGCAAGCTTGTTGGCTTCGCCTACCATCGAGACAGCAACCATCAAGTCATCCACGGAAAAGTCAAGGTCGAAGACAAGATTCTCGACACTGGCAAGCTGTGGACCAGAGATGCCCAGCTAAATGCCGATCTCAGCCGAATCTATCTGATCACGGGCGTCCGTCCCGTAGGCTTGTTCGGACGCAACTACCCTTACGGCTACTATTTAGACATTTTCGACGCTGCGACAGGCGCGCGTATCGGCAACTCGCTTCATCTGGCCTGGGAAAACGTCGACTCAACGCCCCGCGTTCGAACCTACGACAACGAGAAGATTCTCTTCGTCACCGGCTGGCCGCAGCCCGATGTGGCGATTTACATGCCGCACGAGTGGCCGTCGCGAAAGTGAACGCGTTTCTGCTCAAGCTCTAGGGAGAGCGTCATGAACGAGTCGACCACTGGATTCCATGCATCAAGCCTTGTCGGCTATTCCGCATCCTGATTAGGTAGCAGTCTCAGCCTGGCTCATGCTGTGAGCCACCCGTGCCCTACGCTGGCTCTGTTCGCAACGAAGGAGCCGGCCATGGCGCAGAACAGAGTTCAGTTCCAGAAGGGGATGTCGCAGGTGGAGTTCACCGGTCAGTTCGGCTCAGAAGAGCAGTGCGCGGTCGAACTGCAGCGCCAGCGCTGGCCCGAGGGGTTTCGCTGCCCCCAGTGCGACGCCACCGCGCACAGCCGTCTCACACGCGACGGCCGGCCGCTGTTCCAGTGCACCGCGTGCCGGCATCAGGCGTCGCTGACGGCCGGCACGATGATGGATAACACCAAGCTGCCGCTGCGTCTTTGGTTCCTGGCCACGTACCTCATCGGCCAAGCCAAGACGGGGCTCCCGAGTTCGACACCAACCGCTGTAAGTCCCTGATCCGTATAGGACAGGCCTTCG
>JAJTGU010000123.1 GCA_021297985.1 Rubrivivax sp.
CGGGGTGCTGATCGAAGTGCTGCGCCGACGCGACCGCGGCCCGAAGTAGCGGCATCGCGGGCCCGGACAATTCAACAGCCTTCCACGCCCGTCCACCAAGCCCCGCCATGAGCCCCTTGAACCTGGAACACCGACGCATCGCCGTCACCGGTGCCTTCGGCACCCTGGGCCGCAGCGTCGCCGCCCTGTTGGCCGCGCGCGGCGCCCGACTGGCGCTGATCGACCGCGCCGCCGCGCCTGGCAACCTGCCGGCCGGGTTGGCCGATGCCGTGCTGCTGGGAGGCGTCGATCTGGCCGACGAGACGGCCTGCCACGCCGCCATGGCCCAGGCCGCCTCGCGGCTCGGTGGGCTCGACGGCCTTGTCAACATCGCCGGCGGCTTTGCCTGGGAGACGCTCGAAGGCGGCAACCTGGCGACCTGGCAGCGCCTGTTTGCGATGAACCTCCAGACCGCCGTGGTCGCGTCGCGTGCGGCGCTGCCGCACCTGCTGGACGCATGGCCGGCGTCGGCGGCCGCGATCGTCAACGTCGGCGCCCTGGCCGCGGCACGCAACGCCGGCACCGGCATGGGCGCCTACGCCGCGTCCAAGGCCGGCGTCGCCAAGCTGACCGAGGCCATGGCCGAGGAGTTCAAGGACCGGGGCCTGCGCGTCAATGCCGTGCTGCCGAGCATCCTGGACACGCCCGCCAACCGGGCCGACATGCCGCAGGCCGAGTTCGACCGCTGGGTACGGCCCGAAGCCCTGGCCCGGGTCGTAGCCTTCCTGCTGTCGGCCGAAGCCGATGCGGTGACGGGGGTCAGCCTGCCGGTGGCCGGGCGGGTCTGAGGCTCGGAGCCTTTTCCCCTCTGGAAGCGGGTTCAACCCGTTCACCGCAACGACTCACCGATCCATCCATGCACCTCTTCGGCAGCACCGACTCTGGACACTCCTTCAAGGTCAAGCTGTACCTCCAGATGTCCGAAACCGCACACAGCTACGAGTGGGTTGATCTGGGCGCACCGCGGCCGAGTCGGCCTGCCCACTTTCAGGCCGCGAGCAAGTTCGGTGAGGTTCCCGTTCTTGTTGACGAGGGCCAGACCATTTGCCAGTCCAATGCGATCTTGCTGTACCTGGCTGGGAAGATCGGCAGGTTTTCGGGCACCCAAGAAGAGCAGCCCCATGTTCTGGAGTGGCTGTGGTGGGAGGCCAACCGGATCGGCTTCAGCGTCCCCAATCTCCGATACGCATTGAGATGGGCGAAGCAGCCGCCTGACGTGCTTCACTACCTGCACAGGCGAGCCGTCACCGATCTCGACACCTTGAACAACGCGCTCGGAACCTCCGAGTACTTGCTGCCGTCCGGCCCCACCCTTGCAGACATCAGTTGCTCGGCATATCTCTACTGGCTGGAGCAGGCCGGGATATCCAGCGCTGGGTTCCCACACGTTGCCCGCTGGCTGAGTTCCCTTCAGCTGTTGCCCGGTTGGGAGCACCCGGACACCGCGCTGCAGCCGCGGCGCACGATCGAGGCTTGACCCCCCCTTCAACCGGACCCGTTACTGCTGGCGCCGCCCAGGGGTGTCGGCAAACCAGAGCGACACGTCGCGCTTCAGGCGGCATCTTCCTTCAAGCGCGGGAGCAGTTCCTGCTGACCGGTGACCGTGACTTCCACCGCCCTGCCGGACGCGCGGCGCACCCAGCCTTTGGCGGTGAAGTGTTGGTAGAGCTCGTCGGCCAACTGGCCCGCGAGGTGGTCGCGACGTTCGGACCAGTCGAGGCACCGGTATGCGAAGCGACGCCGGCTGTTGGGCGGACTGGGGATCATCCCCAACCCGTTGAGCCAGGCCCGACCCGTGTCCGTGAGCTCGAATCCGCAGGAGGCCGATGCGAGTCGTCCATCCCGCTGGAGGGCGTCGAAGACCGCCACCCCGAGCTGGCCGGCCAAGTGGCCGTAACAGCAGCGCGCATTGCGCAGGCGAATCCTTTGTGGATGTGCCCACGCAGCGTCATGATCATCGCGCTCGGCCACCAGGGCCAATGCCTCGAGCGCATGCGCGACTTCGGCGTCGGCCAGGCGGTAGTACCGGTGCCGGCCCCTGGGCTCGCACACCACGAACTTCGCGTCCATCAGCTTGCCCAGATGGCCGCTGGCCGTGGCTGGCGTGACGGATGCCACCTTCGCCAACTCGCTGGCGCTGGCGTATTCACCGGCCAGCAGGTAGGCCAGCATCCGTGACCGCGCCGGGTCGGCCACGATGGCGGCCACGCGGGCCAGCCGGGGTTCATGGGGGGTGTTCACCGGTGTCAGTTCAGGGCGTTGCGCGAACCGGTGGCCTCTTCTTCGCTTTCATGCAAGCCATGATCGCGCCCGGCATGACCCGACTTTGCTTCGGTCTGCGGCTTTCCTACAGAACCTCCGCTTTCGGGTTGACCCGTTGCAGGCATGCATCCGGAACCCAGCCGGTCGCTCCGTTCTCGTGGGTGACCCAGACAAAGCCGCTCTCGCTGTGGTGCAAGGTGACTCGGTCACCAACCTGGAGGGTGAGTTCAAGTGCGGAGAAGTCGCGCGTGACCTGTACGGCACCATCGTCATGCTCCAGCCATGCTGTCGGCACCCATCCCTGACGGCCGTCAGGACCCGTGCACCAAGCCCAGCCGAGTATGTCTGTCTCTTGGGTCTTGACTGGATCAATGAGCACCTGTTCGCCGGCCTTCAGCGATATCGGGTTGTCGTATGGACGCTGGTAGGGCATGCAAACGATGGCAAGCGTGTTGTTCGGAAAAACGAGCAGCATTGCGGTCGATGTGTGTGGAGCGTCGGTGTCATGTTGCCGGACGCTCGGCCAGCAGCGCCCAAACCCCTGCGGCACTCTTGAACGACCCGCCGGCAAGGTTGAAGTTCCTTTGCGCTCGTGCCGATGCCAGCAGGCCGCTCGCGGTACTTGCAGAGATGGCGCATACGCCAGCGTTCAGCGCTGCAAGCACCACAAAAGTGGAACCCAGGGCCCACAGAATTGTCCTTGTACGGCTCAGGGGGTGTTCACCGGTGTCAGATGAGCGCGCTTCGAGAGTCTTCGGGCGCCTCTTCGCGTTCATGCAAGCCGTAGTCTCGCACCACGGTCGCAACCCGGAGCCTGTAGCCGGCAAGCACGTCGCTGCGGCCCTCCTGCTGGGCGCGACGGTGCATGCCGTGGCAACGCCAGGTGCGCACCGAGGCTTCGTCGCGCCAGAAACTCAAGGACAGGAATCGCCCGGCTTTGGCAAGGCTCTCGAACCGCTCGACCGAGATGAAGCCGTCAATGGACTCCAGTTCGGCTTTCAGGGCGGCTGCGATCTCGAAGTAGCGATCCGCTGCGCCGCGCCTGGGCTCCACTTCAAAGATGACCGCGATCACGGCGTGACCAGACGCGCCACATCGCGCGTGGCGCTGACATCCTCCAGCCAGGTTCGCTCCTCGCGAAGGATGAAGCGCTGCGACTGGGCCCACTCGAAGTTCGCACGCCCCTCGGCGTCGGCCCTGAGCGTCTGACGGTAGCGTTCATAGGCTGCCAGGGTGTCGAAGCCGATCAGACCCCACGCCACATCGTTGGTGCCTTCATGCGGCAGGAAGTAGCCGATCAGATGGCCGCCGCAGCGCGGAATGATTCGGCCCCAGGCCTCGGCGTATTGCTTGAAGGCGTCGCGCTGGAAAGGATCGATCTGATAGCGGATGAAGCAAGTCACGGTCATGGAGTCGGCTCAAGGGGGATGGGAGACGACCCGGAATGTGCGGCAGGCGAGAGTCGAGACGCTTCGGCCTGGGCCGAATCGTTCAGCGCTGCGGGCGCGCTTGCTGGCTTGCATCCGGGCGACTCGACGGGACTCACATGTCCGGAAGTGGCGAGTCGACGCTGGGACCGCTCGATAGTCTTTGCCTCCGCCCGTCTTCTCAGGAACCACCGATATGCACTCAGCGCTTGCCTCAGCGTTTCGTTCCCTGCACCGTCGTGACGGTGTCTTCTGCCTGCCCAACGCGTGGGATGCCGCCAGCGCTTGCCTGGCCGCCAAGGCGGGCGCTCCCGCGGTGGCGACCTCGAGCGCCGCGCTGTGCTGGTCTTTGGGGTACGCGGACGGAGGATCTGTCCCGAAGTCCGAACTCATCGCCGCGGTGCAGCGCATGACCCGTGTCCTGAATGTCCCGCTGAGCGTGGACCTCGAAGACGGCTACAGCCGCAACCCGGAGGAGGTCGCCGACCTCGTTCAAGAGATTCACCGCAGTGGTGCCGTGGGCATCAACCTCGAAGATGGTGATGGATCCAGCGAACTGCTCGCCGCGAAGATCCAGGCCATACGCTCGAGACGATCGCTCGCGGAGGTGTTCATCAACGCCCGAACGGACGTCTACCTGCGGGACTTGGCACGTGGGGTCGAGGCGGTCGAAATGGTCAGATCCAGAGCCCGGCAGTACTCGCAAGCGGGCGCAGACGGACTCTTCGTTCCCGGCCTTGCTCACGCCGACGAGTGCGCCCGGGTGGTGGCGTCAACCGAGCTGCCGGTGAACCTGATGGTGGTTCCGGGCCTGCCCTCCACGGAGCTGCTGGGTTCACTCGGTGTCCGCCGCTTGACTTCAGGGCCGTGGCTGTTTCTTGCCACACATGCAACCCTGTTGCGCGGCACCGCAGCGCTGCTCCATGGTGACGTTGGCGGTCTGACCAGCGGACCCCTGTCGTTCGGTGAGATGAACACGCTGTTCGCCACGACCACGGCAAACTCTTAAGGGTGGCAGACGCGCCGCTGGGTGTCTGCGGCACTCGTTCCTGCAATGGTTCTGGCCGTACGCGGCAAGAAGCTGGAAGTGACTTTCCGAATGAGTCCATCGATCAACGTGCATCAGCAGGCGGCGCGATCCGTTCAAGCCCGACAAAGAATTCGCGCGGCGATCCGTGAGACGCCTTGTGTGCTTTCTCGAGGTGGTTCAGACGGTCAGAACAGGCTCGCGTACAAGTGTGAAAACCTGCAGCAGACCGGGTCTTTCAAGTATCGCGGCGCCATGGCCAAGCTGACATCGCTGCCAGTGGATACCCCTTTGGTCACGGCATCGTCGGGTAACCACGGCCTGGCGCTCGCCACAGCCGCGCGGGTGATGGGCCACGCACTGACGGTCGTTCTGCCTGAAACCGTGGCTCGAGAAAAGCTGGCGCGCATTCAAGCTCTTGGCGTTCGCACCATCCTGCACTCGCGCGATTCCGGGTTGGCCGAACGGCACGCGCGGGAACTGGCCATGGTTGACGGAAGCACTTATGTCTCGCCCTACAACGACCCTGAGGTCGTCGCGGGGCAAGGCACCATCGGGCTCGAGCTGATTGAACAGATGCCCGAGCTTGACACTGTCTACATTGCCATGGGCGGCGGTGGACTCATCTCCGGCATCGGTTGCGTGTTGAAGGCCTTCGCTCCTCGAACACGAATCGTGGGGGTCAGCGCGGTGAATTCATCCGCTTTCGCGGCCAGTCTGCGCGCTGGTCACCCGGTGGAGATCGAACACAGGGCAACTCTCGCAGATGGTGTTGCTGGCGGTTTTGACCCGGACACCATCACCCTGCCCCTTGCCGCGGAGGTGGTCGACGATCTGATCGACTGCACCGAGGTAGAAATCGCTGCAGGGATCGAACAGGTTGCCTGGACCGAGAAGATGCTTGTCGAGGGCTCGGCCGGAATGGCGCTGGCGGCTTGGACAAAAGACAAAGGCCGACGTGGAACGGGTTCGAGCGTTGTCCTGCTGTGTGGCGCAAACTTTGACCGCGGCACGATCGAACGGATCTTGACGGGTGGTGCGTGACCCAGTTGTACGACTCCATGAGATGAACACCCTGTTCGCCACGACCAAGGCACACAGGTGCGGTGGCACATGCGCCGGCAGGTCTCTGCGACGCCTGCTCCGGCAAGAGGGTTCAATCAGCTCCGGTGCCGGTGTGGCCGGCTTGCCGGAGCTCGCTGGACGTGCTCACCATCGTGGCAAGCCCGGACAAGTGAGTGGCTTTCTACGGCTCCGGCCGTCGGCTGGCCAGCCCCAACATCAGCTCCAGGTTCTGCACCGCCGCGCCGGCGGCGCCCTTGCCCAGGTTGTCGAACACGGCGACCAGGAGCACCTGGCCGCTGTGCGCACGCGTGTAGACGGCCAGACGCAGGCGGTTGCTTCCGTTCAACACCCGCGGGTCCAGGCGCTCGTCAGCGGCGTGCTCGGCCAGCGGTTGCACCTCGATGACCTGCCGCCCCGCGTACCGCGCCTGGAGCGCCGCGTGCAGGTGTGATGCCGTCACCCCGGCAGGCAGCAGGCGCAGGTGCAGCGCGATCGTCAACACGATGCCCTCCCGGTAGTGGCCGTAGGCTGGCACGAAGATCGGCGCATGCGCCAGGCCGGCGTGCGTGCGGATCTCGGGCACGTGCTTGTGGTCCAGCCCCAGGCCGTACAGCTGGAATGGCGCGGCCTGGTCTGCGGCCGGCCCTTCGTGATCGTCCAGCCCGGCGCGGCCTCGGCCCGAATAGCCGGACACCGCATGGATGGCCAGCGGGTAATCGACCGGAAGCAGGCCCGTGTCGATCAGGGGCCGCAGCAAGGCCACGGCTCCCGTGGGGTAGCAGCCCGGATTGCTGACGCGGGTGGCGGCGGCAATCCGCCCAGGCTGGGCCGCGTCCAGTTCCGGCAGGCCATAGACCCAGCCCGTCGCCGTGCGATGCGCAGAGCTGGCATCGATGATGCGCACGCCGGGCCGGCGCACGAGCCCCACCGCTTCGCGCGCGGCGGCGTCGGGCAGGCACAGCAGCGCCACGTCGCAGGCGTTCAAGGCTTCGGCGCGGTGTGCCGTGCTCTTGCGGAACTCCGGTTGCACCCGAAGCAGGCGCAGATCGTCGCGCCCGGCCAGCAACTCGTGCACGTGCAGGCCCGTGGTGCCTTGGTCGCCGTCGATGAAGATGAGAGGTTTCATACAGCGCATCGTGCCGTGGCCCACCCGTGCAGACCAGTTGAATCTGACAAACTAGGGATTCAGGAAATCTGAACATGCGCGAACTCAACCTCGACCGCCTGCGCACGCTGCTGGCCATCGACGATCTGGGCTCGTTCGTGGCGGCAGCCAAGGCGCTGCATCTGGCGCCCCCCACGGTGACCTTGCACGTCGCGCAGCTGGAAGCGCGGCTCGGGGTCCGCCTGCTGCACCGCACCCCAGCCGGCGTGTCGGCCACCGCCGCCGGCAGCCTGCTGATCGACCGCGCCCGGCGGCTGCTGGCCGAGGCCGACGACCTGCTGCAGGCCGTGCAGCGCCAGCTTGTTGCGCGCGGTGGCCGGGTGCGCGTGGGCGCCTCCACGGGCGCGCTGGCCCATCTGCTGCCGCGGGCGCTCGAACACCTGGCCGCGAGTCACCCGGACATCGACGTGCAGGTCGCTGTGGTCACCAGCGAAGAGGCGTTGGCCCGCCTGGCCGCTGGCCGCCTGGACATCGGCATCGTGGCGCTGCCGCAGCCAGCATTGCGCGGCTTGCGCGTGCAAGCCTGGCGACGGGACCCGGTACGGGCCTTCGTGCCGGCCGCGTGGGCGCCGCCACGGCAGGTGACGCCGGCCTGGCTGGCCGCACGGCCGCTGATCGCGAACGATCGCGGCACCCGGCTGTCGAAACAGACGGTCGAGTGGTTCGCCGCTGCTGGCGAGCGGCCGGCAGCGCGCATCGAGCTGAACTTCAACGACGCGATGAAGAGCCTGGTGGCCGCCGGCTACGGGGCCGCGTTGCTGCCGCACGAGGCCGGCGCGCCGGCGCCGGATGCGCGAATCGTCATGCGGCCGCTCAAGCCCGCGTCGCACCGGGCGTTGGGCATCGCGCAC
>JAJTGU010000194.1 GCA_021297985.1 Rubrivivax sp.
CCACATCAAGGCGCGGGTCAAGCGCTTCGCCTGCCCGCCGAACGCGGCCGCCAGCTGCGACATCAACGGCAAGCCGCTGCCGTATTCGCCCGACTGGAAGGCGGCCGTCCGCGCCAAGTACACCATCAACCTCGGGGGCAGCCTGGCGATGGACCTGGGCGGCGACGTGACCTGGCAGAGCCGCACCAACTTCGACCTGCAGCAGCAGCCCAACTCGTTCCAGCGCGAATACGCCATCTTCAACGCCAGCCTGGCCTTCTACAACCCGAACGCCGGCTGGCGCGTGGCGCTGATCGGCAAGAACCTCGGTGACACCAGCTACGCCACCTTCGTGCAGAACTCGGGCAACAACATCAACCGTTACGTGCCGCGCGACGACAAGCGCTTTGTGGGCGTGAACGTCCGCTACGATTTCTGACCGTTGACGGGCGGTTCCTGCTCGGCGCCGTCCACGCGCGCAAACCGCCGCGGGTCGGCGCCATGCACGGGCGCCGGGTCGGCCCAGGGCCAGCCTCCGAAGCCGGTGCGCTGGTAGTCGGCGTAGGCCTGCTCCAGCTCGGCACGGCTGTTCATCACGAACGGCCCGTGCTGCGCCACCGGCTCGCCAATCGGCCGGCCTTGCAACATCAGCAGCTCGCAGCGCGCGCCGCCGGCTACCACATCGACCGCCGACTGAGCATCCAGATCAAACGCCGTTGGCCCGCCGACAGCCTGGCCGGCGACCGTGGCGCCCGGCGCGTCGAAGGCATACAGCACACGCCGCGTCTCGCGGCCCCGGGCCGCGGGAAGCGTGAACCGTGATCCCGGGTCGAGCTGCAGTGTCCACACGGCCACGTCGGCATCGGCATGCGCGGCCCACGAATCCGGCGGTGGGCCGGGCAGCGGGTCGATGTCCAGGCCCTCGGGGCGCCCGGCGATGCACCGCAGCGTCACGCCGGCGTGCTGCCAGCGCGGGACCTGCTCGCCCCAGAACATCACGAAGCGCGGCTCGCACAACTTGCGTGCCGCCGGCAGGTTGAGCCAGATCTGGAACAGCTCCAGCGGGTTGGGTTGCTCCGACTCGAGCAGCGGGAACATCTCGGCATGCACGATGCCGCGGCCGGCGGTGAGCCACTGCACGTCGCCATCGCCGTAGCGCGCGGCCGCGCCCATCGAGTCCGAATGGTCGACCCGCCCGCGGCGCACGACCGTGATCGTCTCGAACCCCCGGTGCGGATGCGCCGGAAAGCCCGGGACCGGATGCCCGTGGTACAGGCTCCAGCCGTCCAGCCGCGAGAAGTCGTTGCCCAGTGCGCGGGCCGCGATCGGCACCGCCGGCCCGAAGGCGCCGTCGCCCCGCGGGTAGGCGTCGTCGTGGTGGACGCAGAAGAGGAAGGGGTCGAGCACCGGCCAGGGGCGGGGTTGCAGGGGGATGGACGCGCGGATCGACATGGACAGCGGAACACTCGGGCGGCATGCGTGCCGGCTCCCGATTCTCTGTCGCTGCGACGCCGGACCTGTCCATCCCCAGCAGGCCATGGCGCGCTGCGGGGCCGCCGCTTGCCACCGCACCCCGGCAGCCTCGACCGTCGACCACACTGCTGCCCGCAATCTCCTGCCCGAGGAGAGCCCAAGTCGCACCGCTGAGGACGTCGGCCCCGCGGTCGTGCGATGCGTCGCGCGCTGTCCCCACCTTGCGCGGGTGAGCAATGAATCTGTATATTCATACAGTTCCGCATTCTCTCTATGCGGCCACAATCGCAAGAAATGGCCTCCACCCCCCTCTTTGACGAGCGCAAGGCCGCCCAAGCTGCGGCCTTCCTGCTTTTCATGGCGGGCGGCAAGCTGCCGCTGATCAAGCTCGTCAAGCTGCTCTACCTCGCGGAGCGTCTCTCGCTCCAGCGCTATGGCGAACCGCTGACCGGTGACCGGTTGGTCGCCATGCCCAACGGTCCGGTGCTGTCGATGACCTACGACCACATGAACGGCGCCTTGCCTTCCCGGGAAGGTGGCTGGGAGTCGTGGATCGCTGACCGTGCCGGTCACGAAGTGGCTTTGCGTGACCCGAGCAAGATCCGCACGCCCGAGCAGGATCTCCTGCGCCTGAGCGACAGCGACCTGGAAGTGCTGTCGGAGGTCTGGGGGCAGTTCGGACACTGGGATCGCTGGAAGCTCGTGGCGTACACGCACTCCGACGCTTGCCCGGAGTGGGAAGATCCCGACGGTTCAAGTCGCCCCATCGCCTACGAAGTGCTGTTCAGCAAGCTGGGCTACTCGCCCGAGCAGGCGGCGGCCTTGGTCGAGCGCATCAACGCGCAGCGCTCGCTGAATGAGTCCGTTCGCGCATCGATGAACTGAGGGCCACCCGATGCAGGGGTGGCAGGCGGTTCCCGGTCAGACGCTGCTCGTACCCTCCGGCCCTGGCCTTCACCTCTTCTTCTTGATCCTGGGGCCCGTGGTGTTGGCCGACTATGGCTCGGCGCCGCAGTTGGCCATGGTCAGTGCCACCACGCTGCGTGAAGGCGTGCCGCACGACCCTGCGTGTGTCCTCGAAGCCGGCGAACACCCGTTCATCCAGCACCGCAGCTACCTCGCCTACCGCTACATGCGGCTCGACTCGAGCGCGCATGTTGAAAAGATGGTCAGCGGCGCCGTATGGAAGCCGCACGACCCTTGCGCTGGCGACCTCTTGCAACGCATCGTGTCCGGGGTTTGCCAGTCGCGGCTCACGCCGCGCGAGTACAAGCGCATCTTCCAGTGCCCCTGATGGTGCGGGCCCGGTCAGCAGCTCGTCGGACCATCAGCCGACGCCCAGGATCCAGCCCTCC
This sequence comes from Rubrivivax sp., assembly GCA_021297985.1. GTDB lineage: Bacteria > Pseudomonadota > Gammaproteobacteria > Burkholderiales > Burkholderiaceae_C > Rubrivivax. The sequence continues at coordinate 2,808 of JAJTGU010000194.1, forward strand.
ACCTGAGCCAGCATCCGCTCGTTGCCGGTCAGCGCCGGCTGCATCGCCGCCGCCAACCGGCCGTCGCGGTCTGCCTGCTGCAGCCAGGTAGCGACCGTGTAGGCGTCGTGCTGGTCGCCCGTTCTTCCGTTCGCCGGGTAGGCGTGGCGCCAGAGCGTTGGGTAGACCTCGACCACCGTCGACTGGCCGGGCGCTTGCGCCCAGCCATCGAACAGCCAGAAGTGCAGCGCCGGACCCAGGCGCTGCCGCAGATACCGCAGCCATGGGATGCCAGCATGGGTGGAGTGTGCGACCGTGCCATTCACGTCGAAGTGGAAGACCGACTTCGCACCGTTCGCTCTCAGCTCGGTTGCTCGTCGCCAGTTCGTCTCGCCGGCGCGAGCGCTCGCATTCCCGACATGGCCCTCGCGGATGTCGCGCAAGTGATGCACGTCGCTCGGCCAGTGCTCTTGGAAGTCGTCCAGGAACAGCGGCCAGTCCGGCGGGATCCGGTGCGTCTCGAAGTACCGCATCGGAAACGAGAAGCCATAGTCGATGCCCACGATGGTCGGCCGGTCTTCGGCCAGACGCGCAACCAACCACTCGGCGATGCCGCGGCGTGTCCAGTACTTGCGCGGGCTGGGCGGCGGTTGAACTTCGACGGCCTCAGCGTCGCCATCGGCCATGTAGATGCGCAGGCCCTTGAGGCTGGCGTTCGGCGTCTCGGCGCCGGAGTAGTCGATGCCGACGTAGTGGTCGAAGGCCGGCATGTCGGTCAGACTGCAGAGTGGGTCGGATGGCCCTGAAGCTTGCCAGCCAGCAGATCCGGAACCCGCGAGATGGGGTAGACCTTGGCGTGCAGGCCACGGATGCCGCGCACCCGGCCGCCGGCTTTCAGCACACGGCGCAGCGCGGCGATGTCGCTGACGCCGGAGGCGAAGTCGTCGAGGTTGTAGCGGGTGATGACCTGGGTCGACCTGGGGTTGAACGCCAACAGGCGCTCCAGCGCGCCGAGTTTGATAAACGGACTGATGAGTCGCAGGGCGCTGGTGTCAGCCTGCAGTGCCTGGATGAGCTCCGCGCCCCAGCCGGCGTCCACCAAACGCAGTGTCACGCAGCGATCTCCATCGATTCGGTGGGCTGTAGGGCTTCGTGTAGGAGCGCATCGAGCAGTCGCGCGGCGTGGTGCTCCTGGGCCAGCAAGCTCTGCTCCATCTGATCACAGAGCGCCATGAGTTCATCGAGCCTGGCCACGAGCCGGCGCTGTTCGTTCAAAGGTGGCAGCGGTATCAGCACTGACTC
>JAJTGU010000309.1 GCA_021297985.1 Rubrivivax sp.
CACGGCGACCGGGCGCGTGCTCGCAAACTCCTCCTTGCCCGTGGGCAAGCGGATCGTCGTCGCTCGGAACACCACAACCTCGTCCTTGCCCTGGAAGCCATGGGCCTGTCCACCCAGCATGCCGATCTGCTCGCCGTCGACGCTGACAACCTTGCCCATCGGGCGCACCACGTCGCCGATCTTCCTTGCAGCTTCGTTCAGCGCCCGACGCAGCGCACGCTCGTAGTCAACCGCCAGACGCTCCTGGACCTGCGGGTTGTCGAGGCGGTCGGATGGAGCCAGCACGACGCGGTCGCCAGTGGTCATGCCGGTCTGGCCGGTGACGACCATGCCGCCGACGAACATCGGATCGCCGTCGTAGCGCTGCTTGCCCTGCATCGACAGCTCGACCCGGGTGCGCGAGACGCGCATGCCGCCTTCGATCGGCACGACCTCCTGCGTGACTTGGGTGACCATGCCATCGACGACGTAGTCGGATTTGTCGGCAACGACGCTGTTGGAGCTGTCGAAGACCTCGAAGCGACGCGACGTCATCACCGCGTCCATGAAGCGGCGCCGCATCTGGGTGTTGGTGATGCCAAGCTTGGTCGCCACGGCCTGGGGAAACAGCAGCTTCTTGTCCCTGGGGTCGTCGATGCCGAGCAACTCCACGTAGATGCTGAAACGCCGCCCCTGATCGATCAGCTCGGCAGCGCCCCGGTCGACACCTGCCGGCATCGCGATCGCCTGCTCGCGCACCTTCTCGGGCGCGACCTCATGCCGGTCGGCGACCTTGGGCGGACTCTTGCACCCGGCCACCAGGGCGATGACGGCCAGTGAGATCAGGGCCATCGAGACCGGCCGGCGAGCGTGGTTTGATCGGGTCATGCGTTTCCTCCTGGTTCAAATCGTCGACGTCATCGTGAAGCGACTCACCGTGCCGCGTCGTCACCGGCCCGCAGGCAGGGTCGGCACCGCCGGCTTGGGCACCGCCGGCTTGGGCACGGCCGGCGCAGGGCGCGCAGCGGCAGGACGGGGTACGGTGGGCGTGGCGGCTGCAGGCGTGGCCGCTGCAGCCGGGCGCGCGGGCCGAGGCGCAGGCGCCTCGACCAGGGGCTTGCAGGCATCGACCAGCGCTTCATAGGCAAACACCGACTGCGCGGTTGCCACCGGCCGTACCCGGGTGCCGCCGAGTTCGAGCGTGGCGTGCTGGGCCTGGCCTTCCCGGTTGGAGAAGATCAGCCGCAGCAACTGATCGTCGCCCCAGCGCCTGAAGCCGCCGTCATCGGCCACCTTCTTCTGCACGGCGGAGAACGCCATGCGGTCCTGGCGATCCACACGGGCGCGGTAGTCGGCTCGCAGGAGTTCTTCGCCGAGGTCGCGCTGCTTGCCGGAGAGCTCGCTTGCCGGCAACTCAAAGAGGCTCGCGAACGAGAACCTGGGCACGGCGGTGCCAAAGTATGCGTTGGCGAAGGTTTCACGCTCGGCAACGGGCACCGCGGCGTCGAGCAGCCGCCCGGACTCCGCGGGGCTGCACTCGAACAGGCGCTGGATCAGCCCGCGGGATCCGGTGCGGAACATCGCTTCACGCAGCAGGCCATCGGCTTCGCTGCGCTTGCCGAGTTCTGCGAAGACTTCACGAGCCGTACCGAACTCCAGCGTGCCGCCCTCGGCATCGAGAACGCGGAAACGCTTGCTCGGTTTGAATGGCAGCTTGACGCCTTCGCCAACGGCGTCGAAGGCCACCGGAACGAGGCCCGGGATCTCGACCGCGAACTCATAGGCCAGCGGCAGCAACGTCAGGATCTCGGCCACTTCCTTGTTCTGGATCAGGTTGGCCATCTCCTGGACGAAGATCGTCAACATGCCCGCGAAGGCAACGCCGCCCGACACCGCGCGCAGGTAGCCTCTTGCCGCAGGCAGCATCTTGTCGCGCTGCGCCCGGTACTCCGCGAACGCGGTCGGGTCGGCCTTCTGCAGGAACGACAAAGCGAGATTCTGCGCTCCCAGGTCCTTCGAGAACTCGGCCAATGTCAGCTTGGCCAGACCGCCGCTCTCGAGAAATGCGAGATCGGCCGGCCTCAGCGAAGAGGCAAGCTCGGCCCGCCCTGCGGGTCCGCGCAGGACGGTCTGGTAGAGCAGCGCGGCGGCCTTCTCGCGCCGCTCGAGAAGGTCGGTGTAACCGGCCTCGATGCCGGTGAAGTCGCGTTGCGCCTTCTTCAGCACCTTGTTCGTGACCCGGGCCGCAACGATCATGGCGGCCATGGTCACCGCCCGCTGTTGCTGCGCCTGAGTCATGCCCTGTGCCGGTGGCATCTGCAGCGACTCCAGACGCAGCGCGGCTGTGCCGTCGCCATCGGTCAGCATGGCGAGATGCTGCTCCAGGGCCTGGAACGACATCGACAGCGCCTGCTGCTTGGCCAGTTCGAGCGCCAGATTGATGCCGGTCCTGACGAGTTCGTCGCGGAAACTGGTGCTGCGCAGATTGACCACACTGGCTTGATCGACGCGGCCCATGAACTGCATCACCGCCGATGCCGATCGCTGGCGACGCATGTGGTTGCGCATCGCAATCAGTTCACCCACCAGTGCGTCCCCGGAGACGTTACGTCCCATCAGGCTCTGCAGGCCCGCAGGGTCCCGGGTCGACAGCGGTCCGGTCCCGGGGGGCAGGGTTCCCAGTGACGCGACTCGACCGAACGCATTGGCCGGATCGGCATTGCCCGACGGGTTGACGGTGAGCTTGATGCCCACCGACTCCAGGGCCCTGCTCAACGAGCCCGTGGCGGCAGGCGCAACGGCAGCCGCGGCGCCCGCAGGGGCCGCTTGAGCGACGGTGCCTTGCGGCGGTCCGCCGGGTGTCACGCAACCGGCAAGGGCCAGCGCCGCAACCAAAGGCAGCCACCGCGAGCCCATTCGCACCGACGCGCAACGCCCAGCCCGCAGAGACTCGCCCATTTGTCCGCCCGCCATGAAACCTCCCAGGAATACGTTGCTACGGCCGCGGCAATGACCCGCTCTCGGGGACGTCTGGCGCCGGTGCCGAGCCGGTTCCGTTTCATTTTGCAATCGGACAGGCGGCCGACGATCCCTAAGTCAGAGGAATGTTTTCCCTGATCTGCCCCAAAGGGCGGTGACGAGCCGTGATGAGATGCGGAGTGGCCGGCTGCCACTCACTCTCCAAGGTATGCAGCCCGCACCTTCGGGTCGGCCAGCAGGGCCTTGGCCTCGCCGCTCATCGTGACCTCCCCCGAGTCCATGACGTATCCGCGATTGGCCAGACCCAGCGCCCGGCTGGCGTTCTGCTCGACCAGCAGCACCGTGGTGCCGCGCTGGTGGATGTCGTTGACGACCTCGAAGATCTTGTCGACCATGATCGGGCTCAGACCCATGCTCGGTTCGTCGAGCAGCAAGACCCTCGGTCGCGCCATCAGCGCGCGGCCCATCGCCAGCATCTGCTGTTCACCGCCGCTCATCGTGCCGGCCAACTGCTTGGCACGCTCCTTCAGCCGCGGGAAAATCGCGAAGACCTTGTCGATGTCGGCCGCGATCTCGGCGGTGTCGTCGCGCACGAAGGCGCCCATCTGCAGGTTCTCGACGATGGTCATGCGGGCGAACACGCCGCGCCCTTCGGGCACCATCACCAGGCCTTGCTTGACCAGGTCCCATGGGCCCTGTCCCTTGATGGACCGGCCGAGGTACTCGATCTGGCCATCGGCCACGGGCTGGATGCCGGTGATGGCCTTCAGTGTCGTCGTCTTGCCGGCACCGTTGGCGCCGATCAGGCTGACCAGTTCGCCACCCCGGACTTCGAAGCTGACACCCTTCACGGCCTGTATGCCGCCATAGGCCACGCGCAAGCCGCTGACCTTGAGGAAAACGTCGCTCATTGTTCGGCCCTGGCCTTCAGTGGTGGCTGGCACCGAGGTACGCCTCGATCACCTTTTCGTTCTTCTGGACGTCGGCCGGCGTGCCTTCGGCGATCTGCTTGCCATAGTCGAGCACGGTGACACGGTCGCACAAGCCCATGACCAGCTTGACGTCATGCTCGATCAGCAGGATCGTGCGTCCGTCGTTGCGGATCCGGTCGATCAGCGCGCGCAGCACGACCTTCTCGGTGGCGTTCATGCCGGCCGCAGGCTCGTCCAGCGCGATCAGCTTGGTGTCGGTGGCCAGCGCGCGGGCAATCTCCAGCCGGCGCTGGTCGCCATAGCTCAAGGTGCGCGCCTTGTAGTCGGCCAGCGGGCCGATGCCCACGTAATCAAGCAGCTCCTGGGCGCGGCGGGCGATGGCTGCCTCCTCGACCCCGAAGCCGCGCGTACGAAAGATGGCGCCCAGCAGCCCCGATTGCGAGCGGATGTGACGCCCGACCATCACGTTCTCCAG
>JAJTGU010000079.1 GCA_021297985.1 Rubrivivax sp.
GAAGAAGCGTGGCTGGCTGACGGCCGACAGGAAGCCGGTGAAGAACATCGAGCTCTGGCAGCAGATCGACGCCCTGGCCAGTCGCCACAAGGTCAGCTGGCGCTGGGTCAAGGGCCATGCAGGCGATCCGGGCAACGAACGGGCCGACCGCCTGGCCAACCGAGGCGTCGAGAGCCTGCTCCGGTGACGCGACCCGGCCCGAAGCGCACACCGGGCGACAAACGACGGTCTCCGATGACCCAGTGACGGTGTCTGAACAACTCCCGCCGTTACAGTCGTCGCATTCCTGATTCATACAAGCGTCGGCGGCTTGCTCCGCACGGCGCCAAGCCGGGGCTAGATTCCTTGAAGAAGATCGTGACCGTGGTCGCTGTGGCAGGCCTGCTGGGCGCCGTGGCGCTGGCCTGGTGGTGGCAGAACAAGCCGGCCGCCGCCCCTTCCGCCTCAGGTGCCCCGGCCGGCGCCGGTGCCGTGGCGCGCGGCCCGGGCGCGCCAGCCGGCCCCGGAGGTCCGCCCGCGGGTGCACGAGGCCCTGGGGGCCCTGGCGGTCCTGGCGGGCCGGCCGCGGTGGAGGTGGGCAAGGCCGAAGCGACGAACGTCGTCGACGATGTCACTGCAGTGGGTTCGCTGCGCGCGCGTCAGGGCGTGATGATCAGGCCCGAGGTCAGTGGCCGCATCGTTCAGCTCGGTTTCCAGGACGGCCAACGGGTCCGCCGGGGCCAGTTGCTCGTCCAGATGGACGACACGCTGCAGAAGGCGCAGCTGCAGCAGGCGCAGGCCCAGGCGAGCATCGCGCGCACCAACCTTGCGCGCAGCCGCGAACTGCTCGGGCAGGGCTTCGTCAGCCAGGCCGCGGTCGACCAGAACGCTGCTGCACTGGAAGTCGGCGAGGCCCAGGTCGCGCTGGCTCAGGCGCAGCTCGGGCGCCTGCGGGTCGTGGCGCCCTTCGACGGACAGGCCGGCATCCGCAGCGTCGACGTCGGCGACTACGTGCGCGACGGCGGCGACATCGTCAACCTCGAGGACACGAGCGCGATGACGGTGGCCTTCCGCCTGCCCGAGCGCTACATCGGCCGTCTCAAGGTCGGTCAGGCGGTCGACCTGGCGATGGACGCGATGCCAGGGCGGACGTTTGCCGGCCGCGTCGAGGCGCTGGACTCCCAGGTCGAGGAAAGCGGTCGCGCGCTGCTGGTCAAGGCCCAGGTCACCAACCCGGGTGCGATGCTCAAGCCCGGCATGTTCGCGCGGCCCCGGGTCGTGTTCGCGACCCGCGAAGGCGCGGTCACGGTACCCGAAGAGGCGCTGGTGCCGCAGGGAAATCGGCAGTTGCTGTTCAAGGTCGTCGAGGGGCCTCCGGGTCCGAACGGACCGACCCGTGTCGCGCAGCGCATGGAGGCCAAGCTCGGCCTGCGCCTGCCCGGCCGGATCGAGGTCCTGGAAGGCCTTCAGCCCGGCGACGTCGTCGTCACCGCGGGCCACGGCCGGTTGCTGCGTGCCGAGTCCACGTCGGTGCGCGTGATCGACCTCAGTCGCGGCCCGCCGAGCGCGAGGCCGACGGCGCCACCTTCGGCCCCCGCGCCGGCGCCCAAGCCCTGAACGCCAAGGAAGCCGCGGCATGATGCTCTCTGAGGTTTCGATCCGCCGCCCGGTGCTGGCGACCGTGATGTCGCTGCTGCTGGTGCTGGTGGGCCTGGTCTCGTTCAACCAGCTCTCGGTGCGCGAGTACCCGCGCATCGACGAGCCGCTGGTGACCGTCAGCACGCGGCTGCAAGGCGCCTCGTCCGAGGTCATCGAAAGCCAGGTCACCAAGCCGCTGGAAGACTCGATCGCCGGCATCGACGGTGTCGACATCATGACCTCGGCGTCCCGGACCGAGAGCAGCCAGATCACGGTCCGGTTCCGCCTCAGCAAGGATCCGGACACCGCCGCCGCAGAAGTGCGCGACCGGGTCGCACGGGTGCGCGGGCGGCTGCCGGACGCGGCCGACGAGCCCGTCATCGCCAAGGTCGAGGCCGACGCGACGCCGACGATCTGGATCGCCTACACCAGCGAGACACTGAATCCGCTGCAACTCACCGACCTGATCAACCGCGTCGTCAAGCCTCGCCTGCAGACCGTGCCCGGCGTGGCCGACGTACAGGTCGGCGGCGACCGGCGGTTCTCGATGCGCATCTGGCTCGATCCGGACCAGCTCGCGGCCTACCGCCTGACGGTGCAGGACGTCGAGGACGCGCTGCGACGGCAGAACCTCGAGGTGCCGGCCGGACGCATCGAAAGCCAGCAGCGCGAGTTCAGCGTCACCTCGCGCACCGACCTGAACACGGTCGCGCAGTTCAGCGAGATCGCGCTCAAGACCGTCGCCGGCCACACCGTGCGCCTGCGCGACGTGGCGCGCGTCCAGGAGGCCGCCGCCAGCGAACGCAGCCGGGTGCGCCTGAACGGCGTGCCGTCGATCAGCACCGGCGTGATCCGAAACGCCACCGCCAACCCGATCGAGGTCGCCAAGGGGGTGCGCGACCTCGTCCCGCTGATCCAGAAGGACCTGCCGGCCAGCGTCACCGTGGTGCTCGCCAACGACCTGTCGGTCTTCATCGACCGGTCGATCCGGGCCGTCTACACCACCATCGTCGAGGCCGTGGTGCTGGTCGCGCTGGTGGTCTTCGTGTTCCTGCGCACGCTGCGGGCATCGATCATCCCGTTGATCACGATCCCGATCAGCCTGATCGGCTGCTTCGCGCTGGTCGCCGTCGCCGGCTTCACGGTCAACACGTTGACCATGCTGGCGCTGGTGCTGGCGATCGGCCTGGTGGTCGACGACGCCATCGTCGTGCTCGAGAACATCTTCCGCCACATCGAGGCCGGCATGCAGCCGTTCCAGGCGGCATTGAAGGGCACCAAGGAGATCAGCTTCGCCGTGGTCGCGATGACGCTGACGCTGGCGGCCGTGTTTGCGCCGCTGGCGTTCACGCCCGGTCGCACCGGGCGGCTGTTCTCGGAGTTCGCGTTGACGCTGGCCGGAGCGGTGATCGTGTCCGGCTTCGTCGCCTTGACCTTGACACCGATGATGTGCAGCAAGCTGCTGCGCCACAACC
>JAJTGU010000026.1 GCA_021297985.1 Rubrivivax sp.
AGCGCTTTTCGCCAAGGCCGGCGCAGAACGCCGCCATCCCCTCGAGATCCAGATCGAGAAGGTTGATGGCGGTCATGGGCCTGGCGTTGAAAGCGACGACCCGATCAGGTCAGCGCGAATAGACGTTCATGCCCGGGAAGAAGAACGACACCTCGATGGCGGCCGTTTCGGGAGCATCGCTGCCGTGCACCGCGTTGGCGTCAATGCTCTCGGCGAAGTCGGCGCGGATGGTGCCCTTCTCGGCCTTCTTCGGGTCGGTGGCGCCCATCAGCTCGCGGTTCTTGGCGATTGCGCCTTCTCCTTCGAGCGCCTGGATCATCACCGGGCCGGAGATCATGAACTTGACCAGATCGTTGAAGAACGGGCGAGCCTTGTGCACCGCATAAAACGCCTCCGCCTCGCCCTGCGACAGGTGGGCCATCTTGGCGGCGACGACCTTCAGGCCGGCGCCTTCGAAGCGGGCGTAGATCTGACCGATCACATTCTTGGCGACAGCGTCGGGCTTGATGATCGAGAGGGTGCGTTCGATGGCCATGGGCAGATTCCGGAGAGAAGGATTGAAAGATCGAAGTTGAGAGGTTCGTCCCGGGTGCGGTTCATCCAGCGGGACGGTGCCGTGATTCGGCAAAGCCCTCGATTCTAGCCAGCCGGGTCCACCCCTTTTGCGAGGGTAGCCCGGCAAGGATCGGGGGCAGGGTCTCAGCGCGGCGGACCGCCACGACCACCCCCACCACCCCCGCCGCCCCGTCGCTTGCCTCCGCCACCACCGCCGCCTCCACCACCAGCCGGCTTGGGTCCGCGCGGTCCACCGGGGTTGCCACCGCCACCGCCACCGCCGGTCCGCGGTCCGCGACCCTTGGGCCCACCGCGACCACCGGCCTTCTTCTGAAGGAAGCTGTCGGCGCCGACATAGCCCTGTGCCGTCCGCATAGGATCGGGCTGGCCCGCACCGGCGCCGCCGCGACCACCACCGCCACCCCCACGGGGTCCATTGCCCGGGCCATTGCGGCGCTTGCCGCCACCCGAGCCGCCACCACCGCGGTTCGCACCCCCACCCCCTGTGCCGCCGCCGGCAAACCGCTTGTCGAAAGTCTGCTGCAGGGGGTTCGGAATCGGGCCATCGTCGCCGTACTCGCGCCTGGGCGGCTTGGCGCCTTGCACGGCACGCTTGTCAAACGTCTGCTGCAGCGGATTGGGGATCGCCGCAAAGTCGTCGTGTTCGCCGTCCTCGGACCCTCCGGGCACATTCGACCGCTGACGCGACGCGGCCTGGATCGCGCGGCGATCAAAGGTCTGCTGCAGCGGATTCGGGATGTGGCCGGTGAAGTCGTCGCCGTCCGGGTCGGGCTCGGGCGCAAAGCCCGGCTCCGTGGCAGGCGGTGCGCCAAAGGCCATGGGTGCGCGCGGCACTCGGCCACCTCGGCCCGGACGCGGCTCCAGCGGACTGCGTTCGGGCTTGGGGAGCCGAGGATCGCGAATGTTGCGCGGGATCGGCTCGACATCGTCGTGCTCGCCACCCTGTGGCCCGCGGGCTTCGCCGCGCGACTGCGGCGGCAATCCTGGGCCCTCGCGCAGGCCCTCGCGGTTCTTGTTTCGGCGCCGTCCGCGCTTGTTGCGGCCTTCGCCCGCTTCTCGGTCATCCGGGCGCGGCTCACGAGGCTCGCGCGGCGGCCTGGCCTCCCGGGCTTCGCCAGGTTCGCGCGGTTCACCGTCGAGCCCCGCTGCGGACCCGTCCACGGCCGCACCTTCGGCCTGCGGGGCCTGGGCATGCCAACGCAATGCCCGAACCTCGGACTCGTCGAGTTCGACCCAGATCCCTCGCTTCAGGCCACGCGGCAGCACCATCGCGCCGTAGCGAATCCGGATCAGACGGCTGACGGCATGACCGGCGGACTCGAACAGCTTGCGCACCTCGCGGTTGCGGCCTTCGCTGATGGTCACGCGGTACCAATGATTGGCGCCTTCGCCGCCGCCGTCGACGATGCTCTGGAACGCCGCCAACTGGCCATCGATCTCGACACCTTCCAGGAGCCTCGCACGGCCCTCTTCGCTGAGCACACCCAGCGAACGCACCGCATATTCGCGTTGCACGCCAAAGCGCGGGTGCATCAACTGGTTGGCCAGTTCGCCGGAATTGGTGAACAGCAGCAGGCCTTCGGTGTTGATGTCGAGTCGACCGACCGACTGCCACTTGCCACGCTGCAGCCGGGGCAGGCGACGGAACACGGTCGGCCGCTGTTGCGGGTCGTCATGGCTGACCACCTCGCCCGCGGGCTTGTGATAGGCGATCACGCGCGCCGGAGGCGGCAGGATGCGGTAGCGAACCGGCTTGCCGTCCACGGCAATGCGGTCGCCAAAGACCACCCGCTGACCGACGTGGGCAGGCTGGCCGTTGACCGCGATCCGGCCTTCGACGATCCACTGCTCGATGTCGCGCCGGGAACCGACGCCGGCCTGACCCAGCACCTTCTGCAGCTTTGGCGCCTCGGCGTCGGCCTTGATCACCCGCTTGGGCGGCAGGCTGCCGTCGGGCTCGGCTTCAGTGTCGTAGTGGCCGGACACGACGTCGGCAAACAGCTCGTCGGGTTCGCGCTGCGGCAAGGTCGGGGTCACCACCGGCGGCCCAACCTGACGCTCGCCCCGTTGCGGACGAGCAGGTCGCTGGCGCGGCAGGGTGTCGATGTCGGAACTGGGGTCGCCCGAGGCTTCGACTGGCTCGACCGGGACCGCCGCCAGCGAACCATCACCCGGATCGCCATTCGGGGCGGTCTCGGCAACCTGGCCTGGCGGCTCGGCGTTGGCGTCGGCCGGGACCGCATCGTCGCCACCCTCGCCCGCTTCGCGACCGGCACCCCGTCGCCCGCGCCGGCGTGGCCGGCTCCGACGAGGCGCGGCATCCGAGAGTTCGCCCGCTCCGTCGGCCAGGGCTTCGGGCGCGACCGGTTCGGCAGGCTCCGCTGGCGACTCGTCGACGGGTTCGGCGGGCGCCGGGACCGCGCTCTCAGCAACGGCTTCGATGACGGCTCCACTGGCGCCTTCACTGACGGCTTGGGTGCCGGTTTCGGCGACCGTTTCAGGGGCGGCGGTCGTCGCCTTGCGCGGAGCGCGGCGGCGCTTCGGCGGTGCAGGCGCTTCGGCTTCAGGAGCCGGTTGCAGGTCTTCGGGGTGATCGCTCATTCGCTGACAGTGGGAGCGGTGGGAAGAACCGCTGGGGCGTCGTCCGCGGGAGCGGCTTCGGCAACATCGGCTGGAGATTCATCGAGCGGCAGAACGGCCTGGCCGTCACCCAGCAGCGGTGTCGCCTGCAGGGCCGCCAGGGCCTCGGTCGCGGCGTTGTCGCCGTGGCCCGGGGCCTGCAGCTCTGGCAGCTGGTCGAGGCTGGCAAGTCCAAGGTCGTCCAGAAACTGGCGCGTTGTGGCGTAGAGGGCCGGCCGGCCCGGCGCCTCTCGATAACCGATGGGCTCGATCCAGCCCCGGTCCTCGAGTTGCTTGACGATCTGGCTGCTGACGGTGACGCCCCGGATGTCCTCGATGTCGCCGCGTGTCACCGGCTGGCGGTAGGCCACGATGGCCAGGGTCTCCAGGGCCGCCCGCGAATAGCGGGGAGGCTTTTCAGGATGCAGGCGGTCGAGGTACACGCGCAGCTCCGGACGGGTCTGGAAGCGCCAGCCGCTGGCCAGCGCCACCAGTTCGACGCCGCGGCCGTCCCAGTCGCGGCAGAGCTCATCCAGAAGCCGACGCAGCGTATCGCTGCCGACCTCGCCGTCGAACAACGCGCGAAGGTCGTTCAACGGCAAAGGAGCATTTGCGCTGATCAGCGCGGCCTCGAGCACAAGCTTGGCCTCTGCGGTGTTCATCCGGCGATGCGGTTCTTCGGTGGGCCTGCGGCCCGCCTGGGTGGCACGGCTTCATCGTGCCGACCGGCGGGCGCCGCAAGGGGTACGCGACCTGGGTGACGCGCCCGGCCGCAAACCAGGAGGTCAGTGGCAGTGTCGGGCGGGGAGGGGCAGCAGGCGCGGCCGAGCCAGCAGCACTGCAATCAAGGGACATTGTAGCCCTGCGCTCGGCAGCTGCACTCCGGTCAGGCCCGAAGGTCGATGCCAAGCCGCGTCAGCGCCGCGGCCAGGTCCGCTGGCGGGGGCCGCGAAAACGACAGAGGCGTCGACAGGACGGGATGCGGCAGTTCCAGCAACTCCGCATGCAAGGCCTGCCGGACCAAGCCGAGTTCCGGCTCGCCGCCATACAGGGCGTCGGCCACGAGCGCATGCCCGCGCTGGGCCAGGTGGACCCGGATCTGGTGCGTGCGGCCGCTGTGCAACGTACAGCGCAGCACCGACACCGCGCGGCCGGACTCGGCCTGCCCCAGACCGATGCGCAGCACGTCGGTGCGGGCCGGCTTGCCGCCGGCGACCACGGCCATGCGCAGGCGCGAACGCGGGTCGCGGCCGATCGGGGCGTCGACCGAAAACGACTCGGGCTCGACCTTGCCCCAGGCGATTGCCACGTAGCGCCGGTGGACCTCGCGCGCGGCGATCATGCGCACCAGTGCCGTGACCGCCACCCGCGTCTTGCCGACCAGCATCAGGCCCGAGGTGTCCTTGTCCAGCCGGTGCACGATGCCGGCCCGCGGCAGTTCGTAAGCACCCGCGTGGTGGGCCAGCAACCCGTTCAGCAGGGTGGCGCTCCAGTTTCCGGACGCGGGGTGCACGACCCGGCCGGCGGGCTTGTCCAGCACCAGAAGGTGTTCGTCCTCGAACACGATGTCCAGCGGCATGGTCTCGGGCCGGTAGGCGCGGCTCTCGTCGGTCGGCACCAGCGCCAGGGCGAGGCGCTGGCCGGCCTGCACCCGCTTGGCCGCCTGAGCGACCGGCCGGCCGTCGAGACGCACATGGCCCAGTCCGAGCAGATGCTGCAGGTGGCTGCGCGAGAACTCCGGCGCCAGCGCGACCAGGGCCTTGTCCAGGCGCAGCCCGTGCAGCGACGCATCGAGCACGCACTCGCGGGTCTCGAAGGCCTCGGCTTCGTCGTCGCCGGCTGGCTCGGCCGGAATCACCGGCTCGCTAGAATCCGACCCCTTCCCGACGTCCTGGCCCGCCGCCCGATGACCGCTACTTTCAAGATGTTCCACGTCCCCAATGATGCGGGCAATGCGATGCGCAGGCAGCGGGTGCTGTTGCTGGCGGCCGGTCTGGTGGTCAGCGCCCTGTTTGCGGGCTGCGGGTCCAAGCCCAAGACCGAAGCCCCGACCCAGGCCGCCGAGCGCCTGTACCAGGAAGCCAAGGACGACATCCAGTCGGGCAGCTGGGAGCGAGCCGCCAAGAGCCTGGAGCGCGTCGAAGGACTGGCCGCCGGCACCCTGCTGGCGCAGCAGGCGCAGTTGGAGCTGGCGTATGTCCAGTGGCGTGCCGACGAGCGCACGCCGGCGATGGCGACCATCGACCGTTTCATCAAGCTCAACCCGAGCAGCCCGGCCCTCGACTACGCGATGTACCTCAAGGGCCTGATGAACTTCAACAGCGATCTCGGCCTCTTCGGCGCGATCTCGGGCCAGCAGTTGTCCGAACGCGACCAGCGCGCGGCACGCGACTCGCATCAGGCCTTCAAGCAACTCGTCGAGCAGTTCCCGTCGTCGCGATACTCGCCCGACGCCCGCGAGCGAATGGCCTTCATCGTCAACTCGCTCGCCGAGTACGAGGTGCATGTCGCGCGCTACTACTACCGCCGTGGTGCCTACGTCGCTGCCGCAGGTCGCGCCCAGCAGGCGGTGTCGGAGTACCAGCAGTCACCCGCCATCGAAGAGGCACTGGCGATCATGGTCCAGAGCTACGACCGCCTGAACCTGACCGAGCTGCGCGACGCCGCGGATCGCGTGCTGCGCAAGAACTACCCCGACAGCCGCTTCATCGGCCGCGAGATCGGCAGCAGCGGCCCGACCCAGCCCTGGTACCGGCGGCTCTGGCCTTTCTGACCTGACCCGCCGCCAACCCACGGCTCAGGGGTGCTGGCGGGACAGCTCCGCCAGCCAGTCCAGCGCCTGGGCCTCGTCGGCCAGCGGCGTCATCGGCGGCAAGGCGGCCATCAGGCGCCGGCCATAGCCCTGCCGGGCCAGGCGCGGATCCGTCACCACCAGCAGGCCGCGGTCGGTCTCGCTGCGGATCAGGCGACCGGCACCCTGCTTCAGCGACACCGCCGCCTCAGCGAGGTGGAACTCGGCGAAAGGGTCGCCACCGGCGTCGCGAATGCGGCGCACACGGGCCACCACCAGCGGATCGTTCGGCGGCGGAAACGGCAACTTGTCGATGAGCACGCACTGCAGCGCGTCGCCCGGCATGTCGATCCCTTCCCAGAAGCTCGCCGAGCCCAGCAGGACTCGGCCGCGGCCGTCGCCGTAGCGCTCGAGCAGCCGGCGCCGCGGCTCGCTGCCCTGGACCAGCAGCTCGAGATCCTGCCCGGCGTCGCGTGCCGCCCGCTCCAGCGCTGCGGCAATCAGCGGCAGCACGCGCAGCGTCGTCGTCAGGATGAACGTCCGCCCGCCCACGACAGCCGCGAGCCGTGCGGCAAGCGCGCCGACTGCGGCCGGGTGGCCGGGTTCGTTGGGCAGCGGAAAACGCGCCGGCACCCAGACCCGGGCATGGGCCGCATAGTCGAAAGGACTCGCCACCCGGAGCGTGGCCGCGTCGGACAGGCCAGCGGGCTTCGCGAACCAGTCCAGCGACTGGTCATCGCCCAGCGTGGCGGACGTGAAGATCCAGGCCTTGGGCGCGGCTGCGCGCTGCTCGGTGATCGCATCGCGGATGTCCAGAGGCGACTGGACCAATCGAGCCTGGTGAGGCGTCAGGTCGATCCAGCGCACGGTCCCCGGCGTGGCCTCCTCGCAGAAGCGTTCCGCCAGCGCCGCAAGCTCCTGGCAGCGCTGCTGCAGGCGCGGCCAGTCGGGTGAGGTTTCGGCCACATCCGCAACCGCCTGTGCCGCCGCACGCAGCGCAAGGGCCAGGTCTTCCAGCGGTTCCACCAACGCACCGGCCCGTGCCCTTTCGTCCCAGCCGAGCTTGAGCACACCCGTGACGTGCGCGATGTTGCCGGCGCAGGCCAGACGCAGGTCGCGGCTCGCCAGGTCCAGCCGCTGCTGCAGCTCGGCCCAGGGCCGCAAGCCGCGCGCGTGCTGCAAGCCCAGCGCGAGAAGGTCGCGCGCCGCATCCTGGGCCGCACCCGTGGCGAGTTGGGTCCCGAGGAACTGCACGCCCGCTTCGACCAGCTGGTGAGCCTCGTCGAAGACCGCCACATCGGCGGTGGGCAGCAGCTCGGCAACGCCCCCCTCGCGCAGGGCGAGATCGGCGAAGAAGAGGTGGTGGTTGATGACCACGATGTCGGCCGCCAGCGCCTCGCGCCTGGCGTGCATCACATGGCAGCGGCCGTACTCAGGGCAGTCGCTGCCGCCGCAGTTCTCGCGCGTGGAGGTGACGATGGGAATCACCGGCGAGCGCTCGTCCAGGCCAGCCAGCTCGGCGAGATCGCCGGTGTTCGTTGTCGGCGCCCACTCGCTGACGCGAGCCAGCGCCCGGACCGCAAACCGGTCGGGCAGGGCCGCCCCGACCTGCGCCTGGAGCAGCCGGTAGCGGCACAGATAGCTGGCCCGGCCCTTCAGCAATGCGATCCGCGCCGGAACCGCCAGGGCCTGACGCAGGCGCGGCAAGTCGCGCAGGAAGAGCTGGTCCTGCAGGCTCTTGGTCGCGGTCGAGACCAGCGCCCGGCGACCCGCCAGCAGCAAAGGCACGAGATAGGCGTATGTCTTGCCGATGCCGGTACCGGCTTCGGCCACCAGTGCTCCGCGCTGCTCGATGGTGTGCGCAATGCGCTCGGCGAGTTCGTCCTGCGCCGGGCGCCGCGTGTGGCGGGGATCGGCACGGGCCAGCGGACCGTCGTCGGCAAAGGCCTCGGCCACGGCCCGCACCAGTGGGCCGACCGTGTCGCCGGTCGCGTGATCGCCGCTCACGCGGGCTCGGGGGGTTGCAAGCGCATCTCCAACGTCGCGATCTGGTCCCGCAGCAGCAGCCGGCGCTTCTTCAGGCGGCGCAGAGCGAGGTCGTCGCCGGGCTTGTCGAGCAGGTTGCGGTCGATCAGGTCATCGAGATCGGCATGCTCCATGCGCAACTCGATCAGTCGGCGCTGGGGGGAATGCAGGTTCTCGTCCATTTCTCACGCCGCGAAGGCGAAGCCGCTCAGCCGTGGCAACCGCACACCCGTGACCACGGGTGTGCGAGCGTCTGTCGCCACCAGCATGAAGTTTATATTCGACCCCATGGTCACCGCCGCCACCGCCCTGCCCTTCCGCTTCAGTGCTGCCACCGGCCTGCACCGCGGGGACCGTGCGTACCAGCAGGACCAGGTCGAGATCCTGGTCCATGCCAAGCACGCCGGGACGATCCTGGCCATCGTGGCCGACGGCATGGGCGGCAAGAGCGGCGGACGCAAGGCCGCCGATCAGGTGCTGCTGACCGGTCGCCAGATTTTCGAGCGCTACTCGCCGATCACCGATGACGGCGCCGACATGATGCGCCAGTTGGTCACCGAGGCGCACCTGATGATCAAGCTGACGGCCATCACGTCGGAAGAAGAGCCGCACAGCACGATCGCGACCTTCCTGCTCAACCCTGGCCTGGAGTGCCACGTCGCGCATGCGGGCGACTCGCGGGTCTACCACTTCCGCGGCGCCGAGATGATGCGCCGCACGATCGATCACTCGTTCGTGCAGCGCCTGGTCGACGAAGGCAAGCTCAGCGAGGAAGCCGCCAACACCCACCCGCAAAGCAACCTGCTCACCGGCTGCCTGGGCACACACGCCGATCCGCCGATCGCTTTGTGGCACATCGACCGGCTTGAGTACGGCGACACCCTTCTGGCCTGCAGCGACGGCCTGTGGCACTACTTCACGCCCAAGGAAATCGGCGCGATCCTGCACGCCCTGCCACCACGCGAGGCCAGCGAGATGCTGATCGGCAAAGCCCGCCAGCGAGCACGTGGCGGCGGCGACAACCTGTCCCTGGCGCTGGCCAGGATCGATCCGCTGCGCTGACGCGTCAGCGCGGAGGGGCAGCCACAGCCGGAGACACCGGCAGCGGCTGAACCGGTTTGCCGCGAAGGCTGCGCTGCATCTGACGCTCAGCGACACGGTCCCGGTCCGCTTGCGCCTTGGCTTCGCGCTCGCGGCGCTGCTGCACCCGAACTTCGGCCTCGCGGCTGCGCAGGTTCGACGCCTCGCCGCGCTCGCGCGTTCGGACCTCCAGCGATTGCGGCTCGACGGCCGGGCCCGGGCTTGCCGGCTCGCGCACGGTTGCCATCGCCGGCTGGGGCGGCGGAACCGATCGCGCGGCCAGCGCCTGCTGCTTGTCCGCGATCTGCTGGCGGCGTTGCTCGGCCCGCCGCTGCCGGCTGAGGGCGTCGAGGGCCTGTTCGCGATCGCGCAGCGGCACGAGGCCGCGCCGACGATCCTCTCGCGCCCGGTCGACACACGCCGTGACCGCGAATCGACCCTGGCACTCCGCCACACGCTGCTCATAGGAAGTCTCGATGGCACGGCGCTGGTCGGCGAGCGAGGTCGCTTCATCCACGCCTTCCGCCGCCATGCACGCGGTTGCGAGTCCGGCAAGGACCAAGGACAACAGGTGACGCGAGACCTTCACGTCAAGGCCGTGTCGACATCGCGGCGCGCCAGCGCGAGGTAGGCCGCCGACTGC
>JAJTGU010000132.1 GCA_021297985.1 Rubrivivax sp.
CGATGTTGGGATGGCTGGCGACGAAGTCCACCATCGCCCGCACCTCGGGCTCGCTGGCCGGGTAGGGGCCGGCGCCGAGTTGCTCGCCTTCCTGGCGCCAGCCGGCCGGGAAGTTGCGGTTCAGGTCCAGGCCTTCGCGGTCCGGGTTGATCGCGACCTTCAGTCCGTCGTAGTTGACCAGCGTGCCTTCCGGCATCACGCGGTAGTACTCGCCGCCGAACTCGCCGGGCTCGCGCGGCACCATCACCCGCGGGTCGGCGGCGCACTTCTTCCAGCCGCCGTGCGGGTCGGGGATGCGCATGCTCAGCACCCGACCGTCGCCATCCACGTCCTCGACCGTCAGGCCGTCGACGACGGCCTCGTCGAAGGGATAAGGCCGGGTCGAGCTGCGGATGTGGCGTGGCCGGTCGGCCAGCGCAAGCTCGGCGCCGTCGGGGTTCAGGCGGGGCACCAGGTAGACCGCGCGCGTGTCCAGCAGCTGGCGGACCGCCGCGTTGCCGGCGTCGTAACCGGTGACGAGCTGATGCAGCCAGTACAGGCAGGCGGTGCAGGCGGTCAGCTCAGCGGCGTGGATGTTGCCGTCGACCCACAGCGCCGGCTTGTCGATGGACTCGCCGGTGTGGGTGTTGGTCAGGGTCACAAGCCAGATGTCGCGGCCTTCATAGCTCTTGCCGATGGACTGGATCTGCACCAGGTGCGGCAAGGCCAGGGCGTAGTCGTGCAGCAGGTGCGTGAGTTCGGCGTGGCGATAGAAGGTGTCGAACCGCGGGACCGGGATGGCAGGCATGGGCGAGGGTGCCGGTTGCCGCGCGGGCGGTGACCGGGCTGGTGCTTGGGGAGTCCTCGGATGCTAGCGGGGGCATCCCTTGTGGCGACTCCTTACTGACCCTTGAACAGGCCCTGGAAGTGGCGCGACACCGTCAACCGCTCGGACCGGCCGCGCAGAAGCAGGTGCATCTGGCCCTCGTCGCCGCGCACCGCGGCCGCGATGTGGCGGTGGTGGACGATGGTCGAGCGGTGGACCTGCCAGAACTGCTGCTCGTCGAGCTGGGCGAGCAGCTCCTTCAGCGGCGTGCGGATCAGGGCGTCGCCGCCTGCGTGCACGACCCGCGTGTAGCGCGCATCGGCTTCGAAGTAGACCACCTCGTCGACCGGGATCAGCCGCACCTCCCGGCCCACCGTGGCCTGCAGCACGGTCGGCAGCCGCCTCGGCTGCGCCGCGGTCAGGCGGGCCAGCACCGCGGCCAGCGCGGTCGGGTCGGCGCCACCCGGGACCGACGCAAGGCGCAGGCGCAAGCGCTGCACGGTCTGCGCCAGGCGCTCGGCTGTCACCGGCTTGAGCAGGTAGTCCACCGCACCGGCGTCGAAGGCGGCCAGCGCGTGGTCGCCGTGAGCGGTGGCAAACACCACGGCGGCGCGTTCGCCGATCCGCCGTGCGACCTCGATGCCCGAAAGGCCGGGCATCCGGATGTCGAGGAAGCACAGGTCCGGCTCGTGTTCTAGGAAGGCGTCCCAGGCATCGACCCCGTTGCCGGCCACCGCGACCACGTCAAGCTCGGGCCAGGCGCTGCGCAGGCCGGCCAGCAGCTGGTCGCGCGGGGCTTCTTCGTCATCGGCAACGAGGGCGGTGGCTTGGCGGGTGTTCATGGCCGGGTGGACGCCTGGGGTTCGAAGGGCCAGCGGATGCGGGCGATGGCGCCGCCACCGTCGGCCGCGGCAAGTTCAAGCGTCGCTGCGGGGTGGCCATACGCGAGTTGCAGGCGCTGGCGGGCGTTGGTGAGCCCGGTGCCTTGGCGTGGTGACGGGTCGGGCGCTGGCCCCGGGCCGTTGTCCTGAACTTCCAGCACGACCCGCTCCGGCCCGCCGGGCGCCGTGTCGCGGAGGGCCCGCACCCACAGGCGGCCGCCAGCCAGCTGCGGCTCGATGCCGTGCAGGAGCGCGTTCTCCACCAAGGTCAGCAGCAGGCCCGGTGGCAGACGCTGTGCCCCAAGTGAGGTCGGCACGTCGATCTCGACCTGCAGCCGGTCGCCCAGCCGCAGCCGCATCACCTCGAGGTAATGTCGAACAGCCGCCAGCTCGTCGGCCAACGGCAGCAGCGGGCGGTCGAACATCGGCAGCGTCGTGCGCAGGTAGCCGGTGAGGGCCGACAACAGGCGCGAGGCGCGCGCATCGCCGGTGTCGACCCAGTGCTGCAGCGAGGCCAGAGTGTTGAACAGGAAGTGCGGCTCCAGTTGCGCCGCGGCCAGCCGGCGGGCCATCTCGATGGCCTGCTCGCGCTCGGCACGTTCGCGCAGCCGGGACTCGATCTGCTGCGCCCTCCAGACGGCGACGAACCAGAGCATCACGACCACCACGCCGACGCCACCCGCCAGCACGACACCATGCCAGACCCGGTCGCTGCGTTCCGGCACCCACGACCTCACGAGCCAGGTCACAACCAGCGGCGCAAACGTCGCCCCGAGGCTCGCCTGCAGCAGACCCAGGCGTGAAGGTCGCCACCAGACCCAGTTTGCCGCGGCGCTGCTGGCGAGCAGGAATGCAAGCACCGACAGCATCAGCCCGCCGACCACGTCGGGAGGCGCCATGACCAGCAACACCCCGACCAGGATGGCGACGTTCGCCAGCGTCACGACCAGCATCGTGCGGCTCGGCCCGTCCTGCCCGGCCTCCGCCATCTCGGCAGCCGTGAACACGCGGCGCGGTCCGGGGTACCAGAGCTGGGACCAGTCGATGGTTTCGGGGGCGCGCGATCGGGTCATGACGGCCGGCAGTCTAGGCCGCGGCGACGCCTGTGCACACGGCAACCGGGCCAGGAGCCGAGAAGGTGGCTTGGAGGGTCGGATCCTCCGCATGGGTGGCGTCGGGCAGGCCGTTGCCGCCACACAATCGACCATCCGTCGATCGAGAACCTGGAGCGCCACTCGATGCAAACCGCCCGTACCCTGGCCTTGATCGCCACCGTCGCACTCGCCGCCTGTTCCACCCCTGCACCCGAGCAGGTGGCAGCGGCCGACCCGAACGCGTCGCAGTGCACCCGCGAGCTGTCCACCGGCTCGAACATCATGGCGATGAAGTGCCGCACCGCCGAAGAACGTGCCGCGGAGAAGCGCCGCAGCGACCAGGTCAAGGAGAACATGCGGACCTCCGGCCGCCCGAGCATCGACCCGGCGGGTACGCGTTGAGTCCGCGCCGGTCCCGAGCCTGAGTCGGATCCGGTTTCACCCGGCGGGCAAGCCGCCGACGAACATCCGCAGCTCGCCAGGCACCATCGCCTGCCAGGACTCGCCGACGGTCAGCGGCTCGGTGGCAACGAGCGCGATGCGGTCGCCCGGGGTCGTCAACGGCGCGAAGTCCACGCTCAGGTCGGCGTCGGCCAGCGTTGCAGCGCCAAAGGGATGCTGGCGCAGCAGCCAGTGCAGCTTCGTGCTCGCGTGGGCCCACAAGGCCTGGCCGTTGGACAGCAGCATGTTGAAGCTGCCGTGGCCCGCCAGAACGGGCATCAGCTCCGCCAGCGTCAGCGTCAGTTCCTCGAGCGTCGGCACACTGGCATGCGCCTTGGACAGCTCCTGCATCAGCCAGCACAAGGCGCGTTCGCTGTCGGTGTCGCCGACCGGTCGGAACGCCGCATGCAGCCGCGGCGCGAAGCCCTTCAGGTCGCCGTTGTGCGCCAGCACCCAGTAGCGGCCCCAGAGCTCGCGCACGAAGGGGTGGGTGTTCTCGAGCGCCACCCGGCCCTGGGTGGCCTTGCGGATGTGGGCCACGATGCAGTCGCTGCGGATCGGGTAGTGCTTGACCAGCTCGGCCACCGGCGACGCGGCCGCGCTCCGGGCGTCGATGAAGTGGCGCAGACCGCGGTCCTCGAAGAACGCGATGCCGAAACCGTCCTTGTGCTCGTTGGCGCGGCAGGCCAGGCCGGCGAAGCTGAACATCGCATCGGTCGGCGTGTTCGCATTCATGCCCAGCAACTGGCACATGGCGCCGCCGACCCGGTTGCGCCAGCCGCCGTGCTCAGCGCGTACGGACAGCCGTCACGACGGTGATGTTCGGGCTCGGCAGGCATTCGGCACCGCCGAGGAAAGCCGGCCACTGGGTGCAGGGGGCCGCGACCATCGCGTCGACCACGGCCTGGCCGGCGGTGATGGTGCCGAAGACGGCATAGCCGCGGGCGCTGGCGGTGCGGTTCAGGAAGTCGTTGTTCGTCAGGTTGATGAAGAACTGCGACGTCGCCGAGTCGGGCACCTGAGTGCGTGCCATCGCGACCGTCAGCCGCGTGTTGCACAGGCCCTGGTTGTCTTCCAGCGCGATGGCGGCATTGGTGGCCTTGAGCGTCGGAAACGGCGTGGAGTTGGCCACCAGCGGTCCGGCGTAACCACCGCCTTGCAGCACGAAGTTGGGCGAGTGGCGGTGGAACACGGTGCCGTTGTAGAAGCCGGCGTTCACGTAAGCCAGGAAGTTGGCCACCGTGACCGGTGCGCGGGTTTCCTCGAGCGTGATCGTGATCGGCCCGCTGACGCCGGCGCCGTTGCTCAGCGTCATCGTCACCTGCGGCAGGGTGTTGGGGGTCGGCGTGACGGAGCAGACCGTGGGCACGAAGGGCGACGGCGCCGGGGAGTCGCTTCCGCCACCGCCGCAGGAGGCCAGGAAGACCGTGCCGAACAGCGTCGTGAGGGCGATCAGCGGTGAAGCGACGGCACGCCGCGGCGCCGGGGCGGGGGTTGGCTGCGGCGCAAGGGTGGAGTCGATGTTCATGGCACAGGCTTTCTGAGGTCGGCGGGGGTGAATTCGGGTGGATACGAAGCTTGGCAAGGGCAGTGCGGGTTCATTCGAACATCAGTTTGCCCATGCCACGCCACGTGAACAGGTTGCCAGGGTTCTGGGTCTCTTCGAGCATGCCCGAAAGCCGCTGCCGGATGCGTGCGCTGTTGCGCGCGCGCCAGATCACGAGGTCGGCCAGCCAGGGATGGTGGTTGACGCGGCTGGCGGTTTCGTACAGGTCGAACCTTGGTTTGAGCGCGGCCAGGCTGGCCTCGTAGTGGGCGCGCACCGCGGCGTCGCTGCCGAGCCGGGTGTCCTGCACCAGGGCCTCCGCGGCGAGCATGCCGGTTTCCATGGCCTTGCCGATGCCCTCGCCGCTGAAGGCGTAGGTGCTGCCGGCGGCCTCGCCGGTGACGATCAGCCCTGGCGCCGACCACTTGGACCCGATCAGCGAGCAGCGCAGCGGCGCGCCCTTGAGCGCCGACTTCATGCCACCTTCCCAGCGACCGTTCTCGGCCAGTTCACGTGCCGGGGCGTAGACATCGCAGAAGGCCTGGAACATCTCGCGCAGGTTCACGTCCTGCATGCGGCCCTTGCCGGCGCGGGTCTGGATGTGGCTGCCGGTCAGGCCGGCGCCGATGTTGAAGCGGCCGCCCGGCACCGGGAAGATCCAGCCGTAGCCGCCCCTGAGCCGAGGGTGCCAGACCATGTGCAGCTCGCGCAGTGTCGCGGCCAGACCGCTGTGCTCGACATAGCCCCGGATCGCGATGCCACTGGGCGTCTGGCGCTCGCTGACGCCACTCGCGAGCAGCGCCTGCGGCACCGCGCCGGTGGCCAGCACCAGCCAGCGGCAGCGCACCTCGAGTGTCTGCTCACCGTGCTTCAGGCGGGCGCCGACCACGGCGCCATCCGGGTCGTCATCGCGGTCGCGCATTGGCGTCTCGAAGCGGGCCGGCGGCGCCAGCTTCGCTCCGGCGGCAAGGGCCGCGCGCAGCAGAACCATGTCCAGCGAGCGCCTTGGCAGCACCGACAGGGTGCCCGGCACATCGACATGCCCACCCCGCGGTCCGACGCAGCGCACGTGCCGCACCGGGGTGGCCAGCGCCGCGACCTCGCCGGCCACGCCCAGCCGATGGAGCGCCGCGTGGCTGTCGGGGATCAGGCCGTCGCCGCAGACCTTGTCGCGCGGGAACGCATGCTGATCGACGAGCCAGACATCGCGGCCGGCGCGGGCCAGGGTCTGGGCACAGGCCGTGCCGGCCGGGCCGGCGCCGACCACCAGGACGTCGCAGCGGGCGGGCATCGGGCCAGTGGCGGCGACAGTCGCTTCAGGGGGATCCGGCTGGGACACGGCGGGCGCAAACAGGACGAAAGGCCGCGATTCTAGGCAGCGGGCAGCGTGGGCCTCCGGGCCCTGTCCCCCTGGTCGGACCCTTGACCGGCGTCAAGGCGCGGTCGGACCGGTCGGTGCACCATCGCCGTGAACGTCGCCCGGTTTCGTGCGACCGCAACACCACCGCTCGAAGGAGGCGCCCCGATGACCTACCACCTGACCCACGGCCAGCGTGCCCTGCTCGAAGCCGAGCTCGTGCGCCGCCAGCACCTGCTCGATGCCCGGCTGGCCGAGCACCACCAGGGCCTGTCGCGCGCGGAACATGCGAGCGCCGTGCTTGCGCAGGACGGCGACGATGCCCCGCAGCGCGAAGGCGAGCGCGAGGTGGACATGGCGCTGTCGGACCGCACGCTCGTCGAGCTGGGACAGGTCAGTGCCGCGATGCGCCGGGTGCAGGCCGAGGACTTCGGCGTCTGCACGGACTGCGGCGTCGACATCCCCTTCGATCGCCTGAAGGTCGAGCCCTGGGCAACCCGCTGCGTCGCCTGCGAGAGCGCGCAGGAAGCCCGAGCCGCCCACTGAGCCGCCCACTGAGCCGCCCACTGAGCCGCATTCCCTTGCGACCCGAAACAGGAGACACCATGCCGATGTTCCACGCCGTGATCTGGCTCGACCACGAAACCGCCCGCATCTTCGGGTTCGATGCCGAGAACGTCGACGCGCGCAAGGTCCGCGCCCACCACCACCCCACCGGTCAGCACGGCAGCGAGGTCCGCACGCAGCACGAGTACTTTGCCGCCGTCTGCGAAGCGCTGGAGGGGCCGACCGAGGTTCTTGCGCTCGGGCCGCGCACCGGGCTGGCGGACTTCGAGCACTACGCCAAGAAGCACCGGCCGCAGACGGCGCGCCGCATCGTCGGCTGGGAACACGCCGACCATCCGACCGACAACCAGATCGTGGCCCAGGCGCGCGACTGGTTCGTGCGCTACGACCGCATGAACGGCGTGCCGACGCCGACCTGAAGACGCGCGGCGGTCAGGCCACCGCCGCCTTGACCTTCTGCCGCCAGGCGTGCAGCAGGGGCTCGGTGTAGCCGGCGGGTTGCTCCAGACCCTTGAAGACCAGGTCCAGAGCGGCGCGGTAGGCCGGGCTGGTGGCCGCGTGGCCGGCCAGCGGCCGATAAGCCGGGTCGCCGGCGTTCTGGCGGTCCACGACTGCAGCCATGCGCTCGAAGCTGGCGCGGACCTCCGCCTCGGTCACGACGCGGTGGTGCAGCCAGTTGGCGATGTGCTGGCTGCTGATGCGCAGCGTTGCCCGGTCTTCCATCAGGCCGACGTTGTGGATGTCCGGCACC
>JAJTGU010000238.1 GCA_021297985.1 Rubrivivax sp.
GGCCCTGATCTCACTGGCCGTCATCGCCCTGGTGGCCGGGTGCAAGAGTCCGCCCAAGGTCGCCGACCGGCATGAGGTCGCGCCCGAGAAGGTGCGCGAGCAGGCGATCGCGATGCCCGCGGGTGTCGACCGAGGTGCTGCCGAACTGATCGATCAGGGGCGGCGCTTCAGCATCTACGTCGAACTGCTCGGCATCGACGACCCCAAGGACAAGAAGCTGCTCTTCCCGCAGGCGGTGGCGACCAAGCTCGGCATCACCAACACCCAGATGCGGCGCCGTTTCATGGACGCCGTGATGACGTCGCGTCGATTCGAGGTCTTCGACAGTTCCAACAGCGTCGTTGCCGACAAGTCCGACTACGTCGTGGACGGCATGGTCACCCAGGTCACCCAGGAGGTCGTGCCGATCGAAGGCGGGATGCGCGTTTCGCGCACCCGGGTCGAGTTGTCGATGCAGGGCAAGCAGCGCTACGACGGTGATCCGATGTTCGTCGGCGGGATGGTCGTCACCGGCCAGACCGGCATGACCACCGGCGACCGTGTCGTGCTCGCTCCGGCCGACCGCCTCGACAGCCCGCAGGTCCAGGAGCGGCTGGCGGTCGACTACGAGCGTGCGCTGCGTCGGGCACTGAACGAAGCCGCAAGGAAGATCGGCGACGTGGTGCGACCCATGGGCAAGGTGGTCAGCGTCGACGGCGACCAGATCGGCATGCTGGGTGGACAGGCCCATGGCTTCCAGGGCAAGGACGAGGTTGTGGTGTTCCGAGCGACGACGATCCGCTTGCCCACGGGCAAGGAGGAGTTTGCGAGCACGCGCCCGGTCGCCGTGGCGCGCTGCGACGGTGCCGGCACTCGCACCAGCCAATGCGTGGTGATCCGCCGGGCACCGGGGATGACGATCCAGAACGGGGACTACACCGTGCTTTCGGACTTCTCAGCCAACAACACGCGCGTCGAGTGACGAGCCCGCACCATGCATGATCGCAAGACCCCGCCCGACCCGGCGCGTCGCGACGCCCTGGGGTTGATCGCAGCGCAGGCGGCTGCCCCGCTGCTGCCTGCCGGCCTGCGCCTGGTGCAATGGCCACTCGTCGCAGCAGGCGCCGTGGCCGCAGGTGCGACGGCTGGCGGTGCTGCCGCGCAGGTTGCGACCGACAGCATCACGGTGCTTTATCGGCCCGAGTCGGCACAGGCGCCGAACCGGCTGGATCCGACGGTGATGACGGCCACGCGCGAACTTGAAGCGGCTTTCATCGGCCGGGGGTTCCGCGTCATGCAGGCGCCCGCCGGGATCTACACGCTGATGGATCAGGGGCAGGGCGTGGTGGTCACGTTTGCCGCGGATGCCGGATTCACGCTGGTGTTCTCGGCCTATGCCGACGTGCGTCCCCAACCCGGGCAGGAAGCGGGGATCGCCGAAGTGCGCCTGGCCGCGCGGGTGTTCGTCGGCCGCAACATCCTGGTCGCCGAAGAAGGCCGCGGCCGAATGGCGATGCGGCTGGAGGCCCACAACCGCGAGTTCGGCATGCGCGCCGGTCTCGAACTCGCGGCCAAGCGCTCGGCACAGGAGCTTGCCGGCAAGGTCAGCGGCGCCCTGCGGGCCTTGACACCTCAGCAGTTGGCCCAGATGGCCCCAGGCCGCGCCCCGGCGGCCCTGACCGCCACGGTTGTCGGCCTGCCACCCCCCGGCGGCAGCCCAGCGCCATCCACCCTGGCTCCGGCCGCACCCGGAATGCCGATGGCGCCGCCGCCGCTTGGAACCCCGGGCGCGACAGCGCCGGGCATTGCGCCACCGCCGTTTGTGCCCGGTCCTGCACCCGCACCCGCAGCACCCATGCCGGCCCCGGCGATGCCTGCGCCTGCGCCTGCGCCGAAGCCTGCACCGGCGGTGGTCGCACCGGCGCCGCCTTCACTTCCGGCCCAACCCACACAACCTGCGCAAGCTTTGCCTGCACCGCGCAACCGCTTCGCCCTGGTGGTCGGAATGTCCGACTACGGCGTGGTGCGCCGCGGCGGCACCCAGGGCGTCACCGACCTTCCGGGTGTGAAGAACGACGTCGCAAACGTCAACGCAACGCTTCGCGGGCTGGGCTTTGCTGGCGACCGGATCCGCACGTTCACCAACGAGCAGAGCACGGGTGGCGCAGTGCGCGGCGCGCTCAAGGAGATCGCCGGGCAAAGCCAGGCCGACGACCTGGTGCTGATCTACTTTGCGGCGCATGGCATCGACAAGGACTCCAGCACCAGCGGCTTCGGCATGCCGGTTCTGGCCGACTTCAAGCCGGGCGACCCGGGCAACCTGGACTTCTGGGAACTCCAGAGCTTTGCCAAGAACCTCCGCGGACGGGTCCTGTGGATCAACGACACCTGCCACTCGGGCGGTGCCGCGACCAACGTCACCTCGGTCGTGGTCTCGTCTCGGGGTGTCACGGCCGCACGCAACGTGCGTGGGCCGGATGCGCAGGTTGTGGACAGCAACGCCGCTCCAGGGCAGGACTTCGCGATCCTCACGGCCTGCAGCCCGAGCGAGATCTCCTGGGAGGACACCTCGACCGGCGGAGGGCTGTTCACGACCGCCCTGTTCCGCGACATCGCACAGACCAAGGGTCAGGTGCCGCTGGCCCGGTTGTTCGCCGAACAGGTACAGAGCACCGTGATCGCCAAGTCCAAGGAGATCTGCAAGCGCCAGAAGTGCGACCACCCGCAGCAGACGCCGACCATGGCCTACAACGGCCAGGGGCACCTGATCCGGCTGTGATGCGCACGCTCGTCCTGACGGTCGTGCTCTGGCTGGTGGCTGGGGTCGCCTGGGCGCAGAACTGGTGCATCGTCCGTACGCCCAGCCTGGCCGGTACCTACAGTGGTGAGTGCTCGGCCGGCTTGGCCCATGGACGCGGCAGTGCGCAGGGGACGGATCGCTATGAGGGTCAGTTCCGCGAAGGTCAGCCTCATGGGCAGGGCGTCTACACCTTTGCCGATGGGCGCCGTTTCGAAGGCGAGTTCAGCGCCGGGCGCGTGAACGGGCGTGCCCGCTTCACGTTTGCCAACGGCGAAGTGCTCGATGGTGAGTTCCGGGACAACCTGTTGGCAGGCGTGGGGCGTCTGTACCGGGCAGCGGGCGAGATCCTCCTCGTCGAGTGGCGCGGCAATGCTCTGGCCACCGTCGCAGTGCAACAGGCGGCGGCAGCGCCCGCGCCGGCGCTCGGTACGCCCGGCAATCCGGCGTCGCCTTCCGGTACCGGCGGCACGTCCTGGTCCGGCAGCAGCCCGGCGGCAGCAACGGTGCCGACATCGGGCGGAACGTCAGGTGGTTCCGGCGAGGTTCGACCTGCTGCGGGCCAATGGATTCCGAGACTGGACTTCGAGGACATCTTTCCGGCGTATGTGCTGGCCGCGTCGACGCGCAAGGCGCCAAGCGAGGCGTCGCGCAGTGTTGCGGCCGCGCGTGGCGATCCCTTGGCCACGCTCGGCGACGGCGAACGGCTGCGCGGCGATCCAGCCCCGCCGGTTGCGCCCAGGGCGCGCTACCTGGCGGCCAACACTGGCGCCACCTACCTCGGCGATCCCTGGGGCTTGCTGGGCATCCGCATCATGAGCCCAGCCGCGGGCACACGGGTTGCGGTCCAGATCGAGGTCGACGGACTTTCGGAGCCGACCACCGCCGAGTTCGTGTTGCCCTCGACAGGCGACCACGCGCTGTATCCGTCGATGCGTTGGCGATTCGACCGCCTTCGCAGCCAGACCCAGCCCACCCCGACCAACGTCATCTGGCGTGTGTCGGTCGACGGCGGACCGGTCCAGGCCATCAACCGCGTGGTCCAGGTTCGCTCGGTGCAGGATGCGCCGCTCGCGATCGTCACGCCGCGGGGCGCCGAGAACCTGACCTGGGTGTTTGCCGCGTTTGTGACCGAAGACGCTCCGTGGATCGACGAGGTCATACGGTCGGCGTTTGCCGGCCAGCGCGTGGGTGCCGTGGGCTACCAGGTCGGCGAGGCGGAGGTGATGCAGCAGGTGGCCATCGTCTACCAGCATCTGCGGTCACGTGGATTCCGTTACTCCAGCATCACCACCAATTCCTCAGGCAACCAGCGTGTCTGGAGTCAGGCGGTCCGGTTCCCCAGCGACTCGATGCGCACCGTGCAGGCCAATTGCGTCGACGGCACGGTGTTGATGGCGTCGATCCTGCGCCGGATCGGCATCGAGCCGATCATCGTGCTCGGGCCTGGCCACGCCATGCTGGGCTTTTATCCTCAGCAGGATCCGCGACAGGGCTTTGTCGTCGTCGAGACCACGGCCCTGGAATCCGCCGACTTCGATGTCGCGGTCCGCAAGGGCATGGGGCTGTACCGCAAGTGGGCTGCCGAGGCGGCCGACCATCCGCAGTTCAGGCGCATCCCGGTGCGTGTCGCGCGCGATGCCGGCGTGATGCCGATCGCGCGCTGATTCGCGGCCACTGACCGCAAGAACCGATAACCAGGAGCGCACCATGGACGACTACATCGAGGTCTGGAAGAAGTACGCCGTGTTTGCGGGTCGCGCGCGTCGCCGGGAGTACTGGATCTTCACCCTGATCAACCTCATTGTTTCGGTGCTGTTGGCTTTTGTCGATGCCATCCTGGGCACGATGCTGATCGGCTTGATCTACGCCTTGGCCGTGCTGCTGCCGAGCATCGCCGTCACGGTGCGTCGTTTGCACGACACCGGACGCAGCGGCTGGTGGGCGCTGATCGTGCTGCTGCCCGTGCTGGGCGTCATCGTGATCCTGGTGATGATGTGTTTCGACAGCCAGAGCGGCGACAACGCCTGGGGTCCCAACCCCAAGGCCGCTGCGGGCTGAATCGCGGCCGGTCGGCCGCGGGGCCGGTCAGTCGACGCTGGCGCCCGAGGCCTTCACGACGGCCTGGTACTTGCGGTGTTCGGCGGCCACGAAGGCGCTGAACGCTGCTGGACTGGCGCTCGGCGCCGGCTCTGCCATCAGGGCCGCGAGCCGGGCCTTGACGTCGGCACTGGCCAGGGCCGTGACGAAGGCCTTGTGCAGTCGCTGCGTGCTCGGCTCGGGCAGGTTCGCGGGTGCAAAGAGGCCGAACCAGGTGCCGATGTCGAAGCCCTTCAGAGTCGGGGACGACTCGGCCAGGGTCGGCAACTCGGGCATTGCACTGGAGCGGGCCGCGGTCGTCACGGCCAGGGCCTTGAGCTTGCCGTTGCGGATGTTGGTGGCGGCCGCAGCCAGGTTGTCGAAGTTGAAGTCGACCTGGCCACTGACGAGCCCGAACTGCGCCGGCGGACCGCCGGAGTACGGAATGTGGACGACGAAGAGGCCGGCCTCCTTCTTGAACATCTCGCCGGCCAGGTGCCCGGCGCTGCCGTTGCCGCCGCTGCCGTAGTTCAGGCGCCCGGGGTTGGCGCGGACGTGGGCCAGCAGGTCGGCCACGCTGGAGATCTTCAGGCGCGAAGCCGTCTCGGCATTCATCACCAGCACGTTGGGCACCTGTGCCACCAGCGTCAGCGGCGTGAAGTCGCGCAGCGCGTCGTACGGCATCTTGCGGTACAGCCAGGGGTTGATCGCGTGTGTCGCGACCGCGCCCATCACCAGCGTGTTGCCGTCTGCCGCGGCCTTGGCCACCTGGTCGGCGCCGAGGTTGCCGCCGGCTCCGGGGCGGTTCTCGACGATCACCGTGCCCAGGCTGTCCTTGACCGCGGCGGCGATCGCGCGAGCGGCGATGTCCAGCGGCCCGCCCGGCGGGTAGGGCACGACAAGGCGGATCGTGCTGCCCTGGGCGCGCAGCGCCGACGGCACCGCCAGGGCCGCCGCGAACGAGGCCACGGCGGCAAGTCCGCGGCGGCGGGCGATGCCTGTGGGCATGAGGTCTGTACGCTCAGTTGGCATGTTTGTCGGCCTCGGACGTGAAGCTGTCGGCAAAGAACGCGTCGGCCGGCAGGCCGCAGCGGGCCACGAAGTCGCGCTGCGCGGCGTCGACCATCACCGGCGCGCCGCAGGCGTAGACCTGGTGCCCGGAAAGGTCGGGACAGTCGGCCATCACGGCCGCATGCACGAAGCCGACCCGACCGCGCCAGTGGTCTTCGGGCAACGCGTCGCTGACCACCGGCACGTAGCGCAGCCAGGGCAGGGCGCCGGCCTGCTGCTCGCACCAGTCGTGCAGGTACAGGTCCCGCGGTCGACGTCCGCCCCAGTACAGGACGGCCGGCCGCTGCGCCGCCGGATGCGCCGCCATGTGTTCGATGATCGCCTTGATCGGTGCGAATCCGGTGCCGCTGGCCAGCAGCACGATGGGCTTGGAAGAGTCCTCGCGCAGGAAGAAGCTGCCCAGCGGGCCTTCCATGCGCAGGATCTCCTTTTCCTTCATCGTGCCGAAGACATGGTCGGTGAACTTGCCACCCGGCATGTGGCGCAGGTGCAGTTCGATCGAAGGCGGGCTGCCGACGAGGTGCGGCGCGTTGGCCATGCTGTAGCTGCGCCGGCTGCCGTCGCGCAGGATGAACTCGACGTACTGCCCGGCGCGGTAGCGCAGGTTCTGGTTGGCAGGCAACTGCAGCTTCATCACCACCACGTCGGGCGCGACTCGCTCCAGGCTGGAGACCCGGCTTGGCAGCTTCAGCACCGGGTACTCGCCTGCGCCCGGTACGCTGCGCGCTTCAACCGTGCAGTCGGTCTGCGGCGCCGCGCAGCAGGTCAGGATGAAGCCTTGTTCTTCTTCGTCCAGCGACAGCGCCTTGAGCTGGTGAGCGCCGTGGATCACCCGACCCGCGACGAGCCGGCTCTTGCACGAGCCGCAGGCGCCGTCGCGACAGCCGTACGGCAAGCCGATGCCCTGGCGGATGGCGGCAGGGAGAATGGCCTCGTCGCGTTCGACGACGAACCGCGCGCCGCTGGGTTGCAGCGTGATCTGAAAGCTCATGGAGTGGGGTCGGCAGGAAGTAGGCTCGGCGCCGTTGCACCGCAGAATCGACGATTGTGCCCAGCCCGCCAAAGCCCCCGACCTTCCAGCCGAAGCCCAAGGCGGGGCTCAAGCCCAACCTCAAGCCCAACCTCAAGCCAAAGCGCCCGACCCTGCTCATCGTCGGTTGCGGCGACATCGGCATGCGCGTGCTCCGCCTGCTCGTGCCCCGCTGGTGCGTGGTCGCGACGACCTCGCAGCTGGCTCGGGTGTCCGAGTTGCGGGCTGCCGGCGCCCGGCCCATCGTGGTCGATCTGGACGAACCACGAACGCTGCACCGCCTGGCCGGATTGGCCGATGCCGTGCTCCACCTTGCGCCGCCCCCGGCCACGGGCGAGGGCGATCCGCGCACGCAAGCCTTGCTTCGTGCGCTGGCCCGGGGTGGCCGGGTGCGTCGGCTGGTCTATGCCAGCACCAGCGGTGTCTATGGCGACGCCAAGGGAGCCCGGTTTGATGAGACCCGGCCGGTGGCCCCGGGCACGGTGCGCGCGCAGCGCCGCGTCGTTGCTGAGCGCATGTTGCGCGACTTCGGTCGGACCTGCGGCGCCAGCGTGTCGATCCTGCGGGTTCCGGGCATCTATGCGGCCGACCGGGTCGGCGGCCATCCACGCGACCGGTTGCTGCGGGGCACGGCCGTACTGCGCGACGAAGACGACGTGTTCACCAACCACATCCACGCCGATGACCTGGCGCGCGCCTGCGTGGCGGCGCTGTTCCGTGGTGCCGCCGGGCGCGTCTATCACGCCTGCGACGACAGCGAGTTGAAGATGGGGGCCTACTTCGACCTGGCCGCCGACCTTTGCGGTCTGCCGCGTCCGCCCCGCGTGGCAAGAGTCGATGCCGAGCGTCAACTGTCGCCGATGCTGCTGAGCTTCATGAGCGAGTCGCGCCGCCTGGACAACCACAGGCTCAAGCGCGAGCTGGGTCTGCGCTTGCGCCATCCGACGGTGGCCGAGGGACTGGCCGGGACCTGAGTCCGTTGCGGCGTCGACCGGATTCGATCAGCGCCGGCGCGACGAGCCAAACGGCGACTGGCCGCGCCAGTAGCGGATCATCAGCCAGCCGCCGAGCATGCCGCCGAGGTGCGCAAAGTGCGCGATCGAGCCGCGGCTGAAGATGCCCATCAGCAGCTCGATGCCGCCGAACACCATCACGAAGGTCCTGGCCTTCATCGGGATCGGCGGGAACAGCGGGACCATGATGCGGTTCGGGAACAGCATGCCGAACGCCAGCAGCAAGGCGAACAGCGCGCCCGAGGCTCCGACCGTCGGTGCCATCGAGCCGGTGATTCCCGTGACGACGAGTTGAGTCGCGGCAGCCGTCAGGAGACCGGCAAGCAGGAACTGGAGGTAGCGCTTGCCGCCCCAGAGTCGCTCCAGTTCGGAACCGAACATCCACATGCCGAACATGTTCAGGGCCAGGTGCAGCATGTCGCCATGCAGCAGGCCGTAGCTGACGAGCTGCCAAGGCTGGAAGGCACCGCTGCCCAGCGGCCAGAGCGCCAGCCACGGGCCGATGCCGGGCACCAGGTACACAAGGCAGAACATCCCCGTGCAGACGAGCATCAGCGCTTGGGTGATCGGCGGAATCGGATACATCGGAGGGCCGCTCGAGCATGAGCGCGTTGGCGTCAGAGGTGGTGCCCATGGCCAGACTCGAACTGGCACGCCTTGCGGCGGCGGATTTTGAGTCCGCTACGTCTACCGATTTCGTCACATGGGCCCACGGCAGGGGGTCCCCCGCGAGGCGGGCGCGAGTATCGCACGGGCCCCGTGCCGGCGAAGGCCAAAGGAGGTGGGGGTCCCCGGCACAATCCAATATAACCCCTTGCCTTGGCGTTGCGTGATGAATCCGGATCCGACCCCCGCCTACCCGACCCTTGAAGACGCGATTGGCCGCACGCCGCTCGTTCGCCTGCAACGCCTGCCTGGTGACCACGGGGCAGGGCGAGGCAATGTGCTGCTCGGCAAGCTTGAGGGCAACAACCCGGCGGGCTCGGTCAAGGACCGGCCGGCCATTTCGATGATCCGGCGGGCCGAGGAGCGCGGCGACATCCGCCCCGGGGACACGCTGATCGAGGCCACCAGCGGCAACACCGGGATCGCGCTGGCGATGGCCGCAGCCATCCGCGGCTATCGGATGGTGCTGATCATGCCGGAGGACCTTTCGATCGAGCGTGCGCAGACGATGAAGGCCTTCGGTGCCGAACTGATCCTGACCCCGCGCTCGGGTGGCATGGAGTACGCCCGCGACCTGGCCGAGCAGATGCAGCAGCAGGGCAAGGGCCGCGTGCTCGACCAGTTCGCCAATGCCGACAACCCGCGCGTGCACTTCGAGACCACGGGCCCCGAGATCTGGCAGGACACTGCCGGCCGCGTCACCCACTTCGTCAGTGCGATGGGCACCACCGGCACGATCACGGGCGTCTCGCGCTACCTCAAGTCGCAGAACCCGGCCGTGCGCATCGTCGGCGCCCAGCCGGCAGAGGGTTCGCGCATCCCGGGCATCCGCAAGTGGCCCGAGGCCTACCTGCCGAAGATCTACGACCCGACCCAGGTCGACGAACTGATGCTCGTGAGCCAGGCCGATGCCGAGGACATGGCCCGGCGGCTGGCGCGCGAGGAAGGCCTGTTCGCCGGCATCTCGGCCGCCGGCGCCTGTTGGGTGGCGTTGCAGATCGCCGCCCGCGAACACGACGCCACCATCGTCTTCATCGTCTGCGACCGTGGCGACCGGTACCTGTCGACCGGGGTCTTCCCAGCATGAGCGAGCGGGCGTTCGAGACCCGGTTCTGCACCCACTGCGCGACCCCGCTGGCGCTGATCGAAGCCCAGGAGGACGGCGGCGCCAAGGCGCGTCTGCGTTGCCCGGCCTGCGGCTGGACGCACTGGAACAACCCGACGCCGGTGCTCGCGGCCGTGGTGGAGTGCGTGGACCGCGGCGGCCGCCTGCTGCTGGCCCGCAACGCGGCCTGGAAGCACCGCATGTTCGCGCTGATCACCGGCTTCATGGAGGCTGGTGAGACGCCCGAAGGTGGCATCGCACGCGAGGTGCTGGAGGAAACCGCGCTCGAGGTCCGCGCCACGACGCTGATCGGCGTCTATGACTTCCAGCGCATGAACCAGATCATCATCGCCTACCACGTGCAGGCGGTCGGCGAGGTGCACCTGTCGCCCGAACTCGCCGAGTACAAGTTGTTCGAGCCCGCCGACGTGCTGTGCTGGCCCGCCGGCACCGGCTACGCGCTGGCGGACTGGCTGCGTTCACGCGGTCACGATCCCCGCTTCATCGAGATGCCCGCCCGCTCTTCCTAGAATCGCAGCCCATGGACGCCTCCAAGGAACTCGACACCCGCGGTCTGAATTGCCCGCTTCCCATCCTCAAGGCCAAGAAGGCCCTGGCCGACATGGTCAGCGGGGAGATCCTGAAAGTGATCTCGACCGACCCGGGATCGATGCGGGACTTCCAGGCCTTTGCCCGTCAGACCGGGAACGAACTGGTCTCGCAGGCGACGAACGCCAACGAGTTCGTGCACGTGCTGCGCCGGCGCTGAGACCCGGCCGGCGGGGCGGCGTTGCGGCCGCCTCAGCGACAAGAGCCGGCTAGCCGCCGATCTTGAGCCCACCCAGGAACTGGCGGAACCGGTCCCCGATCTCGGGGTGGGCCAGGGCCAGCTCGACGTTGGCTTCAAGGAAGCCTTCCTTGCTGCCGCAGTCGTAGCGCTTGCCTTCGTAGCGATAGGCAAAGACCTTCTCGCGGCGCAGCAGCGACGCGATGCCGTCGGTGAGCTGGATCTCGCCGCCGACCCCGCGGGGCTGGGTCG
The DNA here is from genome assembly GCA_021297985.1 of Rubrivivax sp. Classification (GTDB taxonomy): domain Bacteria; phylum Pseudomonadota; class Gammaproteobacteria; order Burkholderiales; family Burkholderiaceae_C; genus Rubrivivax. The sequence goes on from JAJTGU010000238.1 coordinate 10,780, forward strand.
CGATCTCGTGGAACACGCCGGGCGTCAGGATGTAGCGGCCGGCCACGCCCAGGCGCGACGGGGCGGCCTCCGGTGACGGCTTCTCGACGATGCGCTGCACGTCGATCAGGCGCTCGTTGACCTCGGTGCCGGCCACGATGCCGTAGCGCCGGGTGTGCTCGGTCGGCACCTCCTGCACCGCGATGATCGAGGCTCGCCACTCGCGGAACTGCTCGACCATCTGGGCCAGCACCGGCTTGGTCCCGACCATCAGGTCGTCCGCCAGCAGCACGGCAAACGGCTCCTTGCCGACCAGGCGCTGACCGCACAGCACCGCGTGGCCGAGGCCCAGCGCCTGGGCCTGGCGGACGTAGATGCACTCCATGTCGTCGGGCTTGACGCTGCGCACCACCTCTAGCAGATCGTGCTTGTGCTGGGCTTCGAGCAGTTGTTCCAGCTCGTAGCTCATGTCGAAATGGTCCTCGATCGGCCGCTTGTGGCGACCGGTGACGAAGATCATCTCGCGCACGCCCGCCGCATAGGCTTCTTCGACGGCGTACTGGATCAGCGGCTTGTCCACCACGGGCAGCATCTCCTTGGGCTGGGCCTTGGTGGCCGGCAGGAAACGCGTGCCGAGGCCGGCAACCGGGAAGATGGCTTTGTTGACGATCATGCAGAGGGTTCCTGTGGAGGGCAATCGTTCGGCGGTGGTTCAGGCCTGGGCCTGCATGCGCCGACGTTGATCGATCAAGCTTTCGAGCTTGTGACGAAAGCCCGCGATTCGTTCGCGTTCCTGCGTCACGACGGTGGCGGGTGCACGGGCAACAAAGCTCTCGTTGCCCAGCTTGGCTTCGGCCTTGGCGATCTCGCCGCTGAGGCGGGTGATCTCCTTGTCGAGCCTTGCGCTTTCGGCGGCGACATCGATCTTGACCTCGAGCGCCAGCCGCAGGTCGCCGGCCATCGCCACCGGCGCGGCCTGCGTCGCGGCAGCGAAGCTGGATTCGTCGCCCAGCACGCGGACCTCGGCCAGGCGGGCGAGGGCCACCAGCAGCGGGCGAGCGCTGTCGACAAAGGCGGCGTCGCCCAGGGTCAGCAGCGGCACCTTGTCGCTCGGGGCCAGGGCCATCTCGCTGCGCAGGCGGCGCACTTCGGCCGCGACGGTCTTGAGCCGCGCGACCCAGGCATCCGCCAGCGGGTCGACCTTCTCGAGCTGGGCCTGCGGGTAGGCCGCCAGCACGATGGAAAGGTCGTCGCCGGGCTGCTTGCGGCCGGCGACCACGGCCACCGTCTCCCACAGCTCGGCGGTGATGAAGGGCATTAGCGGGTGCAGCGCCCGCAGCACGGTCTCGAGCGTGCGGATCAGCGTTCGGCGGGTCGCCCTCGCCGCGCCCTCGTCGCCTGCGGCCAACGCCTGCTGGAGCTGGACCTTGGCGATCTCGAGGTACCAGTCGCAGTACTCGTCCCAGACAAAGGCGTAGAGCGCATTGACGACGTTGTCGAGCCGGTACTCGGCGAATCCCTGCGCCACTGCGGCTTCGACCCGTTGAAGCTCGCCGGTGATCCAACGGTCGGCGAGCGAAAAGCGGGCGTAGCCGTGGAACGGCCCGCCCGGCTCGCAGTCGACCTTGCGGTGTTCGGCCAGGCCGCAGTCCTGCCCTTCGCAGTTCATCAGCACGAAGCGCGTCGCGTTCCAGAGCTTGTTGCAGAAGTTGCGATAGCCCTCGCAACGCTTGGCGTCGAAGTTGATGTTGCGGCCCAGCGTGGCGTAGCTCGCCATCGTGAAGCGCAGCGCGTCGGCGCCGTAGGCCGGGATGCCCTGCGGGAACTCCCGCTCGGTGTCCTTGCGCACCCGCGGCGCGGTCTCGGGCTTGCGCAGGCCGACCACGCGCTTGTCGAGCAGCGGTCCGAGCTCGATGCCGTCGATCAGGTCCACCGGGTCGAGCACGTTGCCTTCGCTCTTGCTCATCTTGTGGCCCTGGGCGTCGCGCACCAGGCCGTGGATGTAGACGTCGCGGAACGGCACCTTGCCGGTGAAGTGCGTCGTCATCATGATCATCCGGGCGACCCAGAAGAAGATGATGTCGAAACCGGTGACGAGCACGCTGGACGGCAGGTAGAGGTCCTGCTCGGGTGTGGCCGCCGGCCAGCCGAGGCTGGAAAACGGCACCAGGGCCGACGAGTACCAGGTGTCGAGCACGTCTTCGTCCTGCGTGAGCGGCCCGCCGTAGCCGGCGGCGTCGGCACGCTGGCGGGCCTCGGCCTCGCTGCGGGCGACGAACACCTCGCCGCCGCTGCCGTACCAGGCCGGAATCTGGTGACCCCACCACAGCTGGCGGCTGATGCACCAGTCCTGCAGGTTGTTCATCCAGTGCCGGTAGGTCGACACCCACTGCTCGGGCACAAAACGCACCTGGCCGGATTCGACCGCCGCGATGGCCTTGCTGGCCAGGCTCTGGCCGTCGGCGCCGGCCTTGGTGGTGGCGACAAACCACTGGTCCGTCAGCATCGGCTCGACGATCTGTCCGGTGCGCGCACAGCGCGGCACCTGCAACCGGTGCTTGCGGGTTTCGACGAGCAGGCCTGCGGCGTCGAGGTCGGCCACGACCTTCTTGCGGGCCACGAAGCGGTCCAGGCCGCGGTACGCCTCGGGCGCATTGGCGTTGATCGTCGCGTCCAGATTCAGCACGCCGATGACCGGCAGGCCGTGGCGCTGGCCGACGGCGTAGTCGTTGGTGTCGTGCGCGGGCGTGACCTTGACGACGCCGGTGCCGAACTCGCGTTCGACGTAGCTGTCGGCGATCACCGGAATCTCGCGTCCCACCAACGGCAGGGTCACGCGCTTGCCCACCAGGTGGGCGAAGCGCTCGTCCTCGGGGTGCACCATCAAGGCGGTGTCGCCCAGCAGGGTCTCCGGGCGGGTGGTCGCGACGGTCAGCGAGCCGCTGCCGTCGGTCAGCGGGTAGCGGATGTGCCAGAGGAAGCCGTCTTCCTCTTCGCTCTCGACCTCGAGGTCCGAGACCGCCGAGCGCAGCACCGGGTCCCACGATACGAGGCGTTGGCCGCGGTAGATCAGGCCCTCGTCGTACAAGCGGACAAAGGTCTCGGTGACGACGGCCGAGAGCTTGTCGTCCATCGTGAAGTACTCGCGCGACCAGTCCACGCTGGCGCCCATGCGGCGCATCTGGTTCGTGATCGTCGCGCCCGAACTGGCCTTCCAGTCCCAGACCTGGGCGACGAAGTTCTTGCGTCCGAGGTCGTGGCGGGTCAGCCCGTTGTCCTGCAACTGTCGCTCGACGACGATCTGGGTCGCGATGCCGGCGTGGTCGGTCCCCGGCACCCACAGCGTGTTGTGGCCGCGCATGCGGTGCCAGCGGGTCAGCGCGTCCATGATCGTCTGGTTGAACGCGTGCCCCATGTGCAGCGTGCCGGTGACGTTGGGCGGTGGCAGTTGGATGCAGAACGACGGCCGGGACGCATCCAGCGTCGCCGCGAAGACGCCGTTGCGGTCCCAGACCGGGCCCCAGCGGGACTCGATGGCAGCAGGCTCGAACGACTTGGACAACGTGGCGGTCATGACAGGAGTTGGGACGGTGGCACCATGCCGGAAACGGCGTGGCAAAGCTGCGGACAGCCGGGAGCCGGCGTGGGAGAGCCTCAGACTGCCGGGCAAGGGGGTTTACAAGACGACACGATCACGCCTGTCAACGCGCACCCGGGCAGAGGGGTTGGAGATGGGTTGGAATTGTAGGTCGCCCCCCATGTGTCCACCGCCGAGCACCCTATGCCCAGAACAGCGTTGAATCGCGCGCTTCTCACCTCGCTGACAGCCCTGCTGCTGGCGGCCTGCGGGGGAGGCGACAGCGGCGGCAGTGGCACCGCCCCGCCCGCCAGCTGTGACCTGGCCGAACAGAAGACCTGGCTGGCCCGCACGATGGACGACCAGTACTTCTGGTACCGCCTGGCTCCCCGGCCCGACCCGGCACCGTACAGCAGCATCACGGCGTACTTCGACGCGCTGCTCTACACCGGCGGTACGCCGCCGTTTCCGGCGGACCGCTGGAGTCGCAGCGAAACCGACGCCAGCTTCAACCGGTTCTTCGGCGACGGCGCGACGCTGGGCTATGGCGTCGCCGTCGCGGGACTGGAGGCGGTGGACGACCCGCGTCGGCCGCTTCTGGTGCGTCTGGTCGACCCGGGCTCGCCGGCCGCGGGCCGTGTGCAGCGCGGCGACCGCATCGTCAGCCTGAACGGTCGCCCGGCGGCCGAGATCGTCGCGGCCGACGACTTCTCTGCGTTGACGGCCAACGCCAGTGGCGACGTGCTGAACCTCGTGATCGAGCGCAACGGGCAGAACCAGCCCCTGTCGCTCACGGCGGCCGTCTACAACCTGGTGCCGGTGTCCGACGACCAGGTGCTGACGCTGGCCGACGGGCGACGCGTCGGCGTGGTGCAGGTGCGGCAGATGGTCTCGCAGGCGAATGCGCCGCTGGAAACCGTCTTCTCCAACTTCCGGGCGCGTGGCGTCAGCGAGCTTGTGCTTGACCTGCGCTACAACGGCGGGGGCCTGGTGTCGGTGGGTGCCCAACTTGCAAGCTACGTGGCCAGCCCGGCCGTCGCCGGTCAGGCCTACGCTTCGCTTCTGTACAACGACAAGCGGCAGTCCAGCAACAGCCGGCAGAACTTCGCCAACCTGGGCAACGGCCTGAACCTGCGCCGGGTCTACGTGCTGATGGGTCGGCGCACCTGCTCGGCCGCCGAGCAGGTCATCAACGGGCTGCGTGGCGTCGGCGTCGACGTCGTCGGGATCGGCGAGGCCAGTTGCGGCAAGCCGGTCGGCTCCAACCCGGTCAGCGCCTGCGGCCGCACCTACAGCGTCATCAACTTCGAGTCCGTCAACGCGCGCAACGAGGGCCGCTACTTCGATGGCCTGGAGCCGACCTGCCTGGTCGACGAGGACTTCAGCCAGTTGCAGGGCGGCGCCGGCGATCCGCTGCTGTCGGGGGCCCTGACCTTCGCGCAGTCCGGAGGCTGCCCGCGACGGCCGCTGGCCGACGGTGACGAACGCGCCCAGGCGCAAAGCCTGGTCCGACCGCTGCGTCGCAGCGTGCGCGAGCCCGGGCACGACGGCCCCGGCAGCGAGCGCGAAGGCGGCATGCTGCCGCGCTGATCGCCTGGCCGGGTCGGCGCCGGTCAGGCTTCGACCTTTGCCGTCGGTCGACCCTCGTCGGGCAACGTGGACACGGTGTCGAGCCAGCCGCGCTGGCTGGCTTCGAATTCTTCGGTGCTGGTTTCCGAGACCTCGGGCTCTGAATCGGCAACAGATCCGGCGGCGGTCCGGTCCACGACGGCCGGTGATGGGTCCGGCGCCGTGGCGTTCTGCGTCGCGAGCAGCCGCCTGACGAACTGGTTCATCGCCGGAGTGGGTCCCTTCTGGGTCAGCATCTGAGCCTGAAACAAGGCTCGCGAACGTACGGAGGCCGGCAGGGCCAGCACGCCAGGCCAGCCCTTGAGACGCAATGCGTCGTGGACCTGCACGAGCGGCGCAAACACCGTGGCGGCAAGGAGGGGATCCTGTGCGATCAGGCGTTCATGCAGGTCGCCGACGATGGCGCGCACCTCCAGAGCATCGCTGGGCGCGCGGCGTCGTTCCAGAAAGCCCGCACGAAAGCGCCCGTTCACACGCTGCACGCCGACGGGCCGACTCAGCAAGCCCCGAAAGGCCCGCAGCCAGCGCGCCACCCATCCGGCTTCGGCCGGGAGCCGGCGGTCCTGCTGGACATTCGAATCGCGATCCCGGCTGCGTTCTGTGCGCCTTGCCATGGGTCGAACCTCTCCTTCGTCTGCGCTGCGCGTCGGTTTCCCTCTCGCGCTCGCGACGCGCTGCGGCTGTCCGCCTTCGTCGAGGCTTCGCGTCTGGACGGTTGTGCCATCGGCAATCTCGCCGCTGGCCAACTCGCCAGGAGTCTCGCATGACACCGCATGTCCCGTCCGCCCGCTTGACAAAGCGGCGCTTCAGTACCGTCAGCACCCTCAGCACCGTCTGCGCCATGGCCTTGCTGGGGTCGGCGCTTGCCGGCCCCGCCCATGCCGATCTGACCCCCGACCCCGAGACCGCCCTGCAGGCCGCCCAGGCCCACGAGCGTGGCCAGCGCTGGGCCGAAGCTTTTGCCCTTTACGCGCCGCTGGCCGACCACGGCCACCCGCTGGCGGCGCGACAGGCCACCAGGATCTGGCACGACCCTGCGCTTCGCGCCGGGCTGCCGATGCGGCCGTCGGCGGATCGGCTGGAGCGCTGGCATGGCTTCTCGGCCTGCGGCGGCCATTGCTCGTCGGGCGCCGTGGCGGCGTCGGGCTGCTGAACGGGCCGATGGCGGCTTCTCGCCGCGGCCAGCGTCCGGCAGGACAGACCGGTCGCCGATCCTGGCTCCGGCAACCCACCCGACGGCGACATGCCGTGGAGATCGACGATGAACGCATCCGCTGAACGCGGCCCGCGCTTGTGATCCTGCAGACCCGTGTCCGCTTTGCGGGCCGCAAGCCGTCTGGTGACGCATGCCCTGCTTCGGACACGCCCCCGGTGCTCGGCCGCTGCCCGCCAAACCACTGCTGTCAACTACCCGGGAGTCCCCATGCCTGTCAAGAACGCCCTCATTGGTGCCCACTCGTCCTTCTCGAACACGCCACGAACAGCCCGCACCTGCGCCTCGCCTCCGGCCCGGCATGGGGGTCGCCGCAGCTTCCATGCCGGACGGTTGGCGCTGGCGGCGGCACTGGCCTGCACGGCGCTGGCCGGCACCCCGAGCCGTGCGCAGATTGCGTACAGCGGCGGCGCCCCGGTTTGGCTGGCTGACGGCACCGAGTTCCTGACGCGCGACGCCTGGCTGGCGTTCTGCGCCGGCAACCCGACGGCGAACTGCGTCGAGCGCCACTTCTGGGGCCTGGGCGGCACCTGGGCGGGCGCAGTGCCGGGTGCGGGCGACGACGTGCTGGTCGGCGCGGGGCAGACGGTGCGCGTGCAGGCCTTCGACAGCCGGCTGCGGGGTCCGGTTGCAGGGCAAGCCTTCGCACGCGACGTGCAGGTGCTGGGCCGGATCGAGCTGTTCGACCGGCTGCGGGTCGCCAGCGGCAGCTTCGCCGAGTTGGCGCTGGGCGTCGGGGGCGTGCTCGAGAGCTCCGGCCTGGCTCAGGTGACGCGCCTGACCGTCGACTCTGGCGTGCGCGCCGCCTTCGAGGGCGACGGCGGCACGACGCGGCTGCAATCCTGGGACGGCCCGGCGTTGATCGCCGAGGTGGGCTGGGGTCATCGCCTGGAACTCACCGGCGACGCCAGCGGCCAGGGCACGCTGGATGCGCAGGTCGGCCAGGGTGCCGTCTTGGCGCTCACCGGCCGTTGGAGCGGCGACCGTTGGGGGGCCAACGCGCCCGCTGGCACGGTGCAGCCCTTTACCGGCCGGGTGTCCAACAGCGGCACGCTGGTGGCGCGCCAGATCGACTTCGGCGCGCTCGCGTTCGACAACACCGGGACCACCCGCGTCACCGTCGGCGGCACGCTGGTGCAGCGCGGTGGTGCGCTGGGCGGCCGCTACGAGGGCGAGGCGGGCAGCTCGATGAGCTTCGAAGACGCTCTGTCGATGGCAGCCGGCAGCAGCATCGACACGCTGGGCTCGGTCAGGCTGCGGCTGGACCGCGCTCTCGTCACCAGTGCGCTGGCCGGCGACCTGCGCGCGGCCCAAGTGGAATTGCAGGGCCGGCATGCGCTGAGCGGCGCTCTGGTGGCCGGGCAGGTCACGGTGACGAGCTCGCCGACCTCCAACGGCAGCCGGCTGAGCCTGGTCGGGCCCGGGGTGGACGTGCAACGGATCACGCTCGGCGACGGACTCGGTCAGTCCACCCTCGAGGTCACCGGCGCCGGTGGCCGGCTCGGCGATGTCTCGCTGAACACAGCCCGGGTCTCGCTGCTGGGCGGTGCTCAGGCCACCATCGGGAGCCTGACGCACGCGGGCGGCAGTTTCAACGTTGTCGAGGTGGGCAGTGGTGCCGAGCTGGTCGTGGCCGGTACGTTCCAGTGGGGTGCGCAATCCGGTGCGCTGAGTGGTTTTGGCACGCTCCGGCTGCAGGGTGCATCGGCGCTGGACGCTCGCGCCGACAACGTGGTCGTGGCCGGGCCGCTGAGGATCGTCAACGAAGGCACGATGGCGCTGCAAGGCGACCTGCGCGCGGGAGGTTCCGCCATCGACGGCTTCTACAGCGTTCGCAACGGGGCCGGTGCCCGGCTGGAGATCTCCAACGGCAGCCTCCTGAGCAATTCCCGCCACATCAACCACGGCACCTGGGTGCAGACCGCCGCCACGGGCGGTGGCCGCACCGTGTTCGGGCCACTGGACAACCACGGCCTTCTGCGTGTGGAAGGCGGCAGCCTCGACCTTCGCGAAGGTGGCGTGCACACGGGACGCTTCGAGGCCGCCGATGGTGCTTGGATACGGCTCGCCGGCGACAACCGGTTCGATGCCGGCATCCAGACACTCGGACGTGTGGACGTGTCGGCCCGCTCGATACAGATCGGCAGCGCGGGCTCGTACACCGTCCGCAACGGTACCGGCTTCCAGGCCCTCACCCTGGACATCGCCGCCGGCGGCCGATTCGACGCCGAGACCCGGCTGGCCGGGTCGAGCCTGGCCGTGGTCGACCGCCTCGACAACGCGGGCACCCTGCGACTCGTGGATGCCGCTCTGGACGCTGGCTCCGCAGCTGTCTTCAACAGCGGCCGGCTGGAGTTCGGTGGCGGCGAACGGTCGGCCGTCCAGGCCGGCAGCCTGCACAACACCGGCCACCTGGATCTTGCCGCGTTCAACAGCCGCATCGCCGTGACGGGCTCGTTCCAGCACGCCGGCACGGCTTACAGCGAGGCCTGGCTGACGCTGCGCGGCACTTCGGTGTTCGAGCCTGGCAGCCAGTTCGAGAACCAGGGCCGCATCATCGTCGAGGGTGGCGATCTGAACCTGCTGGGCAGCGTCACCGGCGCCGGGTGGCTGGTGCAGACAAGCGGGCGCACGACGCTCGGTGCAGCCGGAGCGCCTGGGAACCTGTCCCTCGGCCTTCTCGGCATCGACGCTGGCGTCCTCGAGACCGAAGGCACGATCAACGGCCACCTCGTCACCATCGGCGGCGTCGGCCAATGGGCGGCATCGGGTCCGACGCAGCTGATCGGCGCCCGCGTGACGACTCAGGGCGAAGTCACGGTCCCCGCGGGCAGCGAACTCGTGGTCGGGGGCTCGGAGTTCCGCCAGACCGGCGGGCGCACGGTGGTCGAGGGCCGGCTGGCGGCGCCGGCGCTGTTCATCGACGGCGGCGTGCTTCGTGGCTCGGGCACGATCGACGGCGATGTCTTCGTCGGCGCGGGGGGCACCTGGGAGCCGGGCAGCAGCCCGGGCACGGTGACCGTCAATGGCAACGTTGCCATCAACGGCGGCACACTGCGGCTGGAGTTCGGGGCCGACGGCCGCAACGACCGCATCGTGGCCAGCGGCTCGCTCAGCGTCAGCGGCACGCTGGACATCGACATCGGCGGCAACGCCGTGCTGTTTGGCGACAGCTTGAGCTGGGCCGAGGCGGCCAGCCAGGACATCAACGCCACCGTGGTCGTGCCGGGCCTGGCGCCCGACCTCGTGGGCCAGCTCAGCGGCAACGGCGGCACCGTGCTGTTCACCGACCCTGGCGCCACGCCGCTGGCGCCCGGCGGCAGCGTGTTCGTACCGGCCGGCAGCTCGCAGTTCGTGGACGGCGCCAGCAACCTGTCGAGTCTGGCCGTCGAGGGGCGCGTCGCCAACCCCGCCAGTGGCGTGCTCGACCTCGGCGATCTCACCGTCGGTGCCAGCGGCAGCCTGCTCAACCGCGGTATCGCGTCCGCCGTTTCCGTCTTCAACGACGGGCAGTTCGTGTCGCGTCCCGGTTCACGGTGGAACCTCGGCCAGGTCACGCACCGCGGCCGGTGGATCAATGAAGGGACCGTCGAGGTCTCCGGTGGCCTGATCGCCGAGTCCGCCTTTCTGGACAACGCCGTCGGCGCACAGCTGCAGGCACAGGAGTTCTCGTTCGTCGGCGGTGTCTTCGACAACCGAGGCATCGCCCGCTTCGAGCAGGCTCGGCTCGCAGGGGAGTCGGTGCGCATCGCCGCTGGCGGCGAACTGGTCGCGACGATGCTGACGGTCGCGGGCCCCGTGAACAACCTCGGCCGTCTGCAGGCGCAGCGGCTGGTGGTCGACCTGGGTGGCGCGTTGGTGAACAACGGCGTCCTTGAGATCGGCGTGGACGGCGCCGAGGTCAACGGCGAGCTTCGCCTCGATGCCGGCGACCTGCTGGGCCAGGGCCGGCTGCAGCAGAACGGCCGGCTTCACGTGGCCACCGGGCGCACCCTGCGGCTGGTCGGCGCCCCCTTTGGTCAAGGTGCCGGCACCACCACGCTGGAGGGGCGGATCGAAGCGTCCGAGGTGCTGCTGGAGGGTGGCACGCTCGAAGGCAACGGCCAGATCGCTGCCGATGTCGTGTTGTCCGGCGGTGCCGAGATTTCTCCCGGCCCCGGTTTGGCCACGCTCGGCATCGACGGCAACCTGAACGCGCGTGGCGGCCGATTCACCATCGGCCTGGGCCACGGTGGCGCGTTGGACCGGCTCGAGGTCGGCGGCGACGCGGTCTTCGACTTCGGTGTCGGCAACGCCATCGTCTTTCAGTTGAATGGCGGCTACGTTCCCGCTGACGGCGACAGCTTCAACTGGCTGCTGGCCGGTGGCATGCTGTCGGGCGTGGTCGACAGCAGCTGGCGCGTTGAGGCCCCCGACGGTCTTGGCGGGTTCCTGCTGTGGGGCGATGCCGGTGGGATCTACCAGCCGGCGCCGACGGGATTGCGCATCGTCTTCGAAGGCTCGGAGATCTACTTCACCACGACGCCCGTGCCCGAGCCGGCCACACTCCTGCTGATGCTGGCTGGCGTCGGCACCCTGTTGTGGCGGCGCCGCGGCCGCTGACGGCGACCCGCTGTTCCTGTCGATTGACGAAGCCGATGCACACGATGCGCGACGAGCGCCGATACGATGCCTGCAATGCAATCGCAGGAGGCTTCGTTGGACGAGTTGAGTGCACTGATCCAGCGGGTCCATGCCGGCGAAGAAGGGGCGCGCGACCGGCTGTTTGCCGCGGCCTACCCCGATCTGCGCGAACTGGCGCGGTCGCGCCTGTATCACGGCGGCCGGGGGACCGACCTGGGGACCACGGCGCTGGTTCACGAGACCTTTCTGCGCTTCGTCCGCGGCGGCGAACTGCGGGCGACGGAGCGGCGGGCCTTCTTCGCCTACGCGGCGAGCGTGATGCGGTCGGTGATCGTCGACACCGTGCGCGAACGCCTGGCGCAGCGCCGCGGCGGCGAGCTGCAGCGGACGACGCTGGACACCGAGTTCGTCGACCTGATGCCGTCGGGCGAGGACGAGGTCATGCAGGTGCATGAGGCCCTGCAGGCGCTGGCCGAGGCCGAGCCGCGGCTGGCCCAGGTGGTGGAGATGCGCTACTTCGGGGGCTGGACCGAAGCCGAGATCGGCGATGCGCTCGGCATCACCGAGCGCACCGTGCGCCGCGACTGGGAGAAGGCCCGCCTGTTGCTGTCGACCTTGATGCGCGACTGACGCCGCGGACGGCTCTTTGTGCAGCAGGCCCGGCTAGACCCAGAACCGGCTTCGCGCCGCGATCATGCCCAGGCCCGCGAACAGCAGGGCCCAGCTGGCCGGTTCCGGTACGAGCGTGAGCTGTCCGGTCTCGAGGTACGGAAAGCCGTTTGCGCCCGGCGCCCCGACGATGGTCACCGTCGTCCTGCCGGTGCCCGTCAACCCCAGGAAGCGGCCGCTGCCACTCAGGACCGTGTACGTCAGGTCAAAGGCCATCGGCGACGAACCCGTCAACCGGGTGTCCAGATCGCCCACCAGGCGGTCGGCGCCACGGCCGATGCTGAACGTGCCTTCACCCAGGCCGGTGACGAAGTTGAAATCGAACGGCGCACTGAGGCTCCATCCGGTTTCGCCATCAAGTGCGTAGCCGCCATCGGAGCTGGCCAGCAGCGGCTGGACGCCGTTGATCGCGTCCGCCAGCGGCACGACGAAGCCGCTGCCGCCATAGGGCAGCGTCTGACTGTGGGCGACGCTGCACAAGGCGGCCAGCAGCCCGACGCAGACCGCGGATCTCCAGCTGCCGGACGTGGTGTCGGGTTGAGGGGCGGATGGGAAACGAGCAGGATTCATGGTCGGTCCTCGGTTTATGTCCGGGCAGAAA
>JAJTGU010000088.1 GCA_021297985.1 Rubrivivax sp.
CGCCTGCAGGTGCGGCATCAGCCACTCCATGACGGCGTTGGCGTTCTGGCGGTCGGGCACCGTCGCCAGCTCACGCTGGCGTTCCCACAGCCGGCCATCGTCGAGCCAGGCCATCAGGACCTTGCTCAGGTGACCGAACACGGTGGCTGGCAGACCCTGCAGCAGGCCGACCAGGGTGCTGGTGGCGACCCTGTCGCGCTCGGCCTGGGGCTGGCCTGGCAGGGCCGCATCGACGGCGTCGAGCACGGCCTTTGCGATGGGCGCCGGCTCGACCTGCCCTTTGCGAAGCTCGTCGACATGGGCTGCACCCGCGGCGTGCACCTGCTTGCCGGCATGAATCCCGAGGGGTTCGACCGGGCCTTGCGGGTGCGGCAGGAACACATGCCGCGCGATCTGGACCTGGCTCGCCGGGCAGCGGGCCCTGGCCGGGTCGAAGGCCGGGAATTCAAGCATGGCCTTGCCGTCGGGCAGGCCGAACCAATGCCGGCAGGCCTTGGCGATGACGAAGTCGCACAGTGCCACCAGGTCGACCGCGAACAGGCCGCAGTCGGGGTCACGCGGCAGTGCCGACAGGAAGCCGGTGGCCGCCTTGTGCGCGAGCCCGTAACCTGCAGCGGCGGGAATCCGGCGCAGTGCCTCGTTCAGCGTCGTCGCCAGAAGATCGTGCGCCTCTCCGTCCTGCCCGAGGTAGCCCAGGCCAATGCCGGCCTCCATGCGCTGGCCATAGCCTCGCACCGAGAACCGGTCGCCCGGGTCGCGCAGCACCGTCATGGCTGCATCACGACTGCCCACCAACACACCGTAGTCCCCGGCATCGACGACGCCGCCCGCAGCGCGCACCTGCTGCCAGACCGCATGTCGATCCGCTGCGCTCCCGGTTTCGAGCCGCAGCTTCCACACCGACAGCGGTTCAGTCGGAGCGGGCAGCCCAACCCCACCGGCCTCCGGAACCTGGGGCTGAGGGTCGGGCAGGTCGGCCAACGCCCGCAGGCCGTCAAGCGAGGGGCTGAACAGGTACAGGCCCCACTGCACCTGCACAAACGGCTGCGCGCCCAGTGCAATGCGCTGGACCGACCGGCCATCGGGAGCGACCGACACGAAGTGGCGCTCGGCACCCAGCCGCGACACGCCGCAGATCGGATCGTCGCGGTCCGAAGGCACGCCACTGGAGTTTCCGCCGGACAGCCAACGCTGGATCGCCTCGAACTGATCGGCAATCCGCGCATTGAAGGCCGTGAACATCAGCCCGCGGTCGGTGTCATCGCCGGGCGCTGACTTCCAGTCGGGGCCGTACGAGATGCCACGGCGCAGCAGCCGGGGCAGCTTGGTCTGCCCTTTTTCCAAGGCGGTACCGGGCAGCGGGTCGGTTCGCGGATTGGCTCGCCGCACATGCGACTGGAACGGGCACAACTGTCCGTTCGGATCGCCGGCATAACCATCGCTCGGCACCGGCTCGAACCGGTAATCGTTGTCGCCCCCGGTGCCCGTGGGCAGCAGGGCGCCGCCGTCACGCCTGCGGCCCATCAGCCTCTCGCGATCGGCGGCATTCGGAACCGCGGACTCGAGACGACCCGGAAACTGACGCAGCTTGCGCACGACCCAGAAGCTGCCGTTGTCCAGCAGCGCATCGGCCTGGGCCGGCCAGGCCTCGTCGTCACGGTGGGGGTTGGGGTGGCCAAGCAGCACCTCGCCCCACGGCACGTCGTCGCTCCAGTACTGGCCCGTGGCCGGCTTCCCGGGATCCGGCTGGCTCTTCGGGTCCACAAAGCCGAAGTGGCCCACCGACTGCTGCTTGCCGTCGACCTCTGCCGTTTGCCGGGCCAGTGGCTGCACCGACAGGATCTCGAGGCCTTGAGCCTCCAGGCGGGCTGCCAGCCCGACCAGCCGAGGCAGAGCCGAGCCCGGTGCGGGTGGAGCCTCGCCATCGCCCAGCGAGGTCCGCAGTTGCACGACGGCGTGGACTTCCTCCAGGGCGATGCGCTGCGTCGCGTGGTCGTCCACACCAGCCGGTTGGCCCGGCGAAGCAGCACGCCAGTTGCGCAACGGACGCCGCCACTGTTGCGGGTGGTTGGGCCCCAGATCGCCAAACGACGTCGCCCGGCTTTCCATGCCCTGGCGGAAATCGAGGGGGAAGCGGCTGTCCAGCGCCTTGGCGTCCAGGCCCAGCGCGACCAGCCCCTGGGGTGTGAAGCCGAGATTCCAGGTGACCGCCGGAAGTGCGGCCGTTGCCGCCGCCAATTGCGGCGTGTAGCCACGCAGCCCGACCTTGATTCTGGCCAACGGCGACAGCGTGTCATCCGGGCGCGCCGGGCGCACCCGCACCAGCATCATCAGGCCATGCCCACCGGCATGGCTCTCGAGCACGCCGTGTTGGAGCCGCGTCGGATCGGGCCCCGGCAATGCGGGCACACGGCTTATCCGCTGGGGCCACTGCCGAGGCTGCCCGAACCAGGCCAGCAACTCGCCCTGCGTGCTCGCGATCGCCCGAAGCATCGGGTGAGTCGTGAATCCACCCGCGTGGATGAAGTCATGCAGTTCCTCCAGCAGAGCCTGTGCCGCACGCAGCAGCACGCTGCGCCCGGTCGCATCGCCCTCGAAACGGATGCGCAGCAGAAAGAAGCCACGCAGCACGCGCAGCCCGGCCGAGATGGCGCGCAACAGCCCGGGTGGCAATGGCGCCTCGGGAAGGGGCGGCACATGGTCGATCCAGCGCTGCTTGGCCGGCGGGGCCACCAGCGCCTTCATCGCCAGTTGCAGGTCGACCTGCTCCGGATCGGGCGTGCTGGAGAACGTGCGCTCGGCCTGCGCGAGCCACGACGCATTGCCGACGGTGGCAGTCAGGTCGCCGGCTCCGGCAACGCCGTCGGCGTAGAAAAAGCCCGGCCGCACTTCGTTGTCGCGCACCCAGCGCATGTAGTCGTCGAAACCGACGTTGTGGGCGAGCCGATAGTCCGTCGAGTGGCAGAAGATCAGGTCCAGCAGCGGCCCCAG
Source organism: Rubrivivax sp. (assembly GCA_021297985.1). Taxonomy (GTDB): domain Bacteria; phylum Pseudomonadota; class Gammaproteobacteria; order Burkholderiales; family Burkholderiaceae_C; genus Rubrivivax. Next base: position 2,992 of record JAJTGU010000088.1, read on the forward strand.
CGGCCCCCAGATGACCCGCATGTAGGGCTCCCAGAGCCCGTCGAACGTGACGTTGAGCAGGATCTGCGGCGCGACAACACCCGCCTTGCCCGCGGGCACCCGCGCAAAGCGGAAGAAGTGAACGATCTGCCAGCGCCCGACCAGGTCGAAGTACGGCGACTCGTTCAGTGCCGACTCGCGGCTGGCCTTGCGCAAGGTGTCGAGCAGGCGCAACACCTGGTCGAAGCGTTCGCCGTAGGTCACGGTGTCCCAGGCGCCTTCGACGAGGCCCGGTCGGAGCGGGGTCATCACGCTCAGGTCGGCGACACCGGCGAGTTGCACCGGCGGTGGCGGCGGCTTCCATTGGGTGTGGGTGGTGTTCATCGTGTGCTCCTCCTGAAGCATCCATTTGTAATTCAGCGCCACCAAACGAAACAGGGCGCCGAAGCGCCCTGGAGGACCGACATCCACCGGATTGCCGATACGGCGCCGGTCTGCCCGCGTCAGCGTTGCGCGAGTGGCACGACGTCGCGGTGCGCCGAACCCACGAAGAGCTGACGCGGACGGCCGATCTTGTACTCGGGATCGCCGATCATTTCGTTGAGCTGGGCAATCCAGCCGACCGTGCGCGCAAGCGCGAAGATCGCGGTGAACAGGCTCACCGGAATGCCGATGGCACGCTGCACGATGCCGGAATAGAAGTCGACGTTCGGGTACAGCTTGCGGGCCACGAAGTACTCGTCCTCCAGAGCGATCTTCTCGAGCGCCATCGCGAGCTTGAACATCGGGTCGTCGTGCAGACCCAGCTCGCCGAGCACCTCGTGGCAGGTCTCGCGCATCAGCTTGGCGCGCGGGTCGTAGTTCTTGTAGACCCGATGGCCAAAACCCATCAGCTTGACGTTGCTGGACTTGTCCTTGACCTGCTTGATGAACTCGCCGACCTTCTCGACACCCCCTTGCTTCTGGATGTCGCCCAGCATGTTCAGCGCGGCCTCGTTGGCTCCGCCGTGAGCCGGCCCCCACAGGCAGGCGACACCGGCCGCGATGGCCGCGAACGGGTTGGTGCCCGAGCTGCCGCACAGCCGCACGGTCGAGGTGCTGGCGTTCTGCTCGTGGTCGGCGTGCAGGATGAAGATGCGGTCCAGCGCACGCACCAGGACCGGATTGGGCTCGTAGTCCTCGCAGGGCGTGGCGAACATCATGTTCATGAAGTTCGCGGTGTAGCCGAGCTTGTTCTTGGGATACATGAACGGCTGGCCGACGCCGTACTTGTAGGCCATGGCCACGAGCGTCGGGAGCTTGGCGATCAGGCGATGGGCGGAGATCTCGCGGTGGTGCGCGTTGTGGACGTCGGTGCTGTCGTGATAGAAGGCCGACAAGGCGCCGACGAGGCCGGTCATCACCGCCATCGGATGGGCGTCGCGCCTGAAGCCCCGCAGGAAGAACTGCATCTGC
>JAJTGU010000261.1 GCA_021297985.1 Rubrivivax sp.
CGCCAACCTGCGAATCGCGGCCGCGCGCGTCGGCGGCCCCGGCGCCGATGGCGCGGACGACCCCACCGCCCACGCCCAGGCTCGCCGCGAAATCGACGACACCCTGGTCACGCTGCAGGCTCACTACGAGGACGACGCCGCTGGCGACGCCTTGCTGACACCGCTGCGTGAACAGGTGCGTCTGCGCCTGAGCCAGCTGGAACGCCGGGCCGACGGGTCGGAGCCCATCGCGGGTGCACTCGACCCCGAGCGGCTGGCGCCGGTGCGCGCCGCGAGCGCCGCCCTGCTCGCGCACGAATGGGAGAAGTTTCAGAACGCGCAGCGCGCCGTCGACAACGTCGTGCAGGCCGGCCGTTGGGGCATCGGCACGCTCACCACCCTGAGCCTCCTTGGCCTGGCGCTCTACCTGCGCCAGGCCGGCGCGCTGCAACGCCAGCAGCTGGCCCTGCAGAAGCTGGCACAGGCCGACCACCAACGGCTGGAGGAAGAGGTCGCCAAACGCACGGCCGAGCTGACGGACATGAACCGCCACCTCGTGAGCGCGCGCGAGGACGAGCGCGCGCGCCTGGCTCGCGACCTGCACGACGAACTGGGGGCGCTGCTCACCTCGGCCAAGCTGGATGCGGCACGAATCCGCGCCCGCCTCGGTCGCGACGCGCCCGAGGCGCAGGAGCGGCTGGCGCAGCTGGTGTTGACGCTCAACAGCGGCATCGCGCTGAAGCGCCGCATCATCGAAGACCTTCATCCCTCGGCGCTGGCCAACCTCGGGCTCGTGGCGACGCTGGAGATCCTGTCCCAGGAGTTCGCCGAGCGCGCCGGACTGTCGGTGTCCTGCCAGGCGTCGCCGGTGCCACTGGACGCCGACGCCGAACTGGTGGTCTACCGCCTCGTGCAGGAGGCGACCACCAACATCGCCAAGCACGCCAGGGCCCGCCACGTGGGCATCACGCTGCGCCTGGGGCCGGCGCCGGGCACGGCACCGCCACGGGCCGACGGCACCCAGGAAGTGCACCTGCAGATCGCCGATGACGGCGTCGGCTTCCAAGCCGGGCAGAAGCTGCGCTCGGCCCACGGCCTGGCCGGCATGCGGTTCCGCGTCCAGGCCGAGGGCGGGCGCATGGCGGTGCAGTCGCAGCCCGGCGCGGGCACCCGGATCGATGTCTGGCTGCCGGCTTCGGCCGAGCCCGCCGGCGACGCGGCGCCGAGCTGAGTCGGCCCCGCATACGTGCCGTGGCGCGGGTCCCGCTGTGGGCCCAGGCCTACACCTTGACCGCGTCGACACCGACCCCCGCCTGCGCGCCGTGCCGGCTGTGCCCGCCGCGGGCCACGGGCACAGTGGCCTGTCGAGATCCGGTGCACACCGCCACTGGGTGCACAACCTCTGGAGTACCTTCATGCTGCACTATGCCGTCGTGTTCTTCGTCATTGCGCTGATCGCCGCGCTGTTCGGCTTCGGTGGCATCGCCGCCGGGGCCGCAGGCATCGGCAAGATCCTGTTCATCGTGTTCGCCGTGCTGGCGGTGCTGAGCTTCGTGTTCGGTCTCCTGCGCAGGAGCTGAATGCCGTGTACGCGCCCCAGCAACAACCGGTGCCGCCGCTCGCGATGGCCACCGCCTCCCACCTCGAGCCCAACGTCGCAGCGCAACACGCTGCGGCCTACGCCGACCCGATCCTCCCAACCCGCTCCGAAAGGGCACGAATGAACCACGAGACCTCTCTCGACACCCATCCCTCGGCCGACGGCATGGACGAAGCCGCGGGCACGCTGCAGCGCGCCGGCAACCAGGCCGACCTGCTGGCGCAACGCGGAGCGCAGGCGCTGCATCGCGGCTCCGATGCGCTGCACCGCGGCTCCGAAGCGCTTCACCGGCGTTCCGACGCGATACAGGCGCAGGCGCGCCGGCTCTCGGACAACACCAGCGCCTACATCCAGCGCGAGCCGATGAAGGCGGCGCTGATGGCTGCCGCCACCGGCGCGGCGCTGATGGCCCTGGTCGGGCTGCTGTCGCGCATGCGCGGCGGCCGCTGAGCGGCGCGCAGCGGCATGAGCGGCCACGGCGTCGAGCCCGGCACGCGGGCCGGTCCGCCGGGCCCGGACAGCGCGGCCGACCCGGCCGTGCTGAAGGGTCTGGTCCGCCTGCTGGCGAGCCACCCCGGGTTGCTGCTCGAACACCTGCAGGCCCACGTGGCGCTGCTCGTCATCGACCTGGCCGAGGCGCGTGCGCGTCTCGAACGCCAGGCGATGTGGTGGGCCGGCGCGCTTGCCAGCGCCGCGGTCGCCGCCACGCTGTCCGGGACGGCGTTGCTGCACTGGATGGGTCGGACGATGCCCCCGCCGGCGACAGCGGGAGATCTCGCTGTCGTCGCCGTGGCAGGTTTGTCGCCCTGGTGGCTGGCCGCTGTGCCGGCTGCGCCGTTGCTGCTGGCCCTGCTGTGCACGGCGGGTGGCCTGGGTTGGCTGGGACCGCGCCGGGTGGCGCCACCCGGACTGCAGGCGCGCTTCGAAGGCGACCGGGCCTCGTTCCACGAGGGAGCACCGTGACCGACCCGCAAACCTCTGCCGCCCTGGCCCAGGCCGAGGCGCGCCTCGCACGCTCGCGTCGGCACCTGCACGAGGCCTTGTTCGGCGACCTGCCGCGCGGCCTGGCCGAGGAAGAGGCCGCCCGGCCGACCAGCCGTCGAGCCGCCACAGCCTCGGGTCTGCCGTCGCTCCCGGCCATGGTGCTCGAGGCGGGCAATCTGGCGCTGGCCCCGACCGCGGAGCGCCACCCGTGGTGGCTCGTGCTCGGTGCGGCCGCGGCAGGCGCCGCTCTGGCGGCCAGCCGGCCCTGGCGCTGGGCGCCGCAGGTCGTGATCGCCAGTGGCGTGTTGAAGCCCTGGCTGCAACCGGCGATCGTGAGCGGGGCGCTGCGGCTGGCGCTGGCGCGCCTGGTGGCCGCGAAGCCGCCCTTCGCGCACCCGGCTTCGGACCGACCGCCCCGGCCCTAGAACGCAAGCCCGCTGCCATCGCGCTTGGCGCGGTACATCGCAGCGTCGGCGTGCTGAATCAGCGCGTCACAGCGGGTGCCGTCGTGCGGTGCACGGGCAACACCGATGCTCGCGCAGGTCCGCACCCGCACGCCGCCCACCAGGCGCAGCGGCACGGCCACCGCGGCGCGCATGTCGACGGCGATGCGGGCAATCTGCTGCACGTCCTCCAGCCCCGGCAGCATGCAGGCGAATTCGTCGCCGCCGAAGCGGCTCACCACGTCCTGCGCACGCATCGTGCGGCGCAGGCGCTGCGCCACGATGCGCAGCAGCTCGTCACCGGTGCCATGGCCATGCAGATCGTTCACGGGCTTGAACTGGTCGAGGTCGATGAACAGCACCGCCAGCGGTCTCGGCCCGGTGGACGTCGACGCCAGCGCCGCCTGCAGGCGCTCTGTGAAGAACGCCCGGTTGGGCAGGGCCGTCAGCTCGTCGTGGGACGCTCGATGCGAGGCCCGGCGTTCAGCGGCCTGGGCTGCGACCAACGACGCCCGGAGACGGGCGACCTGGGCGCGAAGGATGCTCTCGGAGTCGCTCGCGGCGTTGGGTGGGAGCACGTCGCCGATGCATCCACGCAGCTGCCGCAGCGCACCGGCACAACCCTGCATCACGGCGCACAGGTCGGGCGCTGAATGCCCGCCCGCCCTGTCCTGCAGGTCGTGCTGCGACGAGTCGAGCTCGGCGTGAGCGGTGTCGCTGAGGCACTGATGCACGGCATCGAACATCGCCAGCCAGTCGCCCAGCGGCAGCGACTCGTGCGCGCCGCGGCTGCCTTCCGGGACCGAGTGCACGTTCACGGCCCTGGAGCGCGAGCGTCCCTGGATGCGTCCCTGGATGCGTCCCTGGATGCGTCCCTGGATGCGTCCTTGGATGCGTCCCTGGGCACGGCTGGCGGGTCGGGCGTCGGCACCGGCGCGATGGCGGCGTCGCTTGTCAGCACCGGGCCGGCCGAGGCGACCTTGCCCGGCGGAGGCGAACCTTCGGCGGTGAAGTCGGCCTGCTGCCGGGCCAGCACCTCCGCCGGTGCAATCACAGGTGAAATCGCCGCTGTCGGAGTCAGCGCGGCCATGGCCGCGCCGATGCGCTGCCGTTGCGCCTCCGCTGCGTTGCGGTTGCGGGTTCGGCGTCGTGCAGAGTGTTTCATGGTGCGGCCTTCATGAATTGGACGATTGGGCCCGCGCTCCGGGCTGAAGTCTGTTCGGTATCGAACACAGCCGCCGGGCGGCCTGCGGACGGTGTGGCGCAGCGGCTCGGGTCACGACAGCGCCTCCTTGACGCCGATGCCATTCATCGCCGCCGTGGCGGCCCGGCCGGCCAGCGCCGTCAGCATCGTCAGCAGCGCGCCCCAGGCGATGTCGATCATCGACAGGCCGGCCGGCCAGCCCTTGAGCGTGGCCAGGTTGCTGAGGTCGTAGGTCGCGTAGCAGAAGAAGCCGAACAGCGCGCCCAGGAGCGCCGTCCGCGGCCAGCCCTGCGCCGCCGGTGCGGCCGCCACGACAAACACCATCACCCCCAGCGGATACAGCAGATAGAAGGCGACCGCGGCCGACCAGCGGGGCGACGAGGCCAGCAGCCCCGCCAGCCCGTCCTGGTACAGCGGCTTGGCCACCACACCGAGCCACAGCGCGTCGAGCAAGACCATCGTCAGCGCCGCGATCGCGTAGCCGACGGCGTGGGCGTAAGTGAAGACGGCGCTCACGGCTGCGGGGCGGCCAGCAAGGCCGGCAAGACCGGCAAGGCCAGGGCCGCCGTGGCGTGCGAAGTCGGGACCTTCGGGATGGACATGGCGGGCAGTGCGGCAGGCGCCGAGAAGAGGGGATGCGATGACTCTGCGCGGCCGGGCGGCCCGACGTCTGTGCGCTTGCGGACGCACCGGCGGTGTCGGCGACCGCCTACGGCAGCGCAAGCCTTGCGCCGGTGGCGCGACGGCCAGCGCGGCGCAGCATGGACGGCTCAAGCCCAGCCACTCCCGAAAAGCCGCCCCATGCCCAGCAAGCTTGCCCTGCCCGCCCCCACATGGATCACCGTGCATTGGCAGCAGGTCCGGCGCCAGGCCGGCGAGCGGCGGCCTCTGCTGGTGCTCACGGTGCTTGGCGTGCTGGTGCTGCTCGTTGTCTTCGGCGGCATCGTGCGGCGCGGCACCGAGTCCGCCGGGTTGCGCCATGCGGCCGAGGCGGCTCGGGCCCAGGCGCTGTGGCGATGCAAGCTGCTGCGCGGTCCGGCTCGGCACGAATGCCTGTTGGCGCTCGCCACCCAGGTGCGCTGACGCGCAGCGCGCCGCGGCTCCCCGGCGCTTGAACGCACGGTGCCTTACACACGGTGCCCTACAACCAGCGCGCGTAGGCCGCCAGGTCGGCCGCGTAGCAGGCGCAGGCCGCAGCCTGAAGGCCGGCGCGGTCCAGGATCTCGACCTCGCCGCGGTGGTAGCGGATCAGTTGTCCCTGCTGCAAGGCCTGCGCGGCCAAGGTGATGCCGACCCGGCGCACGCCCAGCATGCTGGACAGGAACTCGTGCGTGATGCGCAAGCGTGTGCTCGCGGCACGGTCGGCCGTCATCAGCAACCAGCGCGCGAGCCGCGGCTCGATGGCGTGGAAGCGGTGGCACGAAGCACCGATGGCGAACTGCAGCTCCCGCACCTGAACGTAGCGCAGGAGCACCCGGCGCAGCGCGGCGCTGAGCGCCAGTTCGCGGGTCAGCGCCACATGGCCGATTCGCCAGGCCGATCCGGCGCCTTGAACCAGGGCCGCCAGCGGTGCCTCGCGCACGCCCAGCGCGATCTGCGTGCCGACCATGCCCTCGCGGCCCACGAGGCCGACTTCAAGCGCCGGCGTGCCCGCGGTCTGCACCAGCAGCGACACGAACGCCGTTTCGGGGAACCAGGCATGCGCGCCCGGCGCGCCCGCGGACTCCAGCCTCGAGAACAGATCCAGAGGCACGGTTTCGCATCGCGCGAGCAGGCGTTGCCGGTCGGCGCGGGGCAAGAGGGCGATCAGGTGGTTCGTGGCGCAGCGTCCTGGGCGGGGTAGAGCCGTGCCGAAGGCCGGCCCGCCGCAGTGTGAGGCCACAGGCCCTGCGGCGACTGTCTGGCAGCGCACACCGGACGCAGCGTCCGCCGCACGGCGCCGGGCCCCGGGCCGGCACCGTCGAGACCGGCCAGACGGACCTGCATCGGGTGGACGTGGCACTCGCAGCTCCGCGCCTGCAGGCCGCTGCGGTCGAGCACCTCGATGCGCCCGCGGCGGTAGCGGATGATCCCGGCGTGCTGGAGCTTGAGTGCAGCCGCAGTCACGCCTTCACGCCGCACGCCGAGCAGCAGGGCGGCGGCTTCGTGCGTCATCAGCAAGGTGTCGCCGCGGCTGCGATCCAGACCCTGAAGCAGACGTCGGCACAGCTGCTGGTCGATGCCGTGGTGCCGGTTGCAGGCCGCGGTCTGCGCCATCTGCGCCGCGAGGCTCTGCACGTAGCGCAGCAGCACCGGCAAGCTCGGCCCACCGAGCCGCAACTCCTCGCGCAGCAGGTGGGCCGGCATCCGCCAAGCGCTGCCGGCGGCCTGCACTTCGGCGCGCCAGGCGCTGTTGTCGCCGCCCATGAGCACGGGCATGCCGATCAGGCCCTCGCGGCCGACGGCGGCCACTTCGACCGACGAGCCGTCGCGTGTGAAGCTGAGCAGCGACACCGTGGCGTCGACCGGGAACGTCACGTGAAGCGCCGTGCTGCCGGCCTCGCACAGCACCTGCCCGCGCTTCAGATCGACCTCCTGCATCTGCATGGCCCATCGGGCGAGCGTGGTGGCGTCGAGCGCGCCAAGCACCTGGTTGCCGTGGCCGGGAGCATCGGACGGTGGCCCCACCTCACTCAGGAGCACGAAAGGAGGCGGTCGATGGGCAGAGACGGCAGCAGTGGAATTCATGCTGCCAGCTTCGGCGACCGCCCGCGGCCGCGCCATCGGTGGCCGGCGCGCCCGGCTGTGGGTGTCGGCCTACAGGCGGTGCGCGGTTCTCAAGACAGCGGCAGGCCCGGCAGCAGTCGGTCGTACTCCTTCTTGACCACCGCATAACACTCGCAGCTGCGCCGCTCCAGCGCCGGGCGGTCGAGCACGCTGATGTGCCCGCGCGCATACCGGATGAGCCCGGCCTGCTGAAGCTTCACCGCCGCCTCGGTGACACCTTCGCGGCGCACGCCCAGCATGTTGGCGATCAGCTCCTGCGTCATCACCAGTTGGGTGCCTTCGAGCCGGTCCAGGCTCAGCAGCAGCCAGCGGCACAGCTGTTGGTCCAGGCTGTGGTGGCGGTTGCAGACCGCCGTCTGCGCCATCTGCGTGATCAAGGCCTGGGTGTAGCGCAGCAGCAGGTGCATCACCACACCGGCACGGTTGAACTCCTCGTTCATGTGCCCGGCGTCGAGCCGAAAGCCGCGCCCTGCACTCTGCACCACGGCCCGGCTGGGCGTGGAGCCGCCCCCCATGAAGAGCGACACGCCGACGAGCCCCTCGCGGCCGACGACGGCGATCTCGGCGGAGGCGCCGTTTTCCATCACGTAGAGCAGCGAGACGATGGCGTCGGTGGGGAAGTAGACGTGGCGCAAGGTCACCCCCGGTTCGTACAGCACCTGCCCGAGCGGCAGCGACACCGCCTCCAGGCTGGGGCGCCAACGCTCGAGTTCGGCAGGCGGCAGTGCGGCCAGCAACTGGTTGTGAAGAAGATCAGCGGGGGTGGTCATCGGCGGGCCTCACAAGCACAAGGCCGAAAGGGCCGGGAAGAGGCAGTGTAGGGACTGCCGGCGCGGCCTTATGTACGCAAACGAACACAACACCCGGTTGACCCGGCCCGACCTTGGCGCGACCTTGGCGCGACCCTGGCGCGACCCCGACGCGACATCGGTACGGCCGCGCACAGACCGGAAGCGACGGTCGGCGCAGGGTTGGGATCCGATCTTCACACCCTGCGCAGAGCCGGCCATCGCCGGCACCGCATCCCGACCATGTCGCTCATCACGCTCGAACACGGCCGCACGGCCTATGCGCTGGACTTCCTCGCCATCGCCGCTGCCGGCACGGGCCTCGGCGCCATCGCCATCGTCGCAGGGGGCGAGACGGGTGCCTCTCCCGGGTGGACCGTCGCCCTGGCCCTCGGCGGCCTGCTCGCGTGGACGCTGATCGAGTACACGCTGCACCGCTTCGTGCTGCATGGCCTGCAGCCGTTCCGGCGCTGGCACACGCTGCACCACCAGCGCCCTGGGGCACGGATCTACGCGCCCACCTGGCTCAGCGGCAGCCTGGTCGTGGTCGGCGTCCTGCTGCCCCTGTGGCTGTACGTCGACCTGCACGTGGCCGCGGCCGTGGGCTTCGGTGTCGTCGCCGGCAACATGGCCTACTCGGTGACGCACCACGTCGCCCACCACTCGCCACTGCGCACCTCAGCGGCCACGGGCGACGGCAGCAAGGCGTCGATCTGGCACCGGCGGGTTCACGAATGGCATGGGCTGCACCACGGCACCAGCCGGGCGACGGCGCAGTTCGGCGTCAGCACGCGGCTGTGGGACTGCGTCTTCGGCACCGAGCGCGCAAGGCCGTTGCGCCGGCGTTACCGCCCGGCGTCTTGAACCCCGGTGCATGGGCCGCGACGACCTCGGTTCGGCATCGCACAGACCCCACCGGGCCACGGATCTACAACGCTTCTGTCACCACTCAACTTCTGCGAAAGCCCCTCATGACACTCCGCACCGACCGTCTCGTCCGCTGCACGTCCCCGCCGCACCCGGCCGCTGCCATCGCACTGGCGATGGCGGCACTGCTGGCCACCGGTGCCGCGCAGGCCCAGCGCGCCGACCCCGCGTACCTGTACGGCGGTCTTTCCGCCGGTTCGGCGCGTGGCAACTTCGACGAGCCGCGCATCGCCGGACAGGTGCTCGGCGCCGGCAGCGGCGTGGCCAGCACCAGCCGCAGTGGCCGCAACACCGCGTGGCGCGTGTTCGCGGGCTACCAGTTCAACCCGAACCTCGCGCTCGAGCTCGGCTACCACGATCTCGGCAAGTTCGGCTTCGACGCCACCACCACACCGTCCGGCACCTTGCGAGGCGAGATGAAGTTCGTCGGCGCCAGCTTCGATGTCCTGGGCATGGTGCCCATCGGCGACAGCCTGTCGCTGTTTGCCCGTGCCGGCGCCCACTGGACGCGCAGTCGCGGCCAATTCAGCGGAACCGGCAGCACCGTCGTGATCGATCCGACGCCCAGCCGCCGCACCACCAACGGCAAGTACGGCGTCGGCATGCAGTTCGCGTTCACGCCCTCGCTCTTGATGCGGGCCGAAGCGGAGCGCTATCGGGCCAACACCGCCACGGGCACCCGAGGCGACATCAACGTGCTTTCGGTCAGCCTGGTGATGCCGCTGGGCCGGGGCAGCCGAACGATGCGATCCGCCGCGTACACCGACATGCGGCCGCCGATGACCGCGATCGAGCCGGTGGTCGTCGTCCAGGCGGTGCCGCAACCCGAGCCGATGCCACCGCCGGTGGTCATGGTGGTCGAACCGGTGGCACGCGCGCTGCCGCCGCCGCCACAGCGCCAACGCGTGAGCTACTCGGCCGAATCGATGTTCGGCTTCGACCAGAGCAGCCTGCAGGAGCCGGGCAAGCAGGCGCTCGACGGCTTTGCAGTCGAGTTGCGTGGCGCGCAGTTCGAGACCGTCACGGTCGAAGGCCACACCGATCGCCTGGGCAGCACGGCCTACAACCAGGCGCTCTCGCAGCAACGCGCGGACGTGGTGAAGAACTACCTCGTGGACAGCGGCGGCCTGCCGGCGGCCAAGGTCTCGGCCCGCGGCATGGGCGAAAGCGCCCCGGTGTCGCAGACGGCGGACTGCAAGGGCGAACGCGCCAGCAAGACGCTGATCAGCTGCCTGCAGCCTGACCGCCGGGTCGACATCGAAGTCACCGGCTCCCGCTAGAGCTTCACCGTGGCGCGAACCGTTCCCCCCGAAGCCCTGTTCGCGGCGCCGCGCGGCGCCGGCGACATGGCGTCCGACGACGGCCTGGGTGCACACCTGCGCGCGTGCCGGCAGGCGCAGGGCGCACTGGACACGATCCAGGAAGCGCTGCTGTGGCTGCATGGCTTTGCGGCGCCGCGCCTGGTGAGCAGCTGGCTGGTCGTGCTGTTGCTGGCGACGCTGGCGTCCTGAGCGTGCACGGCGGCGAGCGGCGGCAATCCCCGGCTCGGCTGGCCGAGAGCGCCCTGCTCGACCCGGCCCTCGGCGCGCTCGACTTTCCGATCCGATCCGAGATCTTCGGCGTCCAGCGTTTCGAGCAGCATGCCGTGAGCCTCGGGCAGGCACAGGCGTGCGGCCCTGCCGGCTGGCGCCAGCCCAGCTTCGTGCCGCGCCTGAAGGCCAACATCGAGATGCTGCGGCTGGCGCACCGGGCCATCGCCGGCGACGACGTCGCCGAGGACGCGAGCCCCGCGGCCACCTGGTTGCTGGACAACTTCCACCTCGTCGAGGCGCAGCTCGAGGCGGTTCGAACGCTTTTGCCGCGCCGCTACTTCCGCAGCCTGCCGGTGCTCGCCCATGCGCCGCTGGCCGGCCTGCCGCGCGTCTATGGCGTCGGCTGGGCCTTCGTCGCCCACACCGACAGCGCCTTCGATGCCGACCTGCTGGTGCACTTCCTCTGCGCCTACCAGCGCGAGCGCGAGCTGCACCTGGGCGAACTGTGGGCGCTGCCGACGACGCTGCGCGTGCTGCTGGTCGAGAACCTGCGCCGCGTGGCCGAACGTGCCGCCAGCCACCAGGCCGCGCGCGCGCTGGCCAACCGCTGCTGCGACGCGCTGCTGGCCGACCCTGCCGGGAACGTGGCGGACCGGTTGCAGTCGCACCTGCCGGCGCTCGAACGCCGCGGGCTCGCACAGGCCTACCTCGGCCAGCTCGCGCAGCGCCTGTATTCGCCGCAGGGCAGGACCGAAGCCTTCACCGAACCGCTGCGCCAATGGCTTCACGAGCGGCTGCCCGACCCGGCCGCGCTGCAGCACGCATTGCGCGCGGAACAGGCGGCCAACGACCAGAGCGTGAGCAACGCGCTGCGTTCGCTGCGCGCCGTCGACGAGGCCGACTGGCCCGTGATCGTCGCCCGCAGCTGCGCCGCGATGCAGGCGCTGCTGCGTTGGCCGCTGTTCGCTGCCGAAGACAGCGTCACGCGCGACAACACGCTGCACGCCGTCGAGGCCTGTGCCCGCCGCCATGGCCTGGCCGAAAGCGCGGTCGCGCGGGCACTGCTCGCGCGGGTGGCCCCCGAAACGGAGCCGGCGGTCGGGCCGGGTGCCGGGCTTGCGTCTCCGAGCGGCGCCGCGGCCCTGGCCGGCCACTGGTTGGCTGGGCCTGGCCGCACCGCGCTGCTCGGCGACCTCGGCCAGCGGGTGCCGCCGGGCTGGTGGGAGACGGCCCGATGGAAGGCCGCGCTGCGTGGTGCGGTCCTGCCGCTGCACCTTGGACTCATCGCCGCAACGACGGCGGCGCTGGTGCTGTGGCTGGTGCAGCCCGCGTTCGCGGCCGCCACCGGGGCGGCAGCGCTGGTGGGGCTGGGCATCGCGGCGCTGGCGGCGGCACTGCCGGCCTCGGAGATCGCGATCGCCCTCATCAACCGCCTGGTCGGCGAGTCGAAGGCACCGTCTCGGCTGCCACGGCTGGCACTGGAGTCCGGCCTCGGTGAGGCGCAGCGCACGCTGGTCGCCATTCCGGCCCTGCTGAGCGACACCGCGACGATCGATGCCCTCGTGCACCGCCTTCTGCTGCACCACCTGGCCAACCGCGAAGGGCCGACGCAGTTCGCGCTGCTCGGCGACTGGAACGATGCACCCGCCGCCGAGCAACCGGGCGACGCCGCGCTGCTGCAGCACGCGCTCACGGCGATCGGAACCCTGAATCGCGAACACCCGGTCGCGGGGCCGGCGCCCCGCTTCCTGCTGCTGCACCGGGCGCGCCGCCACAGCGTCGGCGAGGACTGCTGGCTGGGATGGGAGCGCAAGCGCGGCAAGCTCGAACAGCTGATGAAGCGGATCGTCGAAGGCGACGTCGGCGACTTCCTGGACCTCGGTCGCGATAGCGCCGTCGCGGTGGGCACCCACTACGTGCTGTCGCTCGACAGCGACACCCAGTTGCCCCCGGGCACCTTGCGCGCCCTGCTCGGAATCGCCTCGCACCCGGCGCACCGACCCGTGCTGACGCCCGGCGCCGGCCGCGTGGCCGGTGGCTACGGCGTGTTGCAGCCGCGCACGGTGCTGCCCCTGTCGACGCACGGCGGCCGCACGCCATTCCACTGGCTCTTCGCGGGCCAGCCCGGCCACGATCCCTACGGCGCGGCCAGCTCCGAGGTCTACCAGGATCTCTACGGCGAAGGCAGCTACACCGGCAAGGGCCTGCTGCACGCGGCCAGCGCCCACGCCGTGCTCGGCGGCAGGCTGCCCGAGGACCGCGTGCTCAGCCACGATCTGCTCGAAGGTGCGCTGCTGCGTTGCGCGGTCGTCAGCGACATCGCGGTGATCGAAGACGCGCCGGGACAGGCCGCTGTGGCCGACGCGCGCGCGCACCGCTGGCTGCGCGGCGATTGGCAGCTGCTGCCCTTCCTCTTCTCGGCCCGCTGGCCGCTCGGCGCGCTGAACCGCTGGAAGATGCTCGACAACCTGCGCCGCTCGCTCGTCGCCCCGGCCTCGCTGGGTCTGCTGATGCTGTCGGCCGTCGGCGGACAGCCTCGGTTCGGCGCGGTCATCGCGCTGGTGCTGGGCGCGCTGCTGGCCGGGCCCACGATGGCCGCCGTGGCCGGTTTCGCACCAAGCCGCGACACCATCGCCAAACGGCGTTTCTACCGGTACGCGACGCTGCAACTCCTGCGCGCCGTGCTCGGCGGCCTCTACGCCCTGGCCCAGCTGCTGCCACAGGCGCTGCGCCAGGTCGACGCCATCGTGCGCGCGTTGCATCGGCAGTTCGTGAGCCATCGTCACTGCCTCGAATGGACCACGACCGAGGCCAGTGCCGCGCAGCTGCATCGCGCAGGCGCGCAGGCCTGGGGAGTCGCAGAGCGGCGCAGCACGCTGATCGCGGTGGCGCTGTGGGCATTTGGCCTCGGGCTGCTGGCTGTGGTCTGGGCCCTGGCGCCCTGGCTGGCCCGCTGGGCGAGTCGACCCTGGCGGCTTGCGCAGCCCGAGGCCCCGACGGCCGGGCAGGCGGCGACGCTGCACGACATCGCGCGCGACACCTGGCGCTACTTCGAGCGCACCGTCGGCCCAGCCGACCGGCACCTGCCGCCAGACAACCTCCAGCTTGACCCGTCCGAGATGCTGGCGCGCCGCACATCGCCGACCAACATCGGCCTGTACCTGCTGAGCGCGGCCTGCGCGCGCGAGTTCGGCTGGATCGGCACCGTCGACCTGATGCAGCGCCTGGGCGAGACCTTGTCGACACTCGAAAGGCTGCCGCGCCACCGGGGCCACTTCTACAACTGGTACGACACCGCCACCGGGGCTCCGCTGCTGCCGATGTACGTCTCGACCGTGGACAGCGGCAACCTGAGCGGGCACCTGCTCGCCACGGCCCAGGCCTGCCGCGCACGTGCCGCGGCACCGCTGGACAGCACGGCCGGCCTGCGCGCGCAGGAGCGTGCGCGCCAGCGGCTGGCGCCGCTGCTGGCGCGTCGCACCGCGCTCGACGCCACCGAGCGCGCCGAGCTGCGCTGGCAGCTGGCCGACCGGCGGGCGGCACGCCAGTCCGCGGCGCGCGATGCTCCGGTGCACCGGGGCTGCTCGCGCGGCTCGCCTGGCCAGCCCGGTACGCCCGGTGCGCCCGGTGCGGTACCGCGTTCGGCGGCGCGCTGTTCGGCCGTGCTGCTGGCCCTGGCCGGGCGCTGCGAGGCGCTGGCCTGGCAACCCGAGTTCGGCTTCCTCTACAACGCGCAGCGGCGCCTGCTGCACATCGGCCTGCGCGTTGCCGATGGGCAGCTGGACGCCGCCTGCTACGACCTCCTGTCCAGCGAGTCGCGCCTGGCCAGTCTGGTCGGCATCGCCAAGGGCGAGCTGCCGGTGCAGCACTGGGCCGCGCTCGGTCGACCCTACCGCGCCATCGGTGCGCTGGCCGGGCTGCGGTCGTGGTCGGGCTCGATGTTCGAGTACCTGATGCCGACGCTCGTGCTGGCCGAACCCCGCGGCAGCCTGCTGAACGAGGCGTGCCGGGCGGCATTGCGGGCGCAGATCGACCATGCGGCTGCGCTGGGCGTGCCGTGGGGGCTGTCGGAGTCTGCCCATGCGGAGCGGGACCGCAGCCTCGCCTACCAGTACGGCCCACAGGGCGTGCCGACACTGGCGCTGCGCCGCACGCCGCCGGCCGAGCTGGTCGTCGCCCCCTACGCCACCGCCCTGGCGGCGCAGCTCGAGCCGCGCACCGCCTGTCGAAACTGGATGGCACTGCAGGCGCTCGGTGTGCGCGGCCGCTTCGGTTTCATCGAGGCCCTGGACTACACCCGTGCCCGGCAGCCGGCCACCGGGGTGGCCACGCCGGGGCGACGCGGCTTCGTGCCCGTGCTCACCTACATGGCACACCACCAGGGGATGAGCATCGTCGCCATGGCCAATGTGCTGCTGGACGGCGTGGTGCAGCGCTGGGGCCAGTCGCAGCCGCACCTCGAGGCCGTGGCGCCGCTGCTGCACGAACGCGCACCGGCCGAACTGCCGCGTGCCGAACGCGAGCGCGACCCGTCGGCCCCGCACGCGCAGCGACGCCGTGGACCGGGCGGTGCACGCGAGATCGCGCCCGGGTTCGCTGCCGTCGAGCCCACCCAGCTGCTGGCCAACGGCCGCTACGGCGTGACGTTGCGCGCCAACGGCGCCGGGCACAGCCACTGGGGCGGCGTCGCCGTGCACCGCTGGCGCGACGACCTGCTGCGCGACGCGTTCGGCCACTTCATCCACCTGCGCCGGGCCGATGGCACCCTGGCCTCGTTGACGCAGCATCCGGCCCCCGATGCGGCCGCGCACTACGGCGCCACGTTCCATGCCGACCGCGTGGTGCTGGACGCGCGCTGGCCGCGCTTGCGCACGCAGCTGACGGTCTGGGTCTGCCCGGAAGACGACATCGAGTTCCGCCGCGTCGAGATCCACAACCGGGCCGGCGAGGCGATCGAACTGGATCTGATCTCGGCGTTCGAGCCGACGCTGTCGGACCCGCGCGCCGACGAGGCGCACCCGGCGTTCGCCAACCTGTTCCTCGAAGCGGCCTGGTTGCACGGGGCGCAGGCCCTGCGCTTCGTGCGACGGCCGCGGCGCGAGGGCGAAGCGGGCCTCGGCCTGGTGCACTTCATCGCCGAGTCCGAAGGCACGGTGCTCGCGATCACGCAGCAGACCGACCGCGCGCAATGGCTCGGCCGCGGACACGATGCGAGCCGACCACAGGCCCGGATGCAGCCGCCCCCGGATCACGAATCGGGTGGCAAGGCCGGCCTGGCCAGCAGCGCCGGCACGACCGCTGGGACCGCCACGCCGCTGGCCACCGGCCTGGACCCGATCTGTGCCCTTGGCGTGCGGCTGCGCATCGGCGCCGGCGCCCGGGCACGCATCACCTTCGCCACCGCCGTGGCCCACAACGCCGCGCAGCTGGACGGTCTGCTCGACACGCACGCGCGCCCGCACGCCGTCGAGCGCGCCTCCCGCATGTCGGCCACGCTGGCCGACATCCGGCTGCGCGCGCTGCGGATCAGCCCGCAGACCCACATCGCGGCGCAACAGCTGTGCACCGCGCTGCTGTACACGCTGGCCCGGCCTTCGCCGAGCGGTGACCCCGCTGCGGGCGGCACGGTCCTGCACGACCGGCGCGTGCTGTGGCCTCTGGGGCTCTCGGGCGAACGCGCCATCGTGCTGATCGCCATCGACGGTGTCGCCGGCCTCGGGCCCGTGCGCGCACTCGCACAGGCGCTGCGGCTCTGGGCCTGGGGGGGCGTGGCCTGCGATCTGGTGTGCATCGACGACGAGGCGCAGTCCTACCCGATGGCGCTGCGCCACGAGCTGCTGGCCCTGCGCGAGCGGCACGGGCACGACAGCCCGGCCGGTGCGGCGACGGCGCCGTGCACCGCGCTGCACGTCTTCGCTGCCGATGCGCTGAGCCCCGAACAGCGCCGCACCTTGCACACGCTGGCGCGGGCGTCGTTCGTGGCCGATGGCCGCAACCTGCACGATCAGGTTGTAGCCTGGAGCGCCTGGCACGAGCGCGCACGGGAGCGGAGGCAACAGACGCACACCGCGACGCTCGCCCTGCCGGCGCCCAGCGGGCCGGACGCGACCGGAACACCGGCCGGCAGCTTCGAGCCCGGCTCGGGCGCCTACCTCTTCGACACCGATGCGAACCAGCGTCCGCCGCGGCCGTGGATCAACGTCCTGGCCAATCCGCAGCTGGGCTGCCACGTCTCCGAATCCGGCGCGGGCTGCAGCTGGGCCGCCAACAGCCGCCTGAACCGATTGACGGCCTGGTCCAACGACCCCGTCACCGACCCGGCTGCCGAGTGGTTCGTGCTCCAGGACCTGGCCACGCGCGAGGCCTGGAACCCCTTCGTCGCGGCCGCGGGCGCCTCGGCGCCGGGCGCACCGGGCCGCGTGCACGTGCGGCACGAGCCCGGCCGCACCCGCATCTCGCAGCGCCGCGGCGATCTTGACGTCGCGGTGACCTGGTGCGTCGACGCGTCGCGCGCCGTCAAGCAGGTGCGCATGCAGCTGCGCCACCACGGCCGCGGGCGGCTGCGCCTGCGCGTGAGCGCCGTCATCGAGTGGATGCTCGGTGCGCAGCGTGCCGACCGCGCCAGCACCCACACCGCCTGGCTGCCACCGCGCCGCGGCCTGGCGCCGGCGTTGACCTGCACGCAGCAAGAGGCCAGCGGCGGCTTCGGCGGCGGCACCGCGTTCCTGGCCCTGGCATCCCCTCGGGCCGGGCCGGACAGCCTCGACTGGACGACCGACCGCCGCGAGTGCTGGGACGCCCGCGGCGCGATGCTGCTGCCCGACCACTGGGGACGCAGCGCCGGGCCCGGGCTGGATCCGGTGGCGGCCCTGTCGCTGGAGCTGGAGCTGGCCGGCGGCGGCGAGACCGAGATCGTGTTCCTGATCGGCTGGGCCGAGACGCCCGATGCCGCGCGCGCGCTGATCGTCGACGTCGCGTCCGTGCCGGCCGCACAGCGCGAGCAAGAGGCCCTGGCCGCCTGGGACGAGCGGCTCGGTGCCACCGAGGTGCTGACCCCCGACCCACTCTTCGACGCCCTCGTGAACCGCTGGTTGCTGTACCAGGTCGTGGCCTGCCGGATGTGGGCCAAGGCCGGCTTCTACCAGGCCGGCGGCGCGACGGGCTTTCGCGACCAGTTGCAGGACAGCCTGGCGCTGGCCTGGTCCGCGCCGGCCCTGCTGCGCGCGCAGATCCTGGAAGCGGCGTCACGCCAGTTCCGCGAGGGCGATGTGCAGCATTGGTGGCACCGTCCCGGCGGTGCCGGCGTGCGCACACGCTTCAGCGACGACCTGCTGTGGCTGCCGCTGGCCACGCTGCATCACCTGCACACGGTCGGCGACGGCCTCGACCCGGGCCGGGGCGAGCTTGCCCTGCTCGACGAGCAGGTGCCCTTTCTCGAAGCGCCACTGCTGGCCGAAGGTGCCGAAGACCGCTACGACACGCCGACCGTCGGCGCCGAGCCGGCGAGCGTCTATGAGCACGGTGCGCGAGCGCTGGACCACAGCCTGCGGGTCGGCGTCCACGGCCTGCCGCTGATGGGCGGCGGCGACTGGAACGACGGCATGAACCGCGTGGGCATCGGCGGACGCGGCGAGTCGGTGTGGCTGGCCTGGTTCGGTTGCACGATCGTCGAGGGCTATGCGCCGTTGGCGGTGGCGCGCGGCGAGCACGACCGTGCCGAACGGTGGCGCGCGGCCGCCGCCGGCTGGCGCCACGCACTCCAGGGCCCGGCCTGGGACGGCGCCTGGTTCCGCCGCGCGTTCTTCGACGACGGGCAGGTGCTGGGCGGCGCCGCGTGCAGCGAGGCCCGGATCGACCTGATGGCGCAGACCTGGGCCGTGCTCTCCGATGCCACGACCCCGGAACGCGAGCGCCAGGCGCTGGCCGCGGTCGACACCGAGCTCGTCGACGAGACGCACGGCCTGGTGCGTCTGCTGCACCCGCCCCTGCGCGCGCAGCAGCCCGACGCCGGCTACATCCAGGCCTACCCGCCCGGCGTGCGCGAAAACGGTGGCCAGTACGCACATGCCGCGGTGTGGCTGCTGCTGGCGCGGGCTCGGCTGGCGCAGCGCCAGGCCGCGGCGGGCGACGCCGCCGCCGTGGACGCGGCGAGCGTCAAGCTGTGGCGCGACTTCTGCGGGCTGAGCCCGGCGCACCGCAGCGCGCACCCGACCCACGGGCCGCTCTACGGCCTCGAGCCTTACGTGGTGGCCGGCGACATCTGCTCGGCGGCGCCCTATGCCGGACGGGGCGGCTGGAGCTGGTACACGGGAGCTGCGGCCTGGCTGCACCGCGCCTCCATCGAGGCCATCTTCGGGCTCGACCTGGGCGCGACCACGCTGTGTTTCAGGCCCTGCCTGCCGCTGCACTGGCCACGCGCCGAGCTGCGGCTGCGGCGCGACGGCCGTGAGCTGCGCTTCGTGCTGCTGCGAGGCGATGCACCCGGCATCGATGCGGCCTGCCGGGAACTCGGCGCCCGGGTGCTGGCCCAGGGCGAGCCGCTGGACTGGCGGCAAGCCGCAGCGGGCAGCCTGTTCGTGGTCCCGCTGCCGCTGTCGGCATCCGGCCCGCAGTAGCCCCGGCGCGAGGCCGAGGCTGGGGCTGGGGCTTCAGCGCGCGGCGATGCTGCCGCTGTCGTCGCTGATCACGATCTCGACCCGGCGGTTGGCCTGGCGGCCACTCGCGCTGTCATTGTCCGAGACCGGGTAGGCTTCGCCGTAGCCCTGCGTCGTCACGCGCTCGGCGGCGACACCGCGACCCACCAGGGCACCGCGCACCGCCTCGGCGCGCCGGTCCGACAGGTTCTGGTTGTCGACGTCGCTGCCGACGCTGTCGGTGAACCCCTCGACCAGCGCCTTGCGCATCGGATACTGCTTCATGAACGCCACGAGCTGATCCATGCTGCGTCCGGCCCCGGAGCGCATCTCGGCGCGGTTGTTGTCGAACAGCACGTCGCCGATGGTGACGACCAGACCCCGCTCGGTCTTGCGCGCCTTCATGTCCGAGAGCTGACGCTCCAGCACCTCGGCCCGCATCTGGGCGTCGCGCGTGCCCTGCCGCGCCGCCAGCGCCTCGCGCTGGGCGGCATCGCCCTGGCGCTCGGCGGCCTCGGTGCGACCCTGCGCCAGCACGGCGCTTTGCTGGGCCAGGGCCGCGCTCTGCTGCGCCACCGCGGCCGTGCGCTGTGCCGCGTCGGCCTCACGGGTGCGGGCGGCCAGGCGCATGCGGTCTCGTTCGAGGCCGGCCGTGGCGCTGGTCGCCTCCGCCTGCCGCTGTCGCCGGGTCTCTTCGGCGATCACCACCCGTTGCGCGGCCAGGTAGGACAGGTGGTCGACGCTCTCGGCGCTGTCTCGTCGCGCGAAGGCGGCGTCGGCCTGCGCGACGGCGTCCACCGCGCGCTGGAGTTCCGGCGCGGCAAGCCTGGAGGTCTGACCATCGGCCTGGGCGGCCTGCAACTGGCTGCGTGCCTGGTTCAGCGCTGCGTTGTCCTGCGGCATGCCGGCGCAAGCCGCCAGGCCGGCCAGCAGGGCCAGCGTGGCCAGCGCTGTGGCGCTGCGCGGCAGCGACAGCGGCCGTGTCGAGAGTCCAAGCGCCGCCTGGCGCTGTTGGGGGGTACGGATCATGGTCAATTCCTCGGTGAAGTGGGGGCAACGGGCATGGGCGCAGCGCGGGACTGGCGCTCCATCTCTTCTTGCAGCACGCGGTTGTCGCCCTGCAATGCGGTCAGGGTGCGCTGGGCCTTGGCCGCGCGGGACCTGGCCGCCGCCACCTGCGCATCGGCCTCGGCCTGCTGAGCCAGCGTCCGCGCCTCGTCGGGCTTGTCCTGGCCGGCGGCAGCGTCCGCACGGGCCAGCTTGTCGCGGGCCTGCTGGAGCGCGCCGGCGGCGAACTCCTCGCCGCCGGCGCTCACGGCATTGGCCACGGCCGAACGGGCCATGGCCAGCTCCTCGACGGGCATGGGAACGCTGGCACATGCAGCCAGCCCGGCGGCAAGGCACAGGGCGATGGCGGCGGGCAGCCGCAGAGTGCTGGGACGGGAGTCGGGGGTTCGGTGCATCGGGGCCTCCTGGGCATGCGGGATCGAGCGGGCAGCATGCGCGCCTGGTCGCCGCAACGTCGGTGCGCTGACGCACGGGCCGCGCAGGGTCTCGTCCTACAGCGCAAGCGGCCCGACGCCGACTGCGCCCACCGCCCGGCGGATCGACAGTCGGCTTCCAGGGTCCACGGTCCACGGTCCGCGGCCCAAGGCGTGACGGGACATCCGCCCCGCGGCACGTTCGAAGTGCGCTCGCACCGACCCATCCACCCCAACCCGAGAATCACCATGTACCTCCGCACCTCCCTGGCCGCCTTGATGGCCGCCGCTTCCATCGCCGTCCTGCCCGGTTGCGCCGTCACGCGCGGCCAGGAATCGGTCGGCGCCTACGTCGACGACACCGCCATCACCACGGCCGTGAAGGCCCGCTTCGTCGAGAACAAGCAGGTCGACGCCGCGGCCATCAGTGTCGAGACGCTCAACGGCACGGTGATGCTCTCGGGCTTTGCCAAGAACAGCACCGAGCGCAGCACCGCCGAGGCGCTGGCGATGAAGGTCGACGGCGTGCGTGGCGTCAAGAACGTCATCACGGTGCGGCCGTGAACTGGGATCGCATCCAGGGCGGCTGGACGCAGGTCGTCGGTCGCGCGAAGGAACGCTGGGGCCAGCTGACCGACGACGACCTCGACGTCGTCGCGGGCCGGCGCGAACAGCTCGCCGGCAAGATCCAGGAGCGCTACGGCGTGGCCAAGGACGTGGCCCACCAGCAGATCGCCGAGTGGCAGCGCAAGGCCAGCGACACCTGGTTCAGCCCGCCAGCGGCGCCCAAGTGAACACCGGGACAACGGTCGCCGCGGCGGGCACTTCGACGCAACGGCTGGGGCCGCAGCACCGCGAGCAGTTGCTGCAGCACCTGCTGTCGCTGGACGCCGAGGACCGGGGGCGGCGCTTCATGCTCAGCGCCAGCGACGGCTATGTGCAGCGTTATGCCACCGGCATCGACTTCGACCGCGGGATCGTGATGGGCGCGTTCGTCGGCGGCCAGCTCTGTGGCGTGGCCCATGCCGCGCTGGACGGCGACGGCGCCGACGCGCACTTCGAGGTCGGCCTTTCCGTGGCGCGCAGCGACCGGCGCCGCGGAGTCGGACGCAAGCTGCTGCGGGAGTGCGTGGCCCGTGGCCTTCAGGACGCGCCGCGCCGGGTGGTCGTGCGCTACCAGCCCGGCAACGCCGCGATGGGCGCCACCGCACGCAGCCTGGACAGCGCGCCGCAACTGGACGCGGGCGAGATGCGGGCCGAATTCGGACCCGGGGCGCCGCAACGGCCGCCGACCGTCGACGCGCCGCCGGACCCGCACGCCACCGGTCGCTGAGGCACGGCGCGGCCTCAGCGCGCCGATCCGTCCTCGATCCTCACCTGCGACGCGCAGAACACGGCCACCTCCTGGGCGAGCCGTCGCGCAACGAGTTGCGCCGCGAACACGCCCGACTCCGGGTTGTCCGCCGCGGCCACGGCGTCGAGGTCGAACTCCCGCCAGGCCACGGCACGCCGCGTCGCGGCATGCAACAGCACGGCGCGCAGCGTCAGCCGGGTGCGGCTCGGACCCTGGGTGAAGTCCTGGTGCAGACGGAGCAGCTCGGTTTCCAGTCGCCAATCCGCCACCGCAGCCGTCGGCGCGCGCACGACCACGCCGAATGCCGCCTCGCCTTGCAGAGCCGCCACCAGCAGCGGTACCAGCATCTGCGCCGGCGTGTCCAGCCACTCGTGAAACGCAAAGGCCTCCAGCCGTGGCGCCTGGCGCATGTAGATCATGCGACGGCCGTCGTAGCCCGCGGCCGCCCGTGGCAGGTCCACCACCAGGCTGGGCGCTCCCGCAAGCGACGCGGCGACCCGCGGCACACGCACCCCGTTGTCCAGTCCGTAGCGCTGCGGCAGCGCCGCCGGCCTGGGCAACAGGGTCTCCAGGCAGCCCGCCAGCAGCACCGGGCTGGCAACGAGCCCCGCCATGAGCAAGGCGCGGCGGGCAGGCTCGGCGTGGACCTCCGCCATGACACGGATCGGAGTCTTCATCGCACGCTTTCTCCCGGGCCGGGTTGCGGCGCGGGCACGCCCACCAGCAGACTGCTGGGACTGGCGAGGGCCTGGTCGCCGAGCTGGCGCAGCACGGCGGACAACCGGGACAGCTCGGCCATCAGCCGGGTCAGTTCCGGGAGGGTCTCGACGCCGAGCTGTTGCACGCCCAGAGTCGCGGCATCGGCGGTGTCGCCCGCGCGGGCACTGGCCGAACGCGCAACTTCGGCCATGCGTTCGACCGCCGCCGCGCTGGCCTCCACGCGCTCCAGCGTTGGCGCGATCCTCTCCGCCGCACGTGACGCCACGGCAGCCGTGCGCGCGGCATCGTGCACGCCGCGCTCGAACGCGGCCCGCTGCCCGGCCAGGGCGTGGCTCAGCAAGGCCAGATCGGCCAGCGTCGACTTGATGGCCGCCCGGTTGTCGGCATCCAGGATCGCGTTGACGTTGCCCGACACCCGGTCCACCATGCCCACCAGATTGCCGAGCACGCTCTCCAGCCGCGCGCTGAGCGAGGACTTGAACGGAATCGTCGGCGGCTCGCCGTCCTCGCCGGGCAGAAGCGGCAGCGCCAGGGCGGTGCCGCCGCTGAGTTCGACGTAGGCGATGCCGGTCAGGCCTTGGGCCTTCAGCACCGCCACGGTGTCGTGCTTGATCGGGGTGCCACGCGCGATGCGAAAGCGCAGTCGCACCTGCTGCGAGTTCTGCGGATCGATCCCGATGCCGACCACCTTGCCGACATCGACCCCGAGGTACTTGACGGGCGCGTTGACGTCCAGCCCCGCCACCGACTCCTGGATCACGGCCTGGAAGTCGTCCATGGCCCGGCGCCCGCCGACCCCCGCCGCCAGCCACAGCACCCCCGCCACGAGCAGGCCGGAGAGCACCAGCACAAAGGCACCGACCCACGCGTAGTTGACCTTGTCGTCCATGGGTGCCGGGTTCTTCAGGCCGCCATCAACGCGGGCGCCGTGGCGGGCTCGGCCGGCTCGCCTGCACGACGGCGGGGCCGCGGCGCCTGGCGCTGACTCTGCGGGAAGTAGGCCGCGACCAGAGGTCGGCGGTCCCGCGAGAGCTCGTCCATCGTGCCGTCGGCAAGCACGCGCCCTTCGCCGATCACGGCCACACGGTCGCAGACCTGCCACAGCAGATCGAGGTCGTGGCTCGCGATCACGATGGTCGGGTCGAACTGCTGGCGCGTGCGCAGGATCAGATCGCACACGCCCTGCGCACTCGCCGGGTCCAGACCGGAGGTGGGTTCGTCGAGGATCAGCAGCTCCGGGTCGAGCACGATGGCCCGCGCCAGCGCCGCACGCTTGAGCATGCCCCCGCTCAGCTCGTCAGGCCGCTTCAGGCCGGCCTCCGGCCCGAGCCCGGTGAGCGCGAGCTTGCGCTCGGCGATGCGGTCGATGTCGGCGTCGGTCAGCGCGGTGTGCTCGTGCAGCGGCAGGCCGACATTGCGACGCACCGACAGCGAGCCGAACAGCCCGCCGCGCTGGAACATGACGCCCCAACGCTTCCGCAGGGCCAGGCCGCCCGCGGTTTCAAGCCCGGCCGGTGCGGCGCCGAACACGCGCACGTCGCCCGAGTCGGGGCGCTGCAGGCCCGTCATCTCGCGCAGCAGCACCGTCTTGCCCGAACCGCTGCCGCCGGCCAGGCCCAGGATCTCGCCGCGATGCACCGTGAGGTCCAGGCCCTCGTGCGTGGTGTGGGCGCCGAAGCGGGTGAAGATCCGGCGCATCTCGACGATCGCGTCTTGGCGGTCCGCCACGTCAGAGATCCAGCATCCTGAAGACCACCGAGAACAGCGCATCGGCGACGATGACGAGGAAGATCGACTGCACCACGCTGAGCGTCGTCTGGCGGCCGACGCTGTCGGCGCCGCCGGAGGTGCGCAGCCCCTGGAAACAGCCGACGGTGGCGATGACGAAGGCAAACACGACCGACTTGCCGACCCCGACGAGCAACTCCGAGCCCTGCATCACGCGGCCGAAGCGTTCGATGAACTCGCCGAAGCCGATGCCCAGCTCGGACCGCGCGACGACCATGCCGCCGAACACGCCTGCGATGTCCGCGAACACCGTCACCAGCGGCAGCGCCACGGCCAGCGCGACGATCTTGGGCAGCACCAGGCGCTGCAGCGGGTCGATTCCGATCGTGCGCAGGGCGTCGACCTCCTCGGCCACGATCATGGTCCCGATCTGCGCCGCGTAGGCCGATCCCGAACGGCCGGCGACGATGATGGCGCCGATCAGCGGTGCGAACTCGCGCAGCATCGCGTAGCCGACGAGCTCGACCACGAACACGTTCGCGCCGTAGTGCTGCAACTGCGCCGCGCCCTGGTACGACACCACCACGCCGAGCAGGAACGAGGTCAGGCCGATGATGGGCAGCGCTTCGAGACCGCCGACCTGGATCTCGTGCCAGATCGCGCGCACCCGCCATTGCTGCGGGTGGCGCACCGAGCGCGCTGCGGCGGCGGAGGTCTCGCCGATGAACTGGACGAACGCGAGCGCCTGAAGCGCGGCGGCGGCCGCACCCCGGCCGGCGCGCTCGAGCGTGCCGTGCCGTGGCGGCTGTTCGAGAGGCCGCTCGTCGACTCGGTCGGCTGCGCCTGCGCTGGCGGTACTGTGCGTTGATTCGGCCATGAAGCCGCGAGCGTGAACACCCGCGCCGCGGCGGTCTGTCCGATGTCGCACGTTGAACCGTATCGCGGTGGTCCGCGGCATCGAGGCCCGGCCGGCGCCGTGCGTGCGCCATCAGACCGACGCCCGGCGCAGCCGCGTGGCCCACTGGCTGCGTGCCCAGCCTCCCCTTCGCTCGGAGCACGACGCCCGGTCCGCCGACATGGAGGTGACCGGCATCGTGCTGATGTCCCTGCTGGCCGTGGTGCTCAGCGGCTTCCTGGCGCGGGTGTCGCGGCTGCCGCTGCCGCTGGTGCAGATGGCGCTGGGTGCCGCCGTGGCCGCGCTGGGTCTCAGTTCGGTGACATTGGAGCCGGAGCTCTTCTTCCTGCTGTTCCTGCCGCCGCTGCTGTTCCTGGACGGCTGGCGGATCCCGAACCAGGCGCTGCGCCGCGACGCGAGCACGATCCTGCGGCTGGCCCTCGGGCTGGTCTTGTTCACGGTGCTCGGCATGGGGTTGTTCATCCACTGGCTGCTGCCGGCCATGCCCTTGGCGGTGGCCTTTGCCCTGGCGGCCGCGATCTCACCCACCGACCCGGTGTCGATGTCGGCGCTGGCCGCCCGCTCACCCTTCCCGCCGCGCCTGCTGCACGTGCTGCAAGGCGAGGCGCTGCTCAACGACGCCTCCAGCCTGGTGTGCATGCGCTACGCGGTGGCCGCCGCGCTCACCGGGGCGTTTTCGCTGCCCGACGCGGTGCTGAGCTTCGTCTGGTCGGCGGGTGTCGGCCTGGCGGTGGGCTTCGGCGTCACGTGGGTCGTCGCGCGTCTGGTCACCTGGGCCTCGGGGCGCTGGGGCGAAGACGGTGGGGCGCAGATCCTCGTGACCGTGCTGCTGCCCTTCGGCGTCTACCTGCTGGCCGAGCGGTTCCATGGCTCGGGCATCCTTGCCGCGGTGGCGGCCGGCGTGACGATGAGCAGCACCGAGGCCTGGTCCTGGCGTCCCGGCACGCGGCTGCACCGCACCGCGGTGTGGGACCTGCTCCAGTTCGCCGCCATCGGCAGCATCTTCGTGCTGCTCGGGCAGCAGTTGCCGGCGCTTGTGCAGGCCGCGCCGCAGACGGCGCAGGCGGCCGCCTTGCCCAGCGCATGGTGGCTCGTGCCGTATGCCGCCATCATCACGCTGGCCCTTGCGGTGCTGCGCACCGCGTGGGTCTGGGTGTCGCTGAAGGTGCGGCGCCGCAGCGGCCACTTGGCGGCCGGCGCCCCGGCGCGCACCGACGCCGCCCGTGTGAAGGTGGTGGCCCTGGCCGGTGTGCGCGGCGCGGTGACGATGGCGGCCGTGCTGACCCTGCCGCTGGCCGGCGCCGGGGGTGTGCCGTTCCCGGCGCGCGACCTGGCCATCCTGCTGGCCGCGGGCGTCATCGTCTTCAGCCTTCTGCTGGCCAGCGTGGCCTTGCCCCGGGCTTTGCGACAGCTTCCACAGCCCGACGAAGCGACGGAGCGCAGATCCGAAGACACCGTGCGCCGCGCCGCAGCCGCTGCGGCCATCGCCGCGGTGCGTGCGGCCTTGCCGTCGACATCGCCGGTGGCCACTGCGGCGATCGCCGAGCGCATCCTCGCACCCTACCTGCACCGCATCGGCCACCTGGCCGAGGGCCGCGCACCCGCACCCCGGGCGGCGCGCGAGGCGATCGAGATCCGGCTGCGCATGCTGGCGTTGCGCGCCGAACGAGAGGCGCTGCTGCGGGAAGGCCTCGAACATGGCCTGGAAGAGACCACGCTGCGCCGCCTGCTGCACGAGGTCGATCTGCTCGAAACCCGGCACGGCGGCTGAGTTCGCGGGCGACCCGACGGCGCCAAGGCGACCGGGAAGGCTCGCACACGCGGCCGAAGGGAGCGCCAGGCAGCCGCCCGGCACCCCGGCCGCGCATCCGCGACTCAGCTCTTGCCGTAGCGCGACTTGGCCGCCGCGATGCAGGTGCTCTTCGCGTCGCCGGCCATCGCATCGCACTTCTCGGCGGCGACCTTGTAGTCGGCCTCGCGAACGTCCGCCGCGGCATCCCGGCTGGCCTCGCCCACCGACTTGACCAATCGCGCCTCCGCCAGGGCCTTCACCTCGACGGCCTTGGCTTCCTTCACGCACACCGCCTTCGTGTTGCCGGCCAGATCGTCGCACCGCTCCTTGGCGACCCCGTAGGCCGATTCGGCACGGGCGACACGGATCTTGATCTCGTCGGCCGGTTTGCCGGTGTAGCCGAACTCCAGCTCGGCCCGGGCCACCTGCTGCCTGGCCTTGGCCACCTCAAGGCAGACGTCCTGAGCGTTGCCCGTCTCCGGAGCGCAACTGGCCTTGGCGGCCTGGTAGTCGGCGTCGATTCGCGTCTTGCCCGCGGCGTAGTCGGGCTTGCTGAGATTGGCGGCCTGGGCGACACCGAAGGACAGCAGCGCGAGGGCGGCGGCCAGGGTGTGAAGGGCGAGGGAACGGTTCGAAGCCATGGTGTGCCTGCTGAAGAAGTTGAAGCCCGCAGCCTGCGGCAGCAGCCATCGGTCCGTCGGTTCGGCCGCACACACAGCATCCGTCCGGCCGGCTCGTTGCATCCCGATCCGCGGCCGCGGCACGAGGGACGGTCGTCGCGGAGGCGGGACGCGGTGTCGACACTAAAGAGGCGAATCGGCCCCGTCTGACCGCGGGCGCACGCCAGCGGTCGGGCGGCGGCTGCCGCGTCGCGCGGCTGCCAGCAGGCCCAGGCCGGCCAGCCACAACGCGAACGTGCCGGGCTCGGGAACGGCCAACGTCACCGGCAGCCCGATGTCGTGCAGGATGCGCAGGTCCAGCGCCGAGATGTCGTACCGGGTGCCGCGGTAGAAGACGATGCCGTTCATCAGGTCGGGGACCAGGTCTGCACCGGACGCCGAGCCCAGGTTGCCGAGGTGTGCGTAGTTGCCGTAAGTGAGTGGAACCGGAGCGCCGTGGTGCAACAAGGCGGCAGCACCATGGAACTGCAGCACCGTCCCGTTGGCGGTTTCGTATGGCCGCACCCAGGCATCGAAGGTCGACTGGTAGTTCCCGGCGAGATCGCCGCTCAGGCCATGTCGCCAGCCGTTGAAGCCCAGCGCGTGTCCGAACTCGTGCAGCATGACCGACACGGCGTCGGTGCGGTCCGCCGGCACCGATGCGAGCCGCGCGGCCGGATCGGGATCGAACCACAACTCGTCCTGAAGGTAGCCGTCGACTCCGAGGTTGAACTCGATGTCGGCCGATTCGCCGTTGATGTCGATGCCGGTCCGCAACTCGTGCGCCGCACCTTGTTCGAAGACTCCGACGCCGTCACCGTCGGTCCACACGAACGCGCTGCTCGCGCTGCGTCCGTTGGCGGTTGCGATCGAGGCGAAGCCGACACGCACGCTCAGTTCCGCGCCCGGCGCGACCAGCGCGAAGTGTGAGAGCCATTCGGCACCCGCAGCCACGGTGGTGCGCTCGATGTCGGCGTAGTAGCGGCCGTAAAGCGCACCGGGATCGTCGAAGCTCACGGCGATCCGCGTCGTCGCCTGCGCGGGGATGCAGACTCCTGCGACCGCGAGGGCGCAAAGCATCGGCTTGAGGATGAACATCGAGAGCCCTGGACCGGATCGCCGGCACACGCACGGCACCGCCATGGTGTGTTCCCTGCCGCGAGGCGTCTGTTCGATGCCGAACCCGTCCTGGTCCGGTTGCTCCGGACCCGATCCGACCCCGCGATCGACCGACCCCACCCGACCCCATGCGGACGTGAAAAAGCCGCCAAGTCGTTGATTGACTTGGCGGCTCGTTCGTATGCGGCCCTATGCGGACCTATGGATGGTGGAACCGGGGGGAATCGAACCCCCGTCCGCAAGCCATCGCCGGACGGTTCTACATGCGTAGCTGTCTGATTTGGATTTAGGGGCCCTGGCCG
>JAJTGU010000163.1 GCA_021297985.1 Rubrivivax sp.
CAGCGTTGTCGACACCGTGGCCTCGACCACCCCGCAGAACCGACGCGTCAGAGTCGAAGGCGAGGTCCGGCGGCCCGACGTCTACATCCTGCCCCCGGGCAGCACGTTGCGCGATGCGTTGCGTGCCGCGGGCGGCTTGACAACCGATGCGTTCGTCTTCGGTACCGAGTTGTCCCGCGAGTCCACGCGTGAGCAGCAGCGGCGGAACTATGACCGTGCCCTGGGGGAGCTCGAGACGCGGCTGGCATTGCTCGCAGCGACCCAGCGGCCGTCCAGTTCCGACGCGGCGGTACGCTCGGATCCTTCGGGAGCCGTCGCCGGGCGCCTCTTCGAGAGGCTGCGTGCCGAAAAGCCGTCGGGCAGGCTGGTGCTCCAGCTGCCGCCAGACGCCACGGAACTGCCTCCGCTGCTGGTCGAGGACGATGATCGAATCTATGTTCCCCCGCGCCCGAACTCGGTCGGCGTGTTCGGCAGCGTCTTCAATGCCGGCACCTACCTGCATGCCGATACCCGAACGCTGGCCGACACCTTGCGGCTCGCTGGCGGGCCCACCAAGGGCGCAGACGAGGGCAGCGTGTTCGTCGTGCGGGCCAACGGCCAGGTCGTGAGCAGCCTGCAGAGCCGGGGCTTCTTCCAACGCGGCAACACGATTGGCGAGCTCGCGATGCTGCCCGGGGACACCGTGTTCGTCCCGGAGGAACTGGACAAGAGCACCTGGATCCAGGCGGGCAAGGACTGGAGCCAGATCCTCTACCAGTTCGGCCTCGGCGTTGCCGGCTTGCGCACCTGGTGGCGATGAACCTCCAATCTGCATCGGATTCCGGGGTCGCTGTACCGCCAGTCACGGGTCTTGAAATCGCCGTGGTGTTGGCCGAGAAGCTGCGCTGGCTCGTGCTGGCGCCGCTGCTCGCGTCAGCGCTGGCGCTTGGTGTCAGCTACCTGGTCAAGCCGACGTTCACGGCACGCACCAGTCTTCTTCCTCCCCAGCAACCGCAGAATTCCGCGGCAATGGCGCTGGCGTCGCTGGGTGCGATCGGCAATCTGGCGGGTGCGGCGGGCGGGCTGCGAAACCCGACCGATCTTTATGTCGCACTCGTCCAGAGCAGGACCATCCAAGATGAACTGATTGCGACCTTCGACCTCGCCCGGGTCTATGACAAGGACCTGCTCGTCGACACGCGAGAGAAGCTGCAGCGCAACGTTCGAGTCGCAGCCGGTCGCCGGGACGGCATGATCACGATCGAGGTCGATGACCTTGACCCCAAGCGGGCTGCGGCGATGGCCAGCCACCATGTCGAGGCCCTGCGAAAGCTCAGCGGCCAGTTGCTTCTGACCGAAGCGCAGCAGCGTCGCGCGCTTTTCGAAACTCAGCTCAAGCGCACGTCCGAGCGTTTGCGCGCGGCCCAGGTCGCCCTGGAGGGCAGTGGGTTCAACCGGGGTGCGCTGAAGGCCGAACCACGTGCCGCAGCCGAGCGCTATGCCCGACTTCAGGCGGAGGTCACGGCAGCCGAGGTCCGCCTGCAGACCCTGCGCAGCGCACTGGCCGACACGACGCCCGAGATACAGGCGCAGATGCAGCAACTGTCCGCGCTCCGCGCACAGCTTGCGCGGACCGAGACCGCAGCGCCGGCGCAAGGTGATGCCGACTACATCACTCGATACCGCGAGTTCAAATACCAAGAGACCTTGTTCGAGCTCTTCTCCCGCCAGTACGAACTCGCCAGGGTCGACGAAAGCCGGGAAGGTGTCTTGATCCAGGTCGTTGATCCGGCCCAGCCGCCGGAGCGAAAGTCCAGCCCGAGACGATCTTTCTGGATGGTCCTGGCCTTTGCGAGCACGCTTGTCGCCCTGGTCGTGATGATCGTCGGTGGCCACCTGTGGCGTCGGCCCGCCGCCGACGACGAGAGCCGGGCCCTTCGGCTGCGTCTTCGGCGGGCCCTGGGCTTCGGTCGGCGCGCCACGGCCTGAACGGGCGGCCGACAGGCTGCGCCGTTCATGCTGCGCGCCCTTCTTCCGCGGTTGTCGGATCGGGTTCCATGCCATTGCTAGACCGCCTGCGTGCAGCAGTGTCCGGGAGCTTTGCTCGCGCGGTCGGGGTGCTCGTGGGCGGGACAGCGCTGGGGCATGCGGTCACCGCGCTCGCGCTGCCGGTACTGAGCCGCCTCTATTCACCCGCGGAGTTCGGGCTGCTCGCGGCCTTTTCTTCGATCGTGTCGATCATCGCCGTAGCGGCCTGCATGCGGTATGAGATCGCGATCGCACTTCCCGAAGACGACAACGAGGCCGCCCGCCTGACCCTGGTTGCGGTCGTTGCCTCAACGGTCATCGGGACGATGACGGCCATCCCCGCTGTCCTGGCCCCCGCCTGGCTGGCTGCTGCGCTGGGTCAACCGGGCCTGGAGGGCTACCTCTGGATGTTCCCCTTGTGCGTGTTCCTGGCCGGTACCTTTGCCGCACTTCAGTACTGGAACCTTCGCCTCAGGAGTTATCAGACGCTTGCCGCAACCCGGGTCGTGCAGTCGGCTGCGGCTTCGGGTAGCCAGCTTGCGCTGGGCGTTGCGAGTGCCGGGCCGGCGGGCCTGATGGCCGGCCCGGTGTTCAACAGCTTGGCGGGCACCTTGATGCTTGTTGCGAATTCGATGCGCCGGAACGCCAGAAGCCCAATCCCCGTCGGCGCAAAGTGGGGACTCTGGCAGTGTGCCCTTCGTCACTTTCGGTTTCCGATCTTCTCTGCACCCGAGGCATTGGCCAACGCAGCCAGCATCCATTTGCCGGTCTTGATGATTGCCGCGATGGCCGGGCCTGGGGAGGCTGGACATCTCATGCTGGCGATGGTGGTTGTGCAAGCGCCGATGGCATTGCTGGGCAACGCTGTCGGGCAGGTTTATCTGTCTCGTGCCGCGGAGGAACTGCGCGAAGGACGCCTGGCTGCCTTCACCGCCGATGTCTTCGG
>JAJTGU010000188.1 GCA_021297985.1 Rubrivivax sp.
CGCATCGAGCCGCTGGCGGCCAGGGCGAGCCGGCGCTCGATCTCGGCGGCCATGCCCTCGGGCGAGGGCACGGCCGTGTACCAGAGCCGCCAGAGCTCGCCGTCCCGCGTGGCCGCGACCAGTGCGTCGTGGTGCTCGACCGCCAGCGGCACCAGCGTCGCGTGGGGGCCGGTCAGCGTGACCGGTTCGGGCCAGCCGCTCACAGTGTCATCGATTGTGTTTCTGCATGAACACGAGCTTCTCGAACAGCGTCACGTCCTGTTCGTTCTTCAGCAGCGCGCCCACCAGCGGCGGCAGCACGACCTTGTCGTCCTTGCTCTGCAGCGCCTGCGCCGGGATGTCCTCGGCCACCAGCAGCTTGAGCCAGTCGAGCAGCTCGCTCGTCGAGGGCTTCTTCTTCAACCCGGGCAGGCCCCGCACGTCGTAGAAGGATTTCAGTGCCGCTCCCAGCAGCTCTTTCTTCAGGCCCGGGAAGTGCACCTCCACGATGCTCCGCATCGTCTCGGCGTCGGGGAACTTGATGTAGTGGAAGAAGCAGCGGCGCAAGAACGCGTCGGGCAGCTCCTTCTCGTTGTTGGAGGTGATGAAGACCACGGGCCGGTTGACGGCACGGATCGTCTCGCGGGTTTCGTAGACATGGAACTCCATGCGGTCGAGTTCGCGCAGCAGATCGTTCGGGAACTCGATGTCGGCCTTGTCGATCTCGTCGATCAGCAACGCCACCGGCTTCTCGGCCGTGAAGGCCTGCCACAGCACGCCCTTGACGATGTAGTTGCGGATGTCCTTGACCTTCTCGGAGCCCTGCACGTCGACGAGCTGGCTGTCGCGCAGCCGGCTCACGGCGTCGTACTCGTACAGGCCCTGCTGGGCCTTGGTCGTGCTCTTGATGTGCCACTGCAGCAGCGGCAGGCCCATCGACGCGGCCACTTCCTCGGCGAGCATGGTCTTGCCGGTGCCCGGCTCGCCCTTGACGAGCAGCGGCCGCTGCAGCGTCACGGCGGCGTTGACGGCCAGCATCAGATCGGGCGTGGCGACGTAGTTCTGCGAGCCTTCGAAACGCATCGGGAAGCCTGGATGAACGGGTTGGAAGGGGGTGCTGGCGCGGGGTTCGATCCAGTATAGGGGTGCCATAATCGTCCGCAGTCTTGCGTCACGCACGACTGTCGAAACCTCCTTCCCGAACGCCTTCCATGAGCAAGCCTCAAGTCTTTGCCGCCCTGGCCCTGGCCGCCGCCCTCGCCCCGCCGCTGGTGTCGGCACAGACGATCGTTGGCCGTGCTGCCGAAGGCGAAAAGGCGGCTGCTTCGTGCATCGGCTGCCATGGCATCGTCGGCTACCAGAGCAGCTTCCCGGAAGTCCACCGCGTGCCCAAGATCTCGGGCCAGAACGCCAAGTACATCGTGGCTTCGTTGGCCGCCTACAAGAAGGGCGACCGCCGGCATCCGACGATGCGCGCGATCGCCGGATCGATGTCCGAGCAGCAGATGGCCGACCTCGCGGCGTACTACGAGCAGCATGGCCGCGACAGCATCAAGACCGTTGCCGAGACCCCGGCCCGGCAACCGTCGGCCGAGGTGGCCGCGCTGCTGACCAAGGGCGCCTGCATCTCGTGCCATGGCGCCAACTTCAACAAGCCCATCGACCCGAGTTACCCCAAGATCGGCGGCCAGTTCGACGAATACCTGTTTGTCGCGCTGAAGAGCTACAAGGTCGAAGGCAACACCAACGTCGGACGCGCCCACCCGGTGATGTCGGCCCAGGTGAAGAACTTTAGCAACGCCGAGCTCAAGGCCATGTCCAAGTACATCGGCTCGCTGCCCAGCGAGCTGCGGACGATTCCGCAGCCGAAGTTCCGCTGATCCTTACGCGGCGCGGCCTCAGGCCGCCGGGTGGGTGCGACGCGGCCATTTCAAGGCGCCGGTTGCCAGAGCCGTTCCCAGCACGATGATGGCGCAGCCGGCCACGACCTGCGCGTCCAGCGCTTCGTCCAGGAACAGCACGCCCCAGCCGATGCCGAAGGCCGGGATCAGGAACGTGACCGTGATCGCGTTGCCAGCCCCGACGTGGGCGATGAGCCTGAAGTACAGCACGTAGGCCAGCGCCGTGCAGGCCACTGCCAGTGCCGCGGCCGAAGCCCAGGCCACCGGCCCTGGCGTCTGCGCGGGCCACCACAGCACGGCCGGCACGAGGGCGAGGACGGCCGAGCCGGCCTGGCTGCCGGTGGCCACCGCCAGCGGGGGGATGCCGGCAAGCTTCATGCGCGCGAAGTGCGCGCCGACGCCGTACAGCAGCGTCGCCGCCAGGCACAGCGCAATGCCGACGGCCGGGCTCACCCCGTGGTGGCCGGCCTTGAAGCTGGCCTGGTCCCAGGCCAGCAGCAGCACGCCGGCAAAGCCCAGCGCCAGGCCCACGCTGCGGCTGCGGTCCGGCTTGTCGGCAAACACCACCCAGCCGATCAGGGCCGCCCACAGCGGCGCCGTGGCGTTGAGGATGGACGAAAGCCCGGCGCTCAACACCAGTGCTGCGGTGATGAAGGCCGCAAACGGCAGCAGCGACGTGATGACGCCCACCGTCACGATGGGTCGCCAGTGCTGGCGCAGTGCGGGCCACTGGCCCCGCAGGACCAGGACCGGAAGCAGCACCGCGGCAGCCCCTGCCAGGCGCAGGAACAGCAGCGCCGCAGGCCCGAAATCGGCCGCACCCAGGCGCATGAACAGGAACGACGCCCCCCACAGCGCCGCCAGCAGCACCAGTTCGACCAGGTCCTGGCCGCGGATCGGGGTGTTCGGCGCCATCACGCGGCCAGCGCCGCGGGAGGTTGACCCTCGCGCTCCAGCGCCAGCAGTGCCGTCTTGCGGTCCAGCCCGCCGGCGTATCCGGTGAGCGAGCCGTCCTGGCCCAGCACCCGGTGGCAGGGCACGACGATGCTCAGCGGGTTGCGGCCGACCGCCGCGCCCACCGCCCGCATCGCCTGCGGCCGGGCCAGCGCACGCGCGATGGCGCCGTAGCTCGTGGTCGCACCGCAGGCGATGCCGCACAGCATCCGCCAGACCGATTGCTGGAACGGCGTGCCTTGCGGGTCGAGCGTCAGATCGAAGGCGCGCCGCCGGCCCCGCCAGTAGTCGGCGAGCTGCTGGCGGGTGGCGGCGATGTGCGGGTCGTCGGGCCGCAGCGGCGCGATCAGCTCGCCGGGGTGGTGGCGCTGGCCGTCGAACCAGAGCCCCGCCAGGCCCTGGGCGGTCGCGGCGGCCAGCAGCGGGCCGAGCGGTGAATCCAGCCGGGCCTGGGCGACCAGAGGCGTTGCACGGTTCATGTCAGTTCACTTTTCGGGTCAGTACGGACCGGTTGGGGCCCGGTTTCGAGAGCCTGCCACAGCCGCATCACGGCATAGGCCCGCCACGGCCGCCAGACCTGGGACTGCGTCTCGGCAAGTCGGGCGTCGCGGTGGCCCAGCGCGTTGAGCACGCCGATGTCGCTGGCCGGAAAGGCGTCCGGCCAGGCCAGTGTGCGCATCGCGATCAACTGCGCGCTCCATTCGCCGATGCCGGGCAGTCCGCGCAGCGTGTCCAGCGTCGCCTGCAGCGGGGCGGCGGGGTGCAGTTCGAGCCGGCCTTCAAGCACGGCCCGCGCGAGCGCCTGCATCGCGCCGCTGCGCTGGCGCACGATGCCCAGGGCGCCCAAAGTGTCGACGCTGGCGGCGGCCACCGCCTCGGGGCGCGGGAACAAGCGGTTCAGGTCGGCAAAC
Source organism: Rubrivivax sp. (assembly GCA_021297985.1). Lineage (GTDB taxonomy): Bacteria > Pseudomonadota > Gammaproteobacteria > Burkholderiales > Burkholderiaceae_C > Rubrivivax. Next base: position 3,746 of record JAJTGU010000188.1, read on the forward strand.
GGCGTGACGATGGGCTCACCCAGCGCCTGCACGAGGCGCGTCGTCAAGGTGCGCGCAGCGGCCACGCTGACCTGCTGGCCGAGGATCACACGCAGCGCGGATTCGAAGCCGTCCATGGCCCCCGGCACCCGAATGCCGGGCCGATCTGCCCCCGGCAGCCCCGCCAGAACCGGCTCGACGACGGACGGGTCGGCATCCAGGTCCAGCCCCTGGCGCACGC
>JAJTGU010000173.1 GCA_021297985.1 Rubrivivax sp.
CAGCTGGGCGGTGCTGATCGCCGCCGAAGGATCACCGCCCCGACCGCCGAAGACCATGGCCCCGGTCGCGCCGTCCAACTCGGGAATCGCGACCATCATCGTCGACTCGACCGGCATCAGTCCACGATCGTTGCGACGCCATTGCTCCAGGGTCTGGAACTCCACCGCCATCGCGGCGTGGTACGGCACGTCCAGCCGTGCCAGCATCTCTTCGGCGGCGTGGGCATCGTTGTACGCTGGGCCACCGACAAGCGAAAACCCGGTCAGCGACAACACCGCGTCAACCGTCGGACGACCCTTGGCGTCGAAGAAGAAGCGTTCGATCGCCGGTCGCGAGTCCAGGCCGCTGGCAAACGCCGGTATCGCGGTCAGGCCGCGCGCCTCAAGCGCTGCGATCACGCCGTCGTAGTGTGCGGCGTTGCCGGCCAGCAGATACGAGCGCATCAGCAGCAGGCCCACGGTGCCGGCCGGGCCGGGCTTGCCGGCGCCCGGCAGGGCGGCCAGGTGTTCGCTCATGCGCAGGCCGGCCGGGCTGCGCAGGGCCGGGTGGTAGACGCCGACTTCGGGGTAGGCCTGTGGGGCATCGGGCCTGGCCAGGGCGCGCAGCGCTTCACGCGGGCCCGCGGCGTAGCGTTCGACCAGCAGGCGCACGAGGTTGGCGATGTTGTCCTCCGACCCCGCCAGCCAGTACTGCAGGACCAGGAAGTACGCGCGGACGTCCTGCGCCGTGCCGGGGATGAAGCGCAGGAACAGCGGCAACCGCCGCAGCATCTTCATCTGGGCCTCGCCGCTGCCGGTGGGCGGCGTGTTGGGCTTGCGGTCGGCGCCGGTCGCGGGCTTGCCGCGCAGCTTCTTCAGCCAGGCCATCGGGCCGCTGGTCGAGCCGTCCATCGCGAAGCGGCCCATGCGCGTGAGGCGCATGACCTCGCCGGCGCTCATCGCGCAGACCATGGCGTCGCAGGCCTCGCGGCGCGCTGCCAGCGCCGGCAGCAGCGGCCGGAAGTGGTCTTCCATGAACAGCATCGTCGCGATCACGATGTCGCCCTGGGCGACGTCGGCGCGGCAGCGATCCAGCGCCGCGCCGTCCTCGCCCCATTCGCTGGCCGCGTGGACCGCCAGCGACAGGCCCGGCAGGTGCTCGCGCAACCGGCGCTCGGCGCGGGCCGCGGCGCTCGCCAGGTGCGCGTCCAACGTCACCAGCACGACGCGGATCGGCGTCGCGGCGGGGCTCGCGCCGTCAGCGGCTGAAGTGCGCTTTGGCATCGTAGAGCGTCTCCACGGTGATCGTCGCCAGGCCGCGCTCGGCGGCAAATCGTTCGGTGTTGCGCCGCGCCTTGCCGCGGACGAAGAACGGGATCTTTCCGAGCTCCTTCTCTGCATCGATGCCCCAACGGGCCGCCTGCGATGGGCTTTGCAGTGTTTCGGTCGTGTCCTGTTCGGTAACAGGAGGCTGGGGCGCCGCTGCCGACCTGCCTGCCCCATGCCCACCCAGATGCGAAGCCGCCGCGCCGTCGTGGAACTCGAAGTCCTCGCGGAACATATGAAGCAGGTGTTCCTCGAGACCCATCATCAGCGGGTGGACCCAGGTGTCGAACATCACGTTCGCGCCCTCGACGCCCATCTGTGGCGAATAGCGCGCCGGGAAGTCCTGCACATGCACCGGCGCCGAGATCGTCGCGCAGGGGATGCCGAGCTTCTTGGCGGTGTGGCGCTCCATCTGCGTGCCCAGCACCAGTTCGGGCTGCAGTTCGGCGATCCGGGCCTCCACCTCAAGGTAGTCGTCGGTGATCAGCGCCTCCAGCCCGAGCTCGGCAGCCGCCGCGCGGACGTCCTTGGCCTGTTCACGGCTGTAGCTCCCCAGGCCGACGACCTTGAAGCCGATCTCGTGCGCCGCCACGCGGGCTGCCGCGATGGCATGGGTGGCGTCGCCGAACACGAAGACCCGCTTGCCGGTCAGGTAGGTCGAGTCGACACTGCGCGAGTACCAGGTCGCGCGCGACTCGAGCAACGCCTGGGCGCGCGCCGTCTGCGGCTCGTCGAAGCCGGCGAGCGTCGCGACCTCGGAGACGAAAGCGGCCGTGGCCTTGACGCCGATCGGCACCGTGCGTGTGAACGGCTGCCCGTGGGCGCGTTGCAGCCAGGCGGCTGCGGTGCCGGCGGTCTCCGGGTAGAGCACGACGTTGAAGTCGGCTTCGTGCAGACGCGCCAGATCCCCCGGCGTTGCATTCATCGGCGCGACGACGTTGAGCTCGATGCCGATCAGCTCCAGCAGGCGGCTGATCTCGACGACATCGTCGCGGTGGCGGAAACCCAGCGCGGTCGGCCCGAGCAGGTTGACACGCGCCGTGCGGCCGACGGGCGGCACCCGCTTGACCGTCGTTGCCGGCGCCGGGCACAGCGTGCGCACCAGGCGGTAGAACGTCTCCGCTGCGCCCCAGTTCTCCTTGCGCTGGTAGGCCGGCAGTTCGAGCGGGATCACCGGAACGTTCAGCCCCAGCGTCGAGGCCAGGCCGCCGGGGTCGTCCTGGATCAACTCGGCCGTGCACGACGCACCGACCAGCAGGGCTTGTGGCTTGAAGCGCTCGACGGCCTCGCGCGCAGCGGTCTTGAACAGCTCGGCGGTGTCGCCGCCCAGGTCACGTGCCTGGAACGTGGTGTAGGTGACCGGCGGTCGCGCGTTGCGCCGCTCGATCATCGTGAACAACAGGTCCGCGTAGGTGTCGCCTTGTGGTGCGTGCAGCACGTAGTGCACGCCCCGCATCGCGGTGGCGATGCGCATCGCGCCGACGTGCGGCGGGCCTTCGTAGGTCCAGAGCGTGAGTTGCATGGTCGTGGCGCCCGGTGCTGCGGTTCAGGCGGCGCTCAGCAACGCGTGCCGGTGCAGGGGGCGGGCCAGCAACTGGGCCAGGTCACCGGCCTGCTCGTAGCCCTGGATCGGCGTGAACACGAACTCGATCGACCACTTGGTGGCCAGGCCCTGGGCCTCGAGCGGGTTGGCCAGGCCAAGACCGCAGACGGTCAGGTCGGGGCGGTTGCGCAGGCAACGCTCGAGCTGTCGGTCGACATGCTGGCCTTCGACGATCCGGGTGTCCGCGGGCAGCAGCGCCAGCTCTTCGGCGTGCTGCTGGCGGTGCAGGTAGGGCGTGCCAACTTCGAGCAGCTGCATGCCGAGCTCGCGCTGGGCGAAGCGGGCCAGCGGCAACTCGAGCTGAGAGTCCGGGAAGAAGAAGATCCGCCGACCGGCCAGCCGCTCGCGCGGGCCTTCCAGCGCCTTGGCCGCACGGTGGCGCGCGGGAGCCGTGACATGCTCCAGCGTCTGGGCGTCGATGCCGAACGCCTGGGCGGCGGCACCGAGCCAGCGGGTCGTGCCCTCGACGCCGATCGGGAACGGCGCCCCGAGCAGTCGGGCACCACGTGCGACCAGCGCCCGCGCCGTGTCGGCCAGGAAGGGTTGCGCCAGCAGCACCCGGGTCCCGGGGCCGATGGACGGCAACTGCGCGCTGCGACGACCGGGGAAGAAGCGCACGCGTGCGATGCCCAGCTGAGCCAGCAGGCGGGCGAACTGATCCTCGACGACGTCGGCCAGCGCGCCGACCACCAGAAGCTCAGGCGTCTCGTCGGGCGCGTCGGGCATCGTCGGCACCAGGGCTGCGAGGCAGGCATCCTCTCCTTGCGTGAAGGTGGTCTCGATGCCACTGCCGCTGTAGTTCAGGACCCGCAGGTGGGGGCCGTGGACCCGACTCAGGCGCTCGGCGGCGCGGCTCAGGTCGAGCTTGATGACCTCCGACGGGCAGGAGCCGACCAGAAACAGCGTGCGCAGGTTGGGTCGCCGCGCGAGCACCTGGCCCACCACACGGTCGAGTTCGTCGTGGGCGTCGGCCAGGCCGGCGAGGTCGCGCTCGTCCAGGATCGCGGTGGCAAAGCGGGGCTCGGCGAAGATCATCACGCCGGCCGCGCTCTGGATCAGGTGGGCGCAGGTCCGCGATCCGACGACAAGGAAAAACGCGTCCTGCATCTTGCGGTGCAGCCAGACGATGCCGGTCAGCCCGCAGAACACCTCGTGCTGGCCACGCTCGCGAAGCACCTGTGCCAAGGCGCCCGGTGGGGTCGCACAGGCGCCGGGGGACGGCGTGTGTTCAGCGTGAATGGGGATCACCGGACTCATGTCGCCATCGCCTCCCGGGTTGCGCCCGAATCGGCTTGCAGCCGGGCGGCCCTCAACTTCAAAAGGAACTGAGTCGCGTTGACGACGTAGGCCGCGTAGGCGGCGAGCGCCAGCCACAGCCGGGCGTCCGGGGTCATCGTGTCGGTCGCCAGTGCCAGCAGGCAGGCGGTGTGCAGCGCCAGCACAAGCATGCTGAACACGTCTTCCCAGAAGAAGGCGGGGGCGAACAGCCAGCGTCCGAAGACGACCTTCTCCCAGATGCAACCGGTGACCATGATCGTGTAGAGCAGGGCCGTCTTGACGACAAACGAGGCATTGGCCAGCGCCAGCCCCTCGCCCGTGACCAGGGTGCGAAGGACCAGCACCAGGCTGACCAGGAAGACGACGAACTGCACCGGCGCCAGCACGCCCTGCACCAGCGTCCAGCGCGAGGCGTCGCGCCGCGCACGCTCAGCAGGCGTGTACAGGCCGGGAGGCACTCGGACGGGGACGGACCCGGGCACGGTTCGGTTCTGTTGCGACATTCCAGCGGCAGACTAGGCGTCACCCTCTTGAATGTCAATAAGGATTGACATACAACCGGGTTGACACTTTGCAGTCGGATGTGGGACTGCAGGCCGCTCGTGCGGGGCTTGCGGATCGAGTGAAGGCGGCGATACGGGTTAACCCGAGCGCCAATCGGAGGCGGCACCCCATGTGCCCAACAGACGTCGTGCCGGGGAACCGGGGTCACCTCGACCCGTGCTCATGCTGCTTTGCAGCACAGGGCAAACACCGGATTTGCTCCCTGGCGGCCCCTACGGCCCGGGTGTACAAACCATGAACTTCGAAAGCCACTCGGCCCTTTGCACGGCCACCACGGCGAACGACAGTGCGACCCGGACGGTTGCCAGCAGGGCCTTGGCCCCGGTGGCGAACGAACCAGGCCTGGAGACCCGGTTACCGCCGCCCCCGCGCACCCAGCGCTGGAGTCGGCGGCACCACGCAGTTGAGGACGACCAGCGGATGCAGTCTATGCCGCATGGCCAGGAGCAGGAGCCTTCAGGCAGCCCCCAAGGCTGCGAGGCCGATGTGCCCTATTGGCACTCGATGCCCAGCCCGGGAACGGTCTGGGAAAGCCTTGCAGAAGAGCGCCGCTCGTCGCGGGGTCGCATGGCCGCGCTGGCGAGAGCCATCGAAGTCGAGGTCATTCCGCGCTTGGTCCGGTCGCTTGGCGAGCCGTCCACCGCGCCTTCCGCCCGGCCCACGGCGCTGCCCGATGTGCCGCGCTTCGTGTCGATCGTGCTTGAGGGCAGCGACAAGGAAGTCGCGGCCGCGGTTCGGCGTTGGCATCTCAAGGCCGGGTCGGTGACGTCGGTGTACCTCGACTTGCTGGCTCCCGCCGCGCGCCACCTGGGCGTGCTGTGGGAGCAGGACCGTTGCGACTTTGCGTCGGTGACGGTCGCGCTGGGGCGCCTGCAACAGCTTTTGCGGGCCTGGAGCCCGAGCTTCGGCACCGAGGTCCAGCATCCTCCCAACGGGCGGCGGATCCTTCTGGCGCAGCACGCCCGCGAGCAGCATTGCCTCGGGCTGGCGATGGTCGGCGACTTTTTCCGGCGATCCGGCTGGGAGGTCCTGGGCGGGCCGGCGGGAGCCGGGATGGACGAAGTCGGCTCCATCGAAGCTTTGAAACACGAGTGGTTTGATGCCGTCGGGTTCTCGATTGGCAGCGAATTGCGTCTAGACTGGTTGACATTACGTGTGGCGCAAGTGCGCCAGCTGTCGCGTAACCGAGGCGTCTTGGTGCTGGTCGGTGGGCCACTCCTGACGCTGCACCCGGAGTGGGTGGCACGAGTGGGTGCCGACGCTTCCGGTCATGACGGGGCCCGAGCGCCCGAGCTGGCTGAAAGCCTGCTCGCCGCCCGTGCAACGCTCGGTTGACCGCATCGGGCAGTAAGCGGAAACACCGAGGAGCCGAAACAAGGTTCGTGCCGATCCCGCAGTGGGCGCCGATGGCGCACCGATGCAGGTCCGTCCGGACAAGCTGAACAGGACCTCCAAATGCCCAGACCGCCCGCCCAGCCCCCCGGACACCGCCGGGGAGGGTCTGTTGCGGCAGAGCGCCAGGCAGCGCCGCCGCCCCATGCGGCGGCGGGTTTGGAGCGTGCGCTCGAACTGGCCGGCGAGATCGTGCTGGTGCTCGACGCCGAGGGCAGGGTGCTGGACTTGCTGGGCAGCGAGCGCGATGTCTGGAAGACCCAGGCTCGCGAATGGCGAGGGCGACCCTGGGCCGAGATCGTCACCGTCGAGAGCCGGCCCAAGGTGGCCGACATGCTGCGCGACGCGCTGGCTGAACCCCCGGTGCCGGCACGACCGCGCCAGGTCAACCACCCGATGCGCACCGGCGACGACGTGCCGGTCTTGTATACCGCGGTGCCGGCGGCCTATGGTTCGCACGGGCGCGTCGTGGCCATTGGTCGCGACCAGCGCAGCACGATGCGGCTGCAGCAGCGTCTGGTCGAGGCCCAGCAGGGCGCCGAGCACGAGTACGCCCGCTTTCGTGATGCCGAAAGCCGTTACCGACACCTGTTTCAGGCCTCAGGCGAGCCGACCCTGCTGGTCGACCTGTCCACGCTGCGCGTCCGCGAGGCCAACCCGGCGGCGCAGGCCCTGCTGGCGGGCCGCAGCGCACGGGCGGTGGGGACGTCGATCGCGGGGCTGTTCGAGCCGGCGGCCGCCGAAGCGGTGCAGGACCTCGTGGCCCGCGTGCGCACCGAAGGTCGACACGACGGCCTGGAACTGCGGCTGATCGGCGATGGCGGCCGGGTGCGGATCGCCGCGGCGCTGCTGCAGGACGCCGGAACGCGCTTGTTGCTGCTGCGTTTGCTGTTGCTGCCCGAGCCGGGCTTGCGCAGCGAGGCCGCCGAGTCTGCCGGCCGGTCAGGCAATGGCCGGCCTCGGTCCCAGGCGCCTGCGGGTTTGCCTTCGGCCGGTGATCGGCTGAGTGGTCTGTCGTCGGCTTACTTGCGAAGTGCCGGCGATGCCCTGGTCTTCACCGATGCCCAGGGTCAGATCGTGGCCGCCAACCCGGCCATGACGGCTTTGCTGCGCCTGCCGGGTGAAGATGCACTGATCGGCGCGCCGCTGGAGCGCTGGCTCGGCAGCAGCGGCGTTGAGCTGGCCGTGCTGATGGCACGGCTGGCCGAGCGCGGGGCCGCGGCATCGCTGCAAACGCAGTGCCGCGACGTGCTGGGCGCCGAAATCGACGTCGAGGTCCGGGCCTCCCGTCTGGACAGCAGCGCGCCGGCCCCGGCGCAGTACGCGTTCGCCCTGCGCGAGCGCCGCAACCCTTCCGGGCCAGAACCGAGCGGCGGCGCGGCCGCGGGCGGTGGCTCGATGCCGCATGCCGTCAAGCAGCTGACCACCCTGGTCGGTCGCGTGCCGCTGAAACAGATCGTCAGTGAAACCGTCGACCTGATCGAGCAGATGTCCATCGTCACGGCGCTCGACATGACGCACAACAACCGGGTGCTGGCCGCCCAGCTGCTCGGCTTGTCGCGCCAGAGCCTGTACATCAAGCTGCGCCGGTTCGGCATTGGCGGTGACGGTGGTGGCGAAGTGGGCCTCGAATCCGGCGCCGGCGACGGCGACGAGTGAAGACCCGGGTGTAAATCCAGGTTGACGCCCGTCGGCGTCAGGGGCAGCATTGCCTTATGGCACTGCCTGCCCCTTCGGCGATTGCCGAGCTGTTCAAGCCCATCACCTGGTTTCCGCCGATGTGGGCCTTTGCCTGCGGCGTGGTTGCGTCGGGTGAGGCACTGTCGGGCCGCTATTGGCTGATCGCGGCGGGGGTGGTGCTGGCCGGGCCCATGGTCTGCGCGACCAGCCAGGCCGTCAACGACTGGTACGACCGCCACGTCGACGCCGTCAACGAGCCGCATCGTCCCATTCCGTCGGGCCGCATGCCCGGGCGCTGGGGCCTCTACATGGCGGTGCTCTGGACCGTGCTGTCGCTGCTGCTGGCCGCCGTCATCGGACCGGTGGGGCTGGCCGCCGCGGCCGTCGGGCTGGCGCTGGCCTGGGCCTACAGCGCGCCGCCGCTCCGCCTGAAGCGCAACGGCTGGCTCGGCAATGCCGCCTGCGGCCTGAGCTACGAGAGCCTGGCCTGGATCACAGGTGCCGCGGTGATGGTCGGCGGCCTGCCGGGCATGCCCACGCTGTCGCTGGCGCTTCTGTATGGCCTGGGCGCGCACGGCATCATGACGCTGAACGATTTCAAGTCCATGGAGGGCGACCGCCGCCATGGGATCGCCTCGCTGCCGGTGGCACTCGGACCCCAGCGCGCCGCCCAGGTGGCCTGCCTGACGATGCTGGTGCCGCAAGGCGTGGTGGTGGCGCTGCTGCTGGCCTGGGGGACGCCGTGGCATGCCGCAGGCGTCGGAGCGCTGATGGTGGCGCAGGCGCTGCTGATGCGCCGCTTCCTGGGCTCGCCGACCGAAAGGGCGCTCTGGTACAGCGGCTTCGGAGTGACGCTCTATGTGCTGGGCATGTTGATCGCGGCGCTGGCCTTGCGGTCGGTCACCGCGGCGGGGACGCTGTCGTGAGCCCGCTGGCCGACGCCCGTGAGCCGCTGAGCTGGCTCGGCATCGCCCGGCTCGGCCTGGTGCAGGCCATGATCGGCGCCGTGGTCGTGTTGACGACCTCGACGCTGAACCGCGTGATGGCGCTCGAGTGGGCGCTGCCGGCCCTCGTTCCGGGTCTGCTGGTGGCGCTGCACTACGCGGTGCAGCTGAGCCGGCCGCGCATGGGCTTCGGTTCTGACCGCAGCGCCCGCCGCACGCCCTGGATCGTGGGCGGCATGTGCGTGCTCGCCAGCGGCGGTGCGCTCGCCGCGCTGGCCACGGCCTGGATGGGCACCGACTTCTGGCCGGCGCTGGCGCTGGCCACGCTGGCGTTTGTGTTGGTGGGCCTGGGCGTTGCGGCCAGCGGCACGTCGCTGCTGGCGCTGCTGGCAACGCGCGTGGCGCCCGAGCGTCGCGGCTCGGCAGCCGCCCTGGTCTGGGTCATGATGATTGCCGGCTTTGCCATCACCGCCGGCAGCGCCGGGCGCGCCTTGGAGCCCTTCGGGCCGACGCGGCTGGTGCTGGTCTGCGCGAGCGTGTCGGTCATCGCCGTGGTGGTGACCGTGCTGGCCCTGTGGGACCTGGAAGGCCGAGGCCGCGCCTCGACAGGTGCTGCCCGTGACGAGCCGGCGCGCACGCCGTTCCGCCAGGCGCTGACCGAGGTCTGGGCCGAGCCCGATGCACGGCGCTTCACCATTTTCGTGCTCGTTTCGATGGTCGCCTACAGCGGCCAGGACCTGATCCTTGAGCCGTTTGCCGGAATGATGTTCGGCATGACACCGGGCCAGACGACGCAGCTTGCGGGCGTCCAGCACGGCGGCACCCTGGTCGGCATGTTGCTGGCAGCCCTGGCCGGCCGCCGTATCGCGGGTGCCGCGCTCGGCTCGCTGCGTGCCTGGACCGTGGGCGGTTGCCTGGTGTCGGCGCTGGCGCTGGTCGGCCTGGTTCTGGCCGCCACGGGCCTCTGGCCGGAGTGGCCGATCCGTGCCAATGTCTTTGCCATGGGCGTCGCCAACGGCGCGTTTTCGATCGCCGCCATCGGCTCGATGATGTCCTTGGCGGGTGGTGCACCGGGTACCGGCGGGCGTCAAGGCCGTGAAGGCACGCGCATGGGCCTTTGGGGCGCCGCCCAGGCCCTGGGTTTTGCCACCGGCGGTGTACTGGGTGCTGCCGCCAGCGACCTGCTGCGCTGGCTGTCGGGCAGCCCGGCCATCGGCTATGCCGGCGTGTTTGCCATCGAGGCCGCGATGTTCGGGCTCGCCGCCTTGCTGGCCTGGCGTGGCGGCGGACTGGCCGCGGCACGCTGGCCGGCCGGAGCCGTGGCGACGCCGGGCGATCCGTCACCTGTTCCTGTACCGCCGGCACGGCCGGCATCCGAGAGCCCCTTGCTGGAGCCGCAACGATGACCGATCCCATTGCCCCGAATGCCCGCCATGTCGACGCGCCGGTCCCCGATGCCTTCGACGCCATCGTCGTCGGCGGCGGCCCGGCTGGCGCCACGGCGGCACACGAACTGGCCCACCGCGGCCTGCGCGTGCTGCTGCTCGACCGCGCCGGCCGCATCAAGCCCTGCGGGGGCGCGATCCCGCCACGGCTGATCGCGGACTTCGCGATTCCGCCGCAGTTGCTGGTGGCGCACGCACGCTGCGCCCGCATGGTTGCGCCGAGCGGCCAGAGAGTCGACATCCCCATCGAGGGTGGCTTTGTCGGCATGGTCGACCGCGAGCACTTCGACGAGTGGCTGCGCGAGCGCGCGGCCGCTGCGGGCACGTTGCGGGTCGACGGCAAGTTCGAGCGCCTGGAGCGCGACGCCGACGGCACCGCGGTCGTGCACTGGCGCGGCGGGCAGGGTGCCGCACATGCGCGGGCGCGCTTCGTGGTCGGCGCCGACGGCGCACGGTCCGAGGTCGCGCGCCAGGCCATCGAAGGCTGGGACCGCGGCAAGTTCGTCTTTGCGTATCACGAGATCGTCGCCAAGCCTGATCTGCCACCCGCGGGCTACGACCCGTCACGCTGCGACGTGGTCTACGACGGCACGCTGTCGCCCGACTTCTACGGCTGGGTCTTCCCGCACGGCAACACGTTGTCCATTGGCACCGGCAGTGCGGACAAGGGCTTTTCACTGCGCCACGCCACGGCGCTGCTGCGCGAACGCGTTGGCCTGGCCGGCGCCGAAACCGTGCGCCGCGAGGGCGCGCCGATCCCGCTGAAGGCCCTGCCCAAGTGGGACAACGGCCGCGACGTGGTGCTGGCCGGCGACGCCGCCGGGGTTGTCGCGCCGGCCTCGGGCGAGGGCATCTACTACGCGATGGCCAGCGGCCGCATGGCCGCCGATTCGGTGGCGCAGTGCATCGCCCAGCGCAGCCCGGCGCCGCTGGCGCACGCGCGCAAGCAGTTCATGAAGGAACACGGCCGCGTCTTCTGGATACTCGGGGTCATGCAGCACTTCTGGTACCGCAACGACCGTCGCCGCGAGCGCTTCGTGTCGATCTGCCGCGACAAGGACGTGCAGCAACTCACCTTTGACTCCTACATGCACAAGCGCCTGACACGCAAGCGGCCGATGGCCCATGTGCGCATCTTCTTCAAGGACATGGCCCACCTGCTGGGCCTGGTGCGCGCCTGAACCCTCTGCCGGATCACCCGCAGTACACCCTGACAGCCGCTACGCCCACCTGGCGCCTTTGGCTGGTGGCGCTGGCCGTGGTCTTTGCGGTTGGCGCCGTCGGGGGTGCCGCCACCGAGATCGGCCCCTGGTACCGGGCGCTGAACAAGCCGCCCTGGCAGCCACCCGACTGGCTGTTCGGCCCCGCCTGGAGCACCATCTACCTCTGTGCCGCCTGGGCCGGCGTGCGCGTGTGGCAGCGCGCGGACGCGACGCTGCGCCGCCAATGGGTGTTGGCGGTGGCGATCAACCTGGTGTTGAACGTCTTGTGGAGCGTGCTGTTCTTCAACCTTCGCCGGCCGGACTGGGCGCTGGCCGAGGTCGGCCTGCTGTGGCTGTCGATCCTGGCCCTCGTGCTGTTGGCCCGTCGCGTTGACCGACTCGCTGCTTGGCTTCTCGCGCCCTACCTGGGCTGGGTCGCCTTCGCGTCGGTGCTGAATCTGGCGATCGTGAGGCTGAATCCGGCCTGAGCCGATTGGGTACCGTGCGACCGGCTTACCGCTTCCGGCCGTGCTCCAGCTGTTTCACGTCCAGTTGGTCTTGTTCACGTCCTGTGGCGAGCTTGTTGATCTTCAGGTCGTCGACGCCAATGACTTGAAGCTCGATGTCGCCAAAGACGACCGATACGCGCCGCGACCAGCAGGCGTCGAATTCGACTCCCGACAGCGACGTCAAGAGGTCGATTCGAAGCGGCGGTCGACCGAACTGAACCACGCTGTCGGCTCCAAAGTGGCTCGCGTCCAAGCGAAGAGAACCGAACCCAAAATCCGAAATCGCCAACAGCAGGCGCTGGATGTTCTCCGGCGTTCGCCGAATCCAGAAGTCGATGTCGCCCGTAGCGCGCGGACGGCCGTGGGCGGCCAATGCCCACCCGCCAACCAGCAGGAACTCAACGCTTTGGGCGTTGAGAAACGACACAAACTCGCGAAAGTCGCGATGCAACATCTGCAGTTTCCGGATCCAAACCCCAGCACCGGAGGCTCAGTTCATGGACAGCGGCCAGACGTTCAACCATCGGGCGCGAGAGCCAATAAATCTGGTCAGGATCACCCTCGTCGGGACCGGGCCGCATCGGCACGATGGCAAAGGCTGTTTTGTCCATCTCCGAATTGTGCTCCGAAAGCCGAGTGCGGGTTCGCTCTACCTGAAGTTCTCCAGCACCCGCTCCAGCGCCATCGTGAACGGGGCTTCGAGCGCCGGGAGAGTGAGCAGCAGGCCGAGCAGGCCGACGCTGAGGGTGACGGGGAATCCAAGCGCAAAGATGTTGACCTGCGGCGCGACGCGTGAGACGGCGCCAAGGATCAGGTTGACCATCAGGATCATCGTGACGATGGGCAAGGCGATCCAGAAACCGACGGCAAAGATCTCGGCGCCCCACTGGTGCGGCAGGGTCTGGCGCACGAAGGCAAAGGGCTCGGGCCCGATCGGGAACGACTGGAAGCTCTGGACCAGTGCGGCAATGACGATCAGGTGGCCGCCGATGACGACGAACATCCACGCCACCAGGGTGCCGAAGAATCGGGCCGTGGCGGTTCCGTTGCTGGCGGCAACGGGGTCGAAGAAGCCCGCGAAGTTCAGGCCCATCTGCAGGCCGATCAGCTCGCCGCCGAACTCGACCGCGGCAAACACCAGCCGCACCGCAAAGCCGAGCGACAGGCCGATGACGAGTTGCTGCGCGACGAGCATGAAGGCCATCGGCGAGTCCAGCGAGGTCGCGGCGACCTCGGCCCCCAGCGCCGGCAGGCTGGGCTGGGCGGCAAAGGCGATGAAGCCGGCGAGCGCGATGCGCACCCGCGCCGGCACGCTGCGGTTGCCCAGCACCGGCAGCACCGACAGCAACGCCAAGGCACGCAGGAAGGGCCAGAACAGGGGCAGCAGCCAGGTCGAGACCTGGGCTTCGGAGAACGTGAGCATCGTCGCCGGAGCGCCGCGGTTGCGGGAGCGGCTTCAGCCGACGGCCGAAGGCAGGGCGAGCAGCATCTGGCGCAGGTATTCGACCAACGTGCCCATCATCCACGGTCCTGCCAGGCCGAGCACGATGACAGCGGCCACGATCTTGGGCACGAACGACAGCGTCGCCTCGTTGATCTGCGTCGCGGCCTGAAAGATGCTGACCAGCAGGCCGACGACGAGCACGACGAGCAGGATCGGTGCCGACACCATCAGCAGCGTGGTCAGGCCGTTCTGGCCGGTGGCGAGGACTTGTTGCGCGTCCATGATTCGGGTGTCGGTTCAGATGAAGTGCTAGGTCACGAACGACGCCGCGAGCGAGCCGAGCAGCAGGTTCCAGCCGTCGGCGAGCACGAACAGCATCAGCTTGAACGGCAGCGCGACCAGCACCGGGCTCAGCATCATCATGCCCAGGCTCATCAGCACGCTGGCGACGATCATGTCGATGACCAGGAAGGGGATGAAGATCATGAAGCCGATCTGGAACGCGCTCTTGAGCTCGCTGGTCACGAAGGCCGGCACCAGCACGCGCAGCGGAACGGCCTCGCCCTTCACGTCGGCGGGCAGCTTGGCCAGTCGCGAAAAGAGCTGCACGTCGCTCTGGCGCGTGTTCTTGAGCATGAATTCGCGCAGCGGCTGCACGCCGGTCTGAAGCGCCTGGTCGGCCGGCATCGTGCCTGCGGCATAGGGCTGCCAGGCCTGGTCGTGGATCTTGTCGAAGGTCGGTGCCATCACGAAGAACGTGAGGAACAGGCTCAGTCCGACGATGACCTGGTTCGGCGGTGCGGCCTGGGTCCCCAGAGCCTGGCGCAGCAGCGACAGCACGATGACGATTCGCGTGAACGCCGTCATCAGCAGAAGCACCGCCGGCAGGAACGACAGCGCAGTGAAGAACAGAAGGGTCTGGATCGGCACCGAATAGCTGGTGCCGCCTGCACCCTGTGCGACAACCAGCGGCAAGCCCGAGGGACCGGTGGCGGTCGAGCCCTGGGCCCAGGCCGCGGTGCCCAGGACCAACAGGCCCGACGCGAAGGCGAGTTTCAGCACGGCGCGGGTCATGGCTGGCGCGCCGAGGGGTCGGACTTGATGCGCCCGAGCAGCTGCGAGAACGCAGCCGCCGCGGGGGTGGCGGTGGCGGCATCGGCGGGTGCCGGGGCCCCGGGGGTCATGGTGTGCAGCGTGCGGATGCCGCCCGGCGCGACGCCGATCACGAGCCAGACGCGCTCTTCGCCGCGGCCGACCTCGACCGTGACGAGCTTGTGCTGGTTGGACACCGGCAGCACCGCGACCGTGCGAGGAACGCCGGGCGCCTGCTGGCCCAGCGAGCCACCCAGCGGCGAGCGCTTGAGCAACCACAGCACGAGCGGGATCGCGGCCACGACCGCGAAGAACCAGAGCAGGGCACCGAAGCCCGGGGAAGCGGCCGCGTTCATGGGTCAGGACGTGTTGCCGAGACGATCAGGTGCGCGACAGTCGGCGCACGCGTTCGCTGGGCGTGACGATGTCGGTCAGCCGGATGCCGAACTTGTCGTTGACGACCACGACCTCACCCTGGGCGATCAGGAAGCCGTTGACAAGAACGTCCATCGGCTCGCCGGCCAGGGTCTCGAGCTCGACCACCGAGCCCTGCGCGAGCTGCAGGATGTGCTTGATCGGGATGCGCGTGCGACCGAGTTCGACCGTGAGCTGGACCGGGATGTCCAGGATCATGTTCAGGTCGTTGCCGGCCGGGATCGGCTGCCCCGCACTGCCGGCGGCGAAGTTCGCGAAGTTCGCGGGCGACACGGCCTCGACCGCGGTCGTGGCGGCGGGCCCTGCCTCGGCCGCCGGGCCGCCGGACTTGCTTTCGGTCAGCGCGGCCGCCCACTCGGCGGCCATGCGGTCCTCTTCGCTCATTCCGTCGAGCGCTTCTGCAGCATCAGCCATTGACCTGCTCCTCGATCCAGCCCAACTGCGTGCTGGTGATCATGCGATCGATCTTGATCGCGTAGTGCTTGTTGTGGGTGCCGTAGTGGGCGTCGAACACCGGAACGCCGTCGATCTTGGCCTGGATCATCGGTTCGAGGTCCATGTCGATGAAGTCGCCCGGCTTGAACGACAGCAGTTGCTCCACCGTTGCCGGCGCGGTGCCCAGCTCGGCGACGAGGTCGACCTCGGCGCTCTGGATCTGGCTCTTCAGCAGGTTCACCCAACGGCGGTCGGGTTCCACGGCGTCGCCCTGGATGGTGCTGTAGAGCACGTCGCGGATCGGCTCCAGCGTGCTGTACGGCAGACAGAAGTGGACCGAGCCTGAGGTCTCGCCGATCTCGAGCGTGAACGCGGTGGCCACGACGATCTCGCTCGGCGTGGCGATGTTCGCGAACTGCGGCTGCATCTCCGAGCGCTGGTACTTGAGCTCAACCGGGTAGATGCCGGTCCAGGCCTTCTTGTACTCGGCGATGATGGTCTCGACGAGGCGATAGATCACGCGCAACTCGGTCGGCGAGAAGTCGCGCCCCTCGATCCGCGTGTGGTACTTGCCGATGCCGCCGAACAAGGCGTCGATGACCGCAAACACCAGCGCCGGGTCGCAGACGATCAGCCCGCTGCCCCGCAGAGGCTTGATCGACACCAGGTTGAAGTTCGTCGGGACCACGATCTCGCGCAGGAAGGCGCTGAACTTCTGGACCTTGATGCCGCCGATCGCGACCTCGGGGCTCTTGCGGATCAGGTTGAACAGGCCGATCCGGATGTTGCGTGCAAAGCGCTCGTTGATGACCTCCATCGTCGGCATGCGGCCGCGGACGATGCGCTCCTGGCTGGAGATGTCGTAGTTGCGGACGCCCTCGGACTGGACGTCTTCGGTCTCGAGCTTCTGGCTCTCGCCGGTGATGCCCTGGAGCAGGGCATCGACTTCGTCCTGGGACAGGATCTGCTGGTTCATGGCCGTGTCGGCGCGGGGCGTTGCGGGCGCGGTCCGGTCACTGGATGATGAAGTTCGAGAAGTGCACGGCCAGCACCGGCAGCTCGGGCGCGGCCTTGGCCTTCTTGGCCTTGGTCTTCTTCTTTGCCTTGGTGTCTTCCTCGGCTTCGTCGCCGGGCTTGGCCTCGGTGGCGGCATCGGCGCCGAGGCCGAAGTCCGCGTCGTCGAATTCCGCCCCGAGCACGCGCGAGGTGTCGAGCTTGATGCGCAACGCCAGTGCGAGCTTGCCTTCGCGGCTGGACAGTTCGTCGGCCTTGCGGTCGCCCAGCGCCAGCAGGATCTGGTTCCGCACCGCGGGCATGAAGTTCTTCAGCCGGTCGCCAGCCGCGACATCGCTCATCTCGAGCGTGATGCCGACCTGGGCGTAGCGCTCGACCTCGCGGTCGGCCAGGTTGACGGTGAACATCTCCAGCGGGGTGAAGGTCGGCACCGCCTTGGGGTCGAACTTCTTGGCGTCCTTGGCCTTGGCCGAACCCTTTCCCGAGCCGCCGTCTTCGCCGTCAGCGGATTCTTCGGCCTCGGCCTCGGCGGCGGCCTTGCTCTTCATCATCATGAAGGCGGCACCTCCGCCGCTCAGCACCAGCGCGGCGACAGCGGCGCCGATGATGATGAGCTTCTTGTTGCCCTTCTTGGGCGGGACGGCGTCGGCGGTGGCGGCAGCGGAAGACATGGGGAGGGGGCTCCTCGTCGAATTGCCACCATTGTTCGGTCGACGCGTCGCTGCCGATGCGGCGATGAAAGGCCGGAAAAGCCGTCAGATCGGGCTCAGGCCACCAGATCGACGATGCCCCGTGACCGACGTGCCGGGGTCTCGCGGGTGTCGGCGCCGCCGGCTGCCGACGCGGTCCCCGGTTCGGAGCTGCCGGTTCTGCCATCGCGGCGGTCGCCCTGGGAGGCCGCCCCGCCGTCGTGTGGGCGAGTGGAGTCGCCCAGCTGGCTGCCGACGCTGCCACCGGCCCACGACAGGCCCTGGTCCTGAAGCTGCCGCGCCAGCTGGGGCAGGGCCTCGAGCAACTTCTCGCGGGTCAGCGAGTGTTCGGCCGCCAGAACCACCGACGCCTGGCTGCCCTCGAGCTGCAGCTGCACCGCCACGGGCCCGAGTTCGGCCGGGTGCAGCTGCAGCCGGGCGCTCTGCACCCCCTCGCGGATGAACATCTCCAGCTGTGCGCCCAACTGCGGCACGAACTGCGGGCTGGCAGGGTGCGCGGCCAGGCGGCCTTGCAGCACGGGAGGCTCAGCGGTGGCGGCTGGGTGAGTGGCTGGGTACGTCAGGGCCGGTACGGCCTGCTGCCATGGCGACGTCGCGACGGCGGGCGCGGTGGCCGGGTTGTCGGCAACGGCTGGCGGCAGCCGGGTGGCGGTCGATTCCTCAAGCAGTTCTTGGATCCGACTGGCAAAGTGGCCGGTTGCGGCGGTTGCGGCGGTTGCGGCGGTGGCGGTCGGGCTTTCGGTGACGGACCCCGGGGCGGGGGCGGTGGGACTCGGGGTCTGCCGCGCCGAAGCGCCCTCAACCGGTGGCGCCTTCGCCGGGTCGCCGACGGGCCGTCCGGCAGCGCCGGCCGCCGCCAAGGCCGCGCTGGCGGCGGACTGGGTCGCTGCGGGGGTGCCGGCCGAACCAAGGTCCGGGTTGAAGGTCATGGTGTCGTCCGCCCCGGCAGTGGCCTCGCCGCTGGGCTCGACCGGCAGCGCTGTCGCACCCACTTCCGCAGCGCCCGCCGCCGTGGCCGGCAACGACCAGGCCTTGGGGCCCTCGGGCAGTGGGGCCGCCTCCGCAGGCGGCGCCAGCGTCGGGGAAGCCGGCGCTCCGGCCGCGGCCTCGTCGGCCCCGCGGGGCGCGCGGCGTTCGGAGTCCGATATCCGTCGGTCGCCCACGGTGGCGCTGGGCTCGGGAGCCTCTTGCGTCTGGTCGCGGGGTGAAGCCGAGGCGTTGCCGTCGGCAGGCTCGCCCGGCTTGGCGACGCGGGGGGGGGCGCGGGCCGTCGGCTCGGGTTCGCGCGCGCGTTCGTTCGTGCGTTCATTCGTGCGTTCATTCGTGCGTTCCCTCGGCAACGCCGCGTCGGTCCGAACGGGCCGGTCGCTGCGGTCATCCGATCGCTGCTCGCGGGCCTGCTGCAGGCTGCGCTCGAAGCTCCGGTCAAGGCGGCGATCCAGGCGTGGGCGTTCGCCGGCGTCAGACCGATCGGCAACGCCTTGTGGGCGGGAGCTCAGCAGCGCGGGTGAGGACTGCGGGGTGTCGATGCGGGGGTTCATGGGCATCGCTTCGGTCGTCAGAAGGCAAAGCCAAGTGCCGGGCCTCCGCCACTGCCCGCGCCCGAAGACTCGCGGCGTTGCCAGAGCTGCTGCTGCGCCCATTCGTCGCTGCGCTTCTGCTCCTGCACGGCGGTCTTGCGTTCGGCCTCGCCAGCCCGCCGCTGGGCGAGTCTTTCGACCGCCGCGAGGCGAATCTCCAGCGCGAGCAGCGCTTCGCGCGCGGCCTCGGCCTGACGCGTGGTGCTGTCGATCTGCGCCTGCTGATAGGCCAGAGCCTGGTCGAGCTTGTCGTTGAAGTGCTGCTGCACGCGCAGCATCTCGATGCCACGCACGCCGGCACCTTGACGGATGAGCATCTCGTCGCGGTAGGCCGTCAACTGCTCGGCCTGTGCGCGAAGGCGTTCGCGCTGTTGCACGGCGCGGGAGAGCCGGGCTTGTGCTTCGTCGCGCTCGCGGCCGATCTGTTCGGCCAGTGTGGCGAGTGCGGGCGGGGGCTGGGTCATGGGGTGGCTTCAGGGGTGGAGGTCACTGCGCAAGATGGCGCAATTGCCCGCACGACGATTCCATCGTCGCGCGTTCGTGCATGTCCTGCTGCAGCAGCGCCAGGATCTGCGGCTGCTGGCGGATGGCGGTGTCGAGATCGGCGTCCTGCCCTTGTTGATAGGCACCGAGCTGGATGAGGTCGCGAGCCCGGCTCAGCTTGGCCAGCCACTGGCGGATCCGCCGGGCCTGCTGCACCTGGTCGCGCGGGGCGACGTTGGTCATCACGCGCGACACGCTCTTCTCGACATCGATGGCCGGGTAGTGGCCGCTTTCGGCCAACTCGCGCGACAGCACGATGTGCCCGTCCAGGATGCCGCGCGCGGCGTCGGCGATCGGGTCCTGCGGGTCATCGCCCTCGGTGAGCACGGTGTAGAAGGCGGTGATCGAGCCGATGCCGTTGAGGCCGTTGCCGCTGCGTTCGACCAGCGCCGGCAGCTTGGCAAACACGCTGGGCGGGTAGCCCTTGGTGGCCGGTGGTTCGCCGATCGCCAGTGCGATCTCGCGCTGCGCCATCGCATAGCGGGTCAGGCTGTCCATCAGCAGCAAGACATGCTGGCCACGGTCGCGGAAGTGCTCGGCGATCGCCGTGGCGTAGCCGGCGCCCTGCAGCCGCATCAATGGCGGCGCGTCTGCGGGCGCCGCGACGACGACGCTGCGCTCGCGGCCGGCCTCGCCGAGGATGTCCTCGATGAACTCCTTGACTTCGCGGCCGCGTTCACCGATCAGCCCGACGACGATGACGTCGGCCCGCGTGTAGCGCGCCATCATGCCCAGCAGCACCGACTTGCCGACGCCGGTGCCCGCAAACAGGCCCAGTCGCTGGCCGCGGCCGACCGTGAGCAATGCGTTGATCGCCCGCACGCCGGTGTCCAGCGGCTGGCGCACCGGGTCGCGGTCCATTGCGTTGATCGGTCGACGCGCCATCGGCTCGGCGCGGACGTTCAGGACCGGACCGCCGCGGTCCAGCGGCTGCCCATGGGAGTCGACGACACGACCGAGCAGGCCATCGCCCATCGGCAGGTGCATGCCGCGGTCCTCGCTGCGCCGCCACGGGTGGTGCACGGGCGCGGCGAAGGCCAGCGGCAGCTGCGGCAGCGGACGTGGCACGACCCGTGCGCCGCTGGCCAGGCCATGGACCTCGCCGGTGGGCATCAGGAAGGCGCGGTCGCCATTGAAGCCCACGACTTCGGCAAGCACCGGCGCCTGGCCGTCGCCATGGATCTCGCAGACCGATCCGACCGGCACCCTCACACCGGCGGCCTCGAGCACCAGACCGGTGACTCGCAACAGCGTGCCCTCGGTGTCCAGCGGCGGATCGTGACGGGTGCGCGCCTGGACGTCGTCGAGAAAGTGCTGCCAATGGCCAGCACGCCGTGCCAGGCGGTCGGGCAAGGCGAGCTGCGGCATCATGCGACGGCTCCTTCCGTGCCCGGCGGGGCGTCGCGCAGATCCGGGCCGGGATAGGCACGCTCGGCCGGGGCAGCGCCCAGGCTCGCGGCGGCCTGTGCCCAGCGGGTGGCGACCTGCGCATCGATGGTCCCGACATCGGACAGCAGCTTCACTCCACCGCGCGCCACGCCGGTGTCGGCGACCAGGCGGGCATGGCGGCCGCGCAGGGTTTCGCCGGCACCGTCTTCGATGAGCGGCAGGTCCGCCGGGTGTGCATGCACGACGACGTGGCGCGCCGAAAGCAGCACGGCGTTGACCGCATCGGTGGCGATCTGTGCGACGTGTCCGGGCTGTGTCGTCAGTTCGTGGCGCAGCACCTGGCGGGCCAGTTGCAAGGCGGTCCGCGTCACGGCTTCGGCCAGCTGGGCATCGAGCGCCCGAGTCTGTTCGTCGAAGGCATCGAGCAGGCTGCCGATCTGGGCGGTGGCCTGGGCGGCAAAACTCTGCTTGAAGCCTTCGAGCGCCGCCAGGCCGTCGCGGTAGCCGTTCTGGTAGCCCTCCTGCAACGCCTGCTGGCGCGCCTGGGCGACCCGGGCCAGCCACTCGCTGGAGTCCGGCTCGGCTGCGGCGGCGGGCGAGGCGGCCGCGTTGCCCGGCTCGTCCGCCGTGCCGGGCGTCTGACCGCCGAAGCTGCCCAGGTTCCAGGGGGCGGTGCTGCCGAGTTCCTCGCGCGGGATGAAGCGCTGGTAGGCGTTCGTCGGCGGCTTGGAGCCCTGGGGCGGCGGAACGTTGCGAAGGATGCTCATGGTCAGACGAAGGCCTCGTCACCGCCACTGGCGAGCACGATCTGGCCCTCGTCGACGAGCCGCCGCACGACCTTGAGCATCTCCTTCTGTTCGGACTCGACTTCCGAGAGCCGGACCGGACCCCGGGATTCGAGGTCCTCGCGCAGCGTCTCGGCGGCGCGGGTCGACATGTTGCGGAACACCTTCTCGCGCAGCGTTGGCGTCGCACCCTTCAGCGCGATCACCAGCGACTCGCTCTGAACCTCCTTCAACAGGGACTGGATGCCCTTGTCGTCGATCTTCTCGACGTCGTCGAAGGTGAACATGTTGTCCATGATCTTCTGCGCCAGCTCGTTGTCGGCTTCGCGCACGAAGTCCAGCACCGAGGTCTCGACCGCGCTGCCCAGCATGTTCAGGATCTCGGCCGCGGCCTTGACGCCGCCGAGGTTGGTCTTCTTGCTGCGGTCGCCGCCGGCGAGCACCTTGCTCATGACCTCGTTCAGGTCCTTCAGCGCTGCCGGCTGGATGCCGTCCAGCGTTGCGATGCGGACCATCACCTCGTTGCGCTGCCGCTCGGCGAAGTGCTTCAACACGTCGGCGCTCTGGTCGAACTCCAGGTGCACCAGGATCGCGGCGACGATCTGCGGGTGCTCGTTGCGCAGCAACTCGGCCACCGAGCTCGGGTCCATCCACTTCAGGCTCTCGATCCCGGTGACGTCGCTGCCTTGCAGGATGCGGTCGATCAGCAGGTTGGCCTTGTCATCGCCCAGGGCCTTGCGCAGCACGGCCTTGACGTACTCGTTGCTGTCGCTGACGAGCATGGGCTCCTTGGCGGCCAGGGCCTCGAAGCTGTCGAG
>JAJTGU010000027.1 GCA_021297985.1 Rubrivivax sp.
ACTTCGATCAGCACCCCGAAGGTCCGCGCCAGTTGTCCCAGCTCGTCGCGCCGTGGGACACCGGCCACTGCTGCTGAAGCGCTGTCGAAGCTGCTCGGGTTGCCGCCCTTGAGTGCCACCGCGGCGTCGCTGAGCTTCTTGACCGGGTCGAGGATGCTGCGCGCCAGCGCCAGCGCCAGGCCCGTGAACAGCAGGCCGACGAGCCCGGCGCTCAGCATCAGGCGTTGGCGCATCTCGCGCAGTGGCGCCTCGAACACGGCGCGCGGCTTGGCCAGGGCCACCGTGCCGTCGAAACCCGGCACCGGCGCGAAGCCGACGATCTCGCTGCGGCCGCTCGTGGCCGAGTCGTGGACCACATGGCCGGCGCTGCCGGTGCGCCGGGCCTGGGCCAGCGCCTCGGCGAGGACCGGCTCGGCCAGCGGCTCGATGCGGTCGCGGCGGAACCGCTGGTCGGCCTGCAGCGTCGCCTGGCGCTCGGCCGTCAAGGGCGCAAGGCTGCGGAATCGCCAGCCCGGTTGCGGGTGCGAAACCACCACGCCGTCGCCATCGACCAGAAACGGCACCAGCGACGGGTCGCCGCTGGATGCAGTGGCCCCCTGGACTTCGCCGAGCTCGCTCAGGATGTCGTCGACGGTGCTGGCGAGCAGGCGCAGCGCCAGCACGCCCACGATGCGGTTGTCGGCGGCCCGCACCGGTTCGGCCGCGACGATGCCGCTCGAATCGGCCACCACGCCCAGGACGATGCCGGTGGTGGCCGCCCGGCCCGAGATCGCGGCCTGGAAGTAGTCGCGGAACGCAACGTTGCGGCCCACGATCTCCGGGTCGTTGGACAGCTGCACGATGCCCTGGGTGTCGACCAGCATGATGAGCTGCACGTCGGGATCGGCCGCGACCAGGCGCTGCAAGCGCCGGTTCACGGCGGACTGCATGGACTCACGGTCCGAGGGCAGCGCCGGCGTTGCGGCGAGCGCGGCGATCAGCTGCTCGTCGGTGGCCAGCGAGCGCGCGACGTGCCGGCCGTCTTCGATGAACTGGGCCACGCGGGCCGCCACGCCGCCGGCGAGCAGCTCCAGGTTCTGCCGCTCGGAGGCCATGATCGCCTGCGTGCCGCGCTGCATGTTGTAGCTGCCGGCGATCAGCATCGGCAGCAGCGCCGTGGCGACCATGGCCGCGGTCAGCTTGGGGGCCAGTGGCCAGTCGCGGATGCGCCAGCGGCTGGCCCGCAACCGCGCCCAGCGGCTGGCCTGCGGGCCGCCCGTGGCTGGGGCATCGCCACGCTGCAAGGCCTGGTCGAGGCTCAGGCTGGCGACGTGGTCGGCGCACAGTTGCTGGCGGAATGCGGCCACGGTCTGCGGCCGCTGGCGGGGGTCGAGGGCCAGCGCGGTGTCGATCGCGGCCAGGAACGCATGGCCAAAGCGCCCGGCACCCGCTTCGACGGCCGGCTTGAATCGCCCGGGGTCGAGTTGGCGCAGTTCGGCGTCCGGGGGCTTGCGTCCGGCCACCGCCCAGTACAGCGTTGCGGCGAGTGCATACACGTCGGTCCACGGGCCCTGGGTGCCATGCCCGCCGGTGGGGTCGTACTGCTCGGGTGGCGCGTAGCCGGGCGTCAGCACGACAGCACCATCAGCCGCGACCGCCACCGCCTGGCCGGCGGAGCCGAAGTCCAGCAGCACGAACGAGCCGTCGGCCTCGCGGACCTGGATGTTGTCGGGCTTGATGTCGCGGTGCAGGAAGCCCGTGCCATGCACCACCGCCAGGCCGTCGAACAACGGCAGCAGGCGTTCGATCAGGCCGGCTTCGCCCAGCGCCAGGTTGTGCGGCCACCAGGTCTTGAGCGGCGCACCGCGCTCGTATTCGAGGACCATGTAGGCCGTGCGGTGGGCTTCGAAGAAGCGGGCCACGCGGACGATCGCCGGGTGGCGCAGTGCCGCCAGCGTGCGGGCTTCGGCGAGAAAGGCGTCCAGACCCTCGCGGTAGCGTTCACGGTGGCTGAAGCCTGCCGGGCTGACGGAAAGGTCCCCGGTGCGGAAGGCGACCTCGGCCGGCAGGTACTCCTTGATCGCGACCGCGGCGTTCAGGTGGGCGTCGGTCGCCAGGTAGGTGATGCCGAATCCGCCCTGACCCAGCACGCGCTCGATGCTGTACTCCAGCAGCCTGAACCCCGGCGGCAAGGCCAGTGCCGCCGATGCCGGCAGAGCCGGGGTGCCCGCAGGCGCTTGCGCCACGGTGCTCGCAGCGCGAATGACCGTGGCGTCGGGGTCCAGCGCCTTGGCGGCCGCCCAGCTGGGTGCTGCCGGTCGACCGTGCCAGGTCGACGCTGGACGCAACACGGTGGCGTCGGGGTCGTCGTGTTGCGGGGCCTTGTCCATTTTTGGCGTGGTCGCTTGCCTCAGGCGAACGTGGTACGTATCATCGATGCATACCTGATCGGTATGCATTGGAGATTCCGATGGACGCCACCGTGGCCGAACGAGGGCAGATCACGCTGCCCAAGGCCGTGCGCGACGCGCTTGGACTGACCAAGGGCACCAAGCTCAAGGTCGAACTCGATGGCGGCCGCATTGTGCTGCGCAAGGACGTGGACGATGCCGTGTCGCGCGTCCGCGGTCGCTTCAAGTTGCCCGTGGGCGTGAGCACCGACGACGTGATGCGCGAGCTTCGTGGACGTGCCCCCGGCGATCCTCTGCTGCCGCCCGACGATGGCGAAGCGTCCTGAAGCCGAAGCCGCGCCGTGATCGCCGTTGATACCTCGGTGATGGTCGAGTTGCTCGGCGACGGTCCGAAAGCCGACGCCGCTGGCGCTGCGGTCCGGCAGGGCCTGGGCCACGATGCCGTCGTCGTCTGCGAGGTGGTCGTCAGCGAACTCGTCGCCGGGCTGGGGCGCAGCGCCGAAATCATCGAGACGCTGGAAGAACTCGGCGTGGCGTACTCGGCCCTGGAGTACCGTTCCGCCTTGCGCGCCGGCGAGATGCAGCGCCGCTACAACGAACGTCGACGCCTGCAGCGCCTTGTGCAACCCGCGCCCTGGCGCACCGTACCGGACTTCCTGATCGGGTCGCACGCGCTGCTGCAATGCCAGGGCCTGATCACCTTTGACGTCGGCTTCTACCGCGACTACTTCAAGGGCCTGAAGATCGTCGTGCCCAAAGGCTGAGCACCGGTCGCCTGTTTGCCCCACCACTCCCCCCTCCGTTCAACCCTGAAAGACGCTGACATGCCCAGCACGAAAAAAGCCGCCGCCCCCAAGACCCCGAAGCACGCGTTCGGCAAGACGCTCAAGACCTTCAGCACCGAATCCGGCAAGGAGGGCCAGTTCTACTCGCTGCCCGCCCTGGCCAAGCAGTACCCCGGTGTGAGCCGGTTGCCGCACAGCATCCGCATCGTGCTCGAGAGCGTGCTGCGCAACTGCGACGGCAAGAAGGTCACGCCCGAGCATGTGGCGCAGCTGGCGCAGTGGGCGCCCACGGCGGAACGCAAGGACGAGATCCCGTTTGTCGTGGCCCGGGTCGTGCTGCAGGACTTCACGGGCGTGCCGCTGCTGGCCGACCTGGCCGCGATGCGCAACGTCGCCGACAAGATGGGCAAGAACCCGAAGTCCATCGAGCCCCTGGTGCCGGTGGATCTGGTGGTCGATCACTCGGTGATGATCGACCACTTCGGCAGCCCGAAGGCGCTGGACCTGAACATGAAGCTCGAGTTCAGCCGCAACCAGGAGCGCTACCAGTTCATGAAGTGGGGCATGGACGCCTTCGACACCTTCGGCGTCGTGCCGCCGGGCTTCGGCATCGTCCACCAGGTCAACCTGGAGTACCTGGCGCGCGGCGTGCACAAGACCAAGGAAAAGGTCTACTACCCCGACAGCCTGGTCGGCACCGACAGCCACACCACGATGATCAACGGCATCGGGGTCGTCGGCTGGGGCGTGGGTGGCATCGAGGCCGAGGCCGGCATGCTCGGCCAGCCGGTGTACTTCCTGACGCCCGACGTGGTCGGCTTCGAGCTCACCGGCAAGCTGCGCGAGGGCGTCACCGCGACCGACCTCGTGCTCACTGTCACCGAGATCCTGCGCAAGCACAAGGTCGTGGGCAAGTTCGTCGAGTTCTGCGGCGAAGGCACGCGCACGCTGTCGGTGCCGGACCGCGCGACCATCG
The DNA here is from genome assembly GCA_021297985.1 of Rubrivivax sp. Taxonomy (GTDB): domain Bacteria; phylum Pseudomonadota; class Gammaproteobacteria; order Burkholderiales; family Burkholderiaceae_C; genus Rubrivivax. Next base: position 4,152 of record JAJTGU010000027.1, read on the forward strand.
CCAACATGGCGCCCGAGTACGGCGCAACGATGGGCTTCTTCCCGGTCGACGACAAGACGCTGGACTACTTCCGGGGCACCGGTCGCAGCAAGGCCGAGATCGAGGCTTTCGAGGCCTACTTCCGCGCGCAGAAGATGTTCGGCGTGCCCGACGCCAAGGACCTGGAGTTCACGTCGCTGGTCAAGCTCGACCTGTCGACCGTCGCGCCCAGCCTGTCCGGCCCCAAGCGTCCGCAGGACCGCATCGAGCTCGGCAAGGTCGCACCCAAGTTCGGCGAGCTGTTCTCGGCCGCTGCGGCCGACAACGGCTTCAACCAGCCGGCCGACAAGCTGGCGCAGGCCTTCAAGACCAGCGACGGCCTGGAGATCAAGAACGGCGACGTGCTGATCGCCGCGATCACGAGTTGCACCAACACCAGCAACCCCGGCGTCCTGCTGGCGGCCGGACTGCTGGCCAAGAAGGCCGTCGAGGCCGGGCTCAAGGTCAGGAAGCACGTCAAGACCAGCCTCGCCCCGGGCTCGCGCATCGTCACCGAGTATCTCGAGAAGGCCGGCCTGCTGCCCTACCTCGAGAAGCTCGGTTTTGCCGTGGCCGCCTATGGCTGCACGACCTGCATCGGCAACGCCGGTGACCTGACGCCCGAGCTGAACGAGGTCATCACCAAGAACGACCTGATCTGCGCCGCGGTGCTGTCGGGCAACCGCAACTTCGAGGCACGCATCCACCCGAACCTGAAGGCCAACTTCCTGGCCAGCCCGCCGCTGGTCGTGGCCTACGCGATCGCCGGCAACGTGACGGTGGACCTGATGACGCAGCCGGTGGGCAAGGGCAAGGGCGGGAAGGACATCTTCCTCGGGGACATCTGGCCGACCAGCGACGAGATCCACAAGCTGATGAAGCACGCGATGAACGCCAAGGCCTTCCGTGCCAACTACGACAAGGTCGATTCCGACCCCGGCAAGCTGTGGGAGAAGATCAAGGGCGTCAAGGGCAATGTCTACACGTGGCCGAAGAGCACCTACATCGCCGAGCCGCCGTTCTTCCAGGGCTTCGAGATGCAGCCCGCAGCGCTGGTGGCGGGTGTCCAGGGTGCCCGCATCATGGGCCTGTTCGGCGACAGCATCACCACCGACCACATCAGCCCGGCCGGCAGCTTCAAGGACAGCACGCCGGCTGGCCAGTACCTGCTCGCCAACGGCGTGCTGAAGGCCGACTTCAACAGCTACGGCAGCCGCCGCGGCAACCACGAGGTCATGATGCGCGGCACCTTCGCCAACGTGCGCATCAAGAACCTGATGCTGCCCGCCAAGGAAGGCGGCAGCCGCGAGGAAGGCGGCTACACGCTGTGGCAGATGCCGGGCGAAGGCCAGGGCGAGAAGATGTTCATCTACGACGCGGCGATGAAGTACATGGCCGCCGGCGTGCCGACCGTCATCTTCGCCGGCGAGGAGTACGGCACGGGTTCCAGCCGCGACTGGGCCGCCAAGGGCACGCAGCTGCTGGGCATCAAGGCCGTGGTCGCGAAGAGCTTCGAGCGCATCCACCGCAGCAACCTGATCGGCATGGGCGTGCTGCCGCTGCAGTTCAAGGCCGGTGACTCCTGGGAGGCGCTGGGCCTGAAGGGCGATGAGCAGATCGACGTGGTGCTGGGCAGCACGATCACGCCGCAGAGCGACGCCACGCTGGTCATCACCGCTGCCGACGGCAGCAAGCGCGAGGTCATGGTGACGCTGCGCATCGACACCGCGATCGAGGTCGACTACTACAAGCACGGCGGCATCCTGCCGTTCGTGCTTCGTCAGTTGCTCGCGGCCTGAGCCGCCGATGTTCGAGCGGCTTCGCCGCCTGATGCCATCGCACGAGGCGGTTGCAAGCAACCGCTGGCTGCGTTGGCTGGGGCCTCGGGTGTTGCACCCGCGCCTGTGGCACCTGAGCCGGCGCGGCGTCGCCACCGGCGCTGCGATCGGCGTGTTCTTCGCGTTTATCACGCCGATTGCGCAGATCCCGTTGTCGGCAGCAGCCTGCGTGGTGCTGCGGGCCAACGTGCCGGTGTCCATCGTCGCGACCCTGGTCAACACGCCACCGACCTTCGGTCCGGTCTACTACGCCGCCTGGAAGGTCGGCAGCTGGGTACTGGATGAACCTGACGACGAGGCGAGTGCGCCGCAGGTGTTGACCCGGGGTCCGGCCCCGGCGGCATCGGGCGCGTCTGCACCGGAATCATCCGCCCCGCAGGGCTCGTGGTGGGCGCGCACGGTCCAGACCCTGCAGGAGATCGGCAAGCCGCTGCTCGTCGGCACGTTGATCTTTTCGGTCGGCTTCTCGGCGCTGGCCTGGGCGCTGTGCAACGGCATCTGGCACTGGCGGGTTCGCCGCAAGCGGCGGCGGCGGCTGGCCAAGACGGCGGCGCGGGCCTGAGCGGACCGGCACTCGGCCCTCGTCACCGCGCCGGCGACGACGCGGCCTTCTGCGGTGGCGGGCTGGCATCCGCCATGATGCATGCACCTGCAATCATTGCATATACACTGGTCAGGTGTCTGATCGCTCGATCTGCCCCGACTCCGGGGCTGCTGCCGCGGTGCCGCAGGGTTGCACCAATCTCAAGCTGCGCCAGCTGGCACGCCGCGTGACACAGCACTACGACCAGGCCCTGGCCGGCGCGGGCTTGAAGGTCACGCAGTACTCGCTGCTTTCGCACGTGTTGCACAAGGGTCCGGTTCAGCCGGCGGCGCTGGCGGCGGCGATGACGCTGTCGGCCAGCACGCTGTCGCGCAATGTGCAGCCGTTGGTCGCTGCGGGCTGGATCGAGGTGCTGCCGGGCCATGACGCACGCAGCCGCAGCCTGGTCGTCACTCCTGCCGGGCGTGCCAAGCGGGCCCAGGCGCAGCGCCGCTGGCGCCAGGCCCAGGAGGCGCTGAACCGGCGCCTGGGCGTGGCCACGGTGGCGGCGCTGCACGCGCTGATCGACGACGCGATGACCCGGCTCGCGGACGACGAGGCGATCGAGGACGAAGGGGCGGACACATGACGGCATCCACCGCCCGCC
>JAJTGU010000060.1 GCA_021297985.1 Rubrivivax sp.
CGAAGGCCCTCGTAGCCGTCGACCTCGGCCCGGGCCTGGCCGCGCAGCGTGTCAATGACGTTGGCGTAGTACAGCGGGTGGCCGAAACCATAGACCGACGGCGTGGCGTAGCTCGCATCTCGGATCGCGTCGTCCTCGGGTCGCGGTTCGTCGAACTGCCAATGCTCGATGCGATTCACCGCAACTCCGCCGACACGCACCGTGCCACGTTCGCCAAGCACGGTGATCGAGCCTTCGAAATTCTGGCCGTGGGTCAACATCGTCACGTTGACCGACGCCAGCCCGCCACGGCGCAGACGCAGACTCATGACACCGGAGTCCTCGGCCTCGATGTCGCGCAACTGAGTGGCGGTGTAGGCGTGAACACTGTCCACCGGGCCCAGCAGCCAGTCGCCCATGTCGACGTAGTGGCTGGCCTGGTTCAGGAAGGCCCCGCCATCCAGGTCCCAGCGTCCACGCCACGGCGCAGCGTCGTAGTAGCTTTGCGGCCGGGTCCAGAAGACATTCACCACGGCCATGTGGACATGGCCGAAACGTCCACCCTCGACCGCCTTCTTCAAGGCTTGCAATGTCGCGTTGAGCCGGTTCTGCTTGACGACAAACAGCTTCACGCCCGCGTCGCGGCAGGCCCGCACCATGGCCATGCCTTCGTCCCACTTGGTCGCCATCGGCTTTTCGGTCACCACGTGACGACCGGCAGCGGCGCACTGCACCGCTTGCCTGGGATGCAGGCCACTTGGCGTGGCGAGCACGACGACGTCGGCATCGCAGCCGTCCAGCATTGCGCTGAGCGAGGCGAAGGCCGGCGCGCCTGTGTGGTCCGCCGCGGCACGTGCCGCCAGGCTGTCGATGTCGCAGACCGCCACGATCTCGGCACGGTCGGCATGCCGTTGCAGCGCTTCGATGTGGTGGCCGGCGATGCGCCCGCAGCCCACGAGTGCAAAGCGGATTCGGCGGTCGGCGATGTTCTGGGTCGGCGGCAATTCGGTCACGGCGGCGCAGATTGTAGGGAGGCGACTCGACCCGAGCCCTAAAATTCAAGCCGATTCAACGACTTGCACCAAGGCGCCGCCACCTCATGTCCGACGACAACAGCCTCCTGCAGGAACGCCGCGAAAAGCTCGCCGCGCTGCGTGCCCAGGGTGTCGCCTTCCCGAACGACTTCAAGCCGCGTCACCATGCGGCCGACCTGCACCAGCGTCATGGCCAGGTGCCGAACGAGGAACTGGAGCCCCAGGCCGTCGTCGTCAGCATCGCCGGCCGCATGATGCTCAAGCGCGTGATGGGCAAGGCCTGCTTCGCGACGGTGCAGGACGGCTCGGGCCGGATCCAGCTCTACATCACGCAGGACGCGGTGGGGACCGAGACGCTGGCCGCCTTCAAGCACTGGGACCTGGGAGACATCGTCGGCTGCACGGGCACGCTGTTCCGCACCAAGACCGGCGAGCTGTCCATCAAGGCCAGCGAGATCCGCCTGCTCGTCAAGAGCCTGCGCCCGCTGCCCGACAAGTTCCACGGCATGGCCGACCAGGAGCAGAAGTACCGCCAGCGCTATGTCGACCTGTTGTCCGACGACACCGCCCGCGCGCGCTTCGTCGCCCGCAGCAAGGCGGTCTCGTCGATCCGCATGTTCATGGTCGAGCATGGGTTTCTCGAGGTCGAGACCCCGATGCTGCATCCCATCCCGGGCGGTGCCAATGCCAAGCCGTTCAAGACGCATCACAACGCGCTCGACCAGGAGATGTTCCTGCGCATCGCGCCCGAGCTCTACCTGAAGCGCCTGCTTGTCGGTGGCTTCGAACGGGTGTTCGAGATCAACCGCAACTTCCGCAACGAGGGGATCAGCGTCCGCCACAACCCCGAGTTCACGATGATGGAGTTCTACGCGGCGTACTGGACCCACCATGACCTGATGGACTTCACCGAAGCCGTGCTGCGCCACGCCGCGCGCGCCGCCACCGGCACGGCGCAGCCGGTCTACGCCGGCCGCACGGTCGATCTGGAGTCGCCATTCGCGCGGCTGACGGTCCAGCAGGCGCTCGTCGTGCATGCCGGCCTGACCCCCGAGCAGGCCGCGGATGCGACGCTGCTGCGCGAGCGCATCGTTGCGGCTGGCGAGGAAGCGCCGGCGCACTGGAGCCTGGCGGAGCTGCAGTTCGGGTTGTTCGAGGCGGCGGTCGAGCATCTGCTGTGGGACCCGACCTACATCGTGGACTACCCGGTCGAGGTGTCGCCGCTCGCGCGGGCCGCCGACCACGACCCGAGCGTGACCGAGCGCTTCGAGCTGTTCATGACCGGGCGCGAGATCGCCAACGGCTTTTCGGAGTTGAACGACCCCGAGGACCAGGCCGCGCGATTCCTGTCGCAGGCCAGGAACAAGGACGCCGGCGACGAAGAGGCGATGTACTACGACGCCGACTACATCCGCGCGCTCGAATACGGCATGCCGCCGGCCGGCGGCTGCGGCATCGGCATCGACCGCCTGGTGATGCTGCTGACCGACAGCCCCAGCATCCGCGATGTGATCCTGTTCCCCGCGCTGCGGCGCGAAGCCTGAAGGCGCGTTGCCATGAATCCGCGCCTCGAGACGCTGCATGCGGTCGAGGCCAGTTGCTGGCAGGAGCTGCAGCGTGCAGTCAAGGCCCGCGACCACGGCTGGCGCCAGGTCGTGCTGGCCACGGTGGGCGAGGCCGGCGCCGACGCCCGCACCGTGGTGCTGCGCGATGTCGAGGTCCCGTCGCGCGAACTGTTTTTCTACAGCGACAGCCGTGCCGCCAAGGTGACCGAGCTGGTGGCCGACCCGCGGGCCACGCTCGTCTTGTGGGCCGGCCATCTGGGCTGGCAGCTGCGGCTGCGGTGCACGGTGGAGGTGCTGACCAGCGGCCTGGACGTGAGTTCACGCTGGGCCCGGCTGAAGCTCACGCCGGCAGCGCGGGACTACCTGTCGCCGCTGCCACCCGGCGCACCGCTGACGCCGTCGGAGCCCGACCGCGCATCGCGCGAACACTTCTGCGTGCTGCGGGCGCGGGTGTTGTCGCTCGACTGGCTTGAGCTGCATCCGGACGGCCACCGCCGTGCGCGCTTCACGGCCGGCTCTGAGCCGCCGTGGCAGTGGCTGTCGCCCTGAGCGGCTGAGCTCAGCGGTGCTTGAACGCCGCCGGCCGCTTGGCCACGAAGGCGGCCATGCCCTCCTTCTGGTCCTCGGTTGCGAACAGCGCGTGGAACAGGCGCCGTTCGTAAAGCACGCCATCGGCCAGCGTGCCCTCGTAGGCGCGGTTCACGGACTCCTTGGCGGCCATCACCGCGATCGCGCCGAGCGCATTGATCGCCTCGGCCGCCGCCAATGCCTCGTCGATCAGCTTGTCGGCCGGCACCACGCGCGAGACGAGGCCGGCGCGTTCGGCCTCGGAGGCGTCCATCATGCGGGCGGTCAGGATCATGTCCATGGCCTTGGCCTTGCTCACCGCACGCGGCAGCCGCTGGGTACCGCCGGCGCCCGGAATGATGCCGAGCTTGATCTCGGGCTGGCCGAAGCGGGCCGTGTCGGCGGCGATGATGAAGTCGCACAGCATCGCCAGTTCGCAGCCGCCGCCCAGTGCAAAGCCCGCGACCGCCGCGATCACCGGCTTGCGGACCTGGCGCATCGTCTCCCAGTTCCGGGTGATGAAGTCACCGCCATAGGCTTCAGCAAAAGTCTTGTCGGCCATCCCGCCAATGTCGGCGCCGGCAGCAAACGCGCGCTCGTTGCCGGTGATGACGATGCAACCGATGGTGGGGTCGCGATCGAAGCCCAGCAAGGCGGCACCGAGTTCGTCCATCAGTGCATCACTCAGCGCATTCAGCTGCTTCGGGCGGTTGAGCGTGATCAGGGCGGTGCGGCGTGCTGCGCTGCCGCGGACCTCGGTCAGGATGAGTTCGGGTGCGGACATCGGTCAGGTCTCCGGGTTCGGCTGGGCGTGCAAAGTGCACGGTCGGGTCGGATCATTGCAGCATAGCCCCCGCGGCGAGGCGGTTTTCGACAATGGGCGCTGCAACGCCGACGCGGTACCCTAAGCGGCTGGCGCAATCCAGTTCATTCCTTCCTGGGATGGCGGGTTCGAGCCTTTTCGCGCATGCCCACGCTTCATCGCAAGACCACCAAGGGAGTCTCGGAGATCGAGACCCGTGCCCATCGCTTGGCTCCGCGCCTGCGTACGGCGCTCCTGATGGTCGACGGCAAGCGCAAGGACGCTGAACTTGCGACGCTGCTGGGATCCGGCACGGCCGACATCCTGACCGCCCTTCGCGAGCAGGGCTTCATCGAGGCAGTCGAGAGTGCACCGGCTGCTGGATCGTCGGCAACACCGGCAACCCCTGCGGCGGGTTCTGGCGCCCCGGTCCCATCGACAAGCTTTTCGGTCGCGGCACCCGTGGACCTGGACAGCCACCGTCGGGATGCGGTGCGTGCCCTGGGCGAGCTGCTCGGGCCGGGCGCCGACACGATGTCGATGCGCATGGAAAAGGCCAAGACCTTCGACGAGCTGTACCCGCTGGTCGAGCGCGCGGCGCAGCTGGTGGCCAACACCCGGGGCCGTACCCTGGCCGAGGCCTACTACATGCGATTCGGCCCCCGCGGCTAGCGGGCGGGCAATGCCGGTGTGGCCGCTGCCGGCGTGCTGGGAGCCGCCTGTTGCGGCAGTGTCTTCAGTTCCAGGTCCAGCCAGGCTTCGGCGCTTTGCCGGATCACGATGCGCACCGGCAGGTACTGCAGCGTCGGCGCAATCCAGACCTCGGCTGTCAGGTCGCTGCCCGGGCGGGCTTCGCGGCGCGGCTTGACGTGCACGGTGTCGATGGCCCCGGCGCCGGTCGCCAGGGTTTCCGGACCGACGACGTCGAACAGCCAGGGCTCGACGCGACGCGGCAGGGCCAGCGGCAACTCGATCGTCGTGCCCGGGGTCAGCAGATCCGGCCTCAGCGTGAACATCCAGGTCAGCTGCACGAACTGGCTCGCACTGTCCTGCACGCCTGCCGGTCGATCGACGACCTGGCCTCCGGGCAGGCGGATGCTTTGCTCGCCGAGTTCGATCACCAGGCGCCGAGTGTCGGTGAGCAGCGCCCGCGTCTCCTCGTCGTATCGGCGTGGTTGCAGACCCTCGGCGTCGATGGTGCCCTCGCTGCGCACGGTGCGGCTGGCCAGCGGCGCGAACGCGGGACCGATGGACAGCGTCATGCGGACCTCGTAGCGGCTGCCTTCGCGCAGCCACTCCACCACCGCCTGGCCTTCGGCCGGGCCTCGGAAGTGGCCGAGCACGCTGTAGCTCAGGCGCGTTGAAGGTGGCCACTCGAACGCCGGGGCCGACGGCGCGGACTCGACGGTCTCTGCCGCAGCCGCCAGGGGCGGCAAGGCACTGTCGGCCAGCGGCTCGGCTTCGATTGGCGACAGGGCCGCCATGTCCAGGCGATCCTCGGGCGCCGACGCGGGGGCGGCTGCCGGCTCCAGAGCGCCAGAAGACAGTCTGTGGACGCGACCGCGTTCGCGGGGCGGCGGCGTGGCGGCAACCGGGGGCTGTTCCGGCGGTGCCGACGGTTGCAGGGTCTGCACCCAGCTGACCTCGATGCGTCGAGTCGCGGTGTCGGCCGCGCCGGGGCCCAGTCGGTCGGGCCGCAAGCTGTGCAACGCCAGAAGGTGCGCCGTGGCGACACCCGCCACCCAGGCCGACAGGCCCAACCGCGGGCCGGGTTTCACGGCGGGCTCAGACCGTGGCCGCGGCGGCCAGGAAACAACTCATCGACGCCACCGCGCTGAGC
>JAJTGU010000120.1 GCA_021297985.1 Rubrivivax sp.
CACGCCTCGCCCAGCCCCTCGCGGTTGCGCTCGATCCATTCGGCCACGGCCTGGAAGGCCCCGGCCAGCTCGTCCTTTACCGCCGGGATCAGCTTGCGGGCCTCCTCGACCGCGCCCGCCAGGGACAGCGTAGTGCCGGCCACGCTGTTGAGCTCGCCGATGGCCAGCGTCACATCGTTCTTGAAGCGCTGAGCCGCACCGCCAAAGGTGTCGGGGATCGTGCCCATCTCGCTCTTGAGCTGGCCCAGCGACTTCATCAGCGCGTTGCCGACCACGTCAGCGGTGAGCTTGCCTTCTGAGCCCATCTTCTTGAGGCTCTCGATGGGCACATTCATGCCGTCGGCCAGCGCCTTCATGAAACGCGGCGATGCCTCGGCAATGGCCCGGAACTCGTCGCCGTTGAGCTTGCCCGAGCCCATAGCCTGAGCGAACTGCAAGGTGGCCGATGCGGCCTCTTGGGTATTGGCGCCGCCGATCTTCAACGAGGCCGCAAAGGCCTCGACGATGGCGGTGTTCTCCTTCACGCCGCCGCCCAGGCGCTTCACCGGCTCGTACAGCTTCGTGTAGAGCGCCGTCGTTTCCTGAATGCCGACGTTCGACCGCTGCGAGATGTCGTAGATGTCCTTCTGCGCCTTGGCGAAATCGGCGCCACCACCGACGGCCAGCTTTAGCCTGGAGTCCATCAGCGTGACGGCATCGGCCGTCTCGACGAACTTCTCTGCCAGATTGAAGCCGCCCACCACAGCGGCAAGCTGAAGCACTGTGTTCTTGATGCCAGCCACGGCACCACCGACGGCGTTCTGCGCCGATTTCATCTCGGAGCGCATCTGCGCCGTGTCGGCGGCGATCCTGACCAGCATTTCGGAGATGACGGTGCTCATGCTTTGCGTTCCTTCTTGCCCGCTTGCGCCAGCACGCGGGCGTCAATCTCCGTCAGAACATCCAACTCCCAGGGCGATAGCCGCACCCCCGTCAGCCGCTGCCATGCCTCGATCTCGGCGAAGGCGATGCCGCCCACGCCGAGGCCACGCGGGCGCGAGCGCCCGAGCTGCGCGAAGGCGGACCAGATCGACTCGCAGCCGCGAGGGCACTCCAGCAGCAGCCGCTCGTCCACGCGGCCCGTGTTGCGCACGAGCGCCTGGAGATGCTCCCGGAGGGTTGTGCCATCGCTTTGCCGATCGTCCAGTTCAAACTGCGCCTCCGCGTAGGCGATCAGCTCGCTGCGGAGGCGACGGTAAAAGCCTCGGCATCATCGAAGGCGGCCTTGAGCGCCTTGCGGAACCAGGCCCGCTTCGGATCGCTCAGCACGGCCAGCACGTTGGCCCGGTTGCAGTCCAGCGGCTTGCCGTTAAACACCACCCCGCGCCACGCGAGCACGCACGTCGCCAGCAGATCCACCTCGTCGGCCTCGTCCTCGGCCGGGTCTTGCAGCTCCACCTTGCCCGTTTTGGCAAGCTGCTGGCGCATGCGCCGCTGCTTGGCGAAGACGAACTGCTTGCGCTTGGGGTGCTCGGGACCGGCCATCGTCACCCAGATGGGCAGCGGCTGGCTCTCGCGCTTGAGCTGGATCTCGGCCTCGGTGATGTCCTCCAGCGAGGCGAGGTCGAATACTTGTTCTGACATGTGTGCTCCTTGCAGGGTCTACGGGTTGTGCCCGTGCCGACGACGCCGGCCCCTGCAAGAGCCGGTCGCCGCCGGTCGGTGCGCGGTTACGCTCAGGTGGCGAGCGAATCTTGCATCCAGAACGTCGTGCGCTCTGTCTTCACTCCAGAGCCGCCTGCGTTGTTCAGCAGCGCCTGGAAGGGGATGGTGGCCTTGATGCCGCTCATCACGTCGTCCTTGTTCGCCCCGCCCAGCTTGATGCGCGGCAAGGCGATGGAGATGAAGTCGGCGGTGGCCGTGTTGTCGGTGGTGAAGGCCGCGATCAGCTCCAGCTCGCTCTCGTTGTAAAACGCATCGCGCAGCACGCCGTCCTCGAAAAACACCGTCATCTGGCCGGTCACGTTCACCATGCCCGCAAACAGCGCCGGGCGGTTGTTGGAGCCCACCACGGCCTCGCCCGTGTAGGCGGGCGCTACGTCGATAGTCAGGCCGGTCACTGTGGCCAGCGTCACGCCGCCCAGGCGCAGCACGCCGTTCACCGCCGCCAGGGGTGCCGAGGTGGTCACGGCGGTGGGGGTGGTGAAGTATTGCGCGATGCCCGTGGCCACATTCTGGCCCTGAATCTCGAAGGCGGCGGTGGCGATGCCGGTGGGCGGCAGTTGCAGGCCGACCTTGCTGATCTTGCAGCCCAGGTAGCGCTCGGACGTTGGCACGTCCGGGAACCAGTGCTCGATGGTGAAGCTGCGGTCCGTGTGGCCCGTGGTCGGCACAAAGGTGTTCCTGCCGATCGGTGTGATGGTGGCCGACGCAATCGGGCCTTCCGCCACCAGGGCCACACCGTTCAACGGGATTACGGTCAGCGCGGTGGCGCTGGTGACGTCCAACACCAGCAGGTTCTTGTTGATGTTGGCAGCGTTGAAGGTGCCCACCGACAGTCGAATGACCGCGCCGTTCTTGATGCCGTCTGTCAGCCAGGAGCCGGCCGCCCGCGTCACAGTCCAGGTCGGGCCGGTGCCGGCGATGGTGATCGAGGCGCCCGTGATGGCCGTCACGACGGTGAAGTCCCGCTTCAGCGCGTAGCTGAAGAAGTCACGGTAGGTGCCAGGCGACAGCTCGCCGTTGAGCGAGCCCTGCACGCTGCGCACGCCGTGGCGGAAGTCGGCGATCTGGAAGTCCGTGCGCAGCTCGTTCGAGGCATAGGTCTCCTTGGCCAGATCGACCGTAGACGTCATGCGCCGCAGAAGCTGGGCGCCGGTGGCGGTGGGAATCGTGCCGTAGGTGGACTCCACCTTGATGGCGACCTGCTTGAATGAACCGACTGCGATAGGCATGGTGCTACTCCTTTAGCCTCGGACGAGGATGGTGATGGGGGCTCGGACGATGGCTTGCTCTCCCATCGTTCCTTCGTCTGTTTCCACCTCGCCGATCTCGCATTTGAGTGCGAGCCCGCCGAGTGTGCAAGCGTTGTTCATGATGTTGTCGAACGCGAGCGCATTGGCGAGCGCGTCCATCAGCGGATTCATGATCGCGCCAGGGTTTTGCCCGGCGCGGTCGAAGGCGTAGATGTAGACATCGGCGCCCAGCTCCCACTGCGTCTGCCGCCCCGCCTCGTACAGCGGCCGCTGGTAGGTCTGCGCCATGAACAGCGCGGGGAACTGATTGGCCGGCGTGTCGTTGATCGAGCGCAGCCGGCGCGAGGTGAGCTTCAGGCCTGGGATGGTCTGAAGCCGGGTGAACAGCGCCCCGTAGATGGACTCACGGGCCAGGGGCACGGGCCGCTCCCTTGATGGCGTCTTGCATCCACTTGCGGTAGACGGGCATCTTCTCGTTCAGCGACGGCCCGAGGAAGGGGCGCTTGGGGATGTCCATCTGCCGCGTGTGTGCGCGGATCGGCACCGACTTGCCGCCGAGCTTGCGCGTGTGCGCTCGCACGGGCACGCGGCCCTTGAAGCCGAGCTCGTGCGTGCGGCCGTAGCTGACGTTCGTGCCCACGAGGCCGGCGATCACGCCGCTGGGCTCGGTCTCCACGCGCTGCGTGATCGAGCGCCGCAGCCGGCCGGTGCGCACGTTCAATACCTGCCCGGTCAGCTTCTTGGCCTTGACGTGCGCCAGCAGATCAAGCGCGGCCCGCTGGATCGCATCACGCAGGCGCGAGGTGATGCGTTGCTGCACCTGGGCGATGGCCACCCTGCTCTGCGCGTCTCCGCTCACCGTGACGTTGAACTGGATCGTCATGCCACGAAGTAGTTGCGGTGGTTGTTGATCGCCTGCTGC
>JAJTGU010000250.1 GCA_021297985.1 Rubrivivax sp.
ATCGCCACCGGCCTGTCGAGCATCGCCCGGCGCGCCGAGCAGGGCCCGCGCGTGCAGCCGCCGCTGCAGGTCATCGCGCCGCATTCGCAGCACGCGCCGCAGATGGCCGGCCACGCCATGCCCGGCGCGGTGAGCCCGGGCGCTGGCGGCCTGCCCGGCCACCACGGCGGCCAGGGCCCGCAGCACCAGAACGTGCCGCACCTGCGTACCGGCACCGACAACCTGCCGATCCTGACCCAGCCGGTCGCGATGGGCCAGGCCGGCAGCGGCGGCATGACCCACGCCTGCGAAGGCCTCAGTGAAGAACGAGAGCCCGCTTCGGCGGGCTCCTTTCAACGGGTGCTGGTCCGCCAAGCCAAGGCGGCGGCGCGCAGCCGCTGCGACAGGTGCAGCGCCACGTTGCGGTAGACCTGCGCGTACAGCAGCGGATCCTGGTCACGCAGATGCAGAAGGGTCTGGTCGTCCAGCGAATGCACTTCGCTGTCGCCCACCGCCACGGCCTCGCCGCTGCGGCCGCCGCCGTCGAGCATGGCGGTTTCGCCCAGCATCATCCCGGGTGACAGGCTCACGTAACGCTGCCGCAGCGCGGTGCTGCCGGGGACAAGGGCACTCAGCACGTCGATCGAACCCGACGTGATGACGTACAGCCGGTCTCCTGGGTCACCCTGGCGGAACAGGCATTCCCCGGCCACCAGCCGCCTGGGTTGCAGGTATGCCGCCAGGCGCGTGCGCTGGGCCGGGTCCAGCCCGTCCATCAGGCTCACCTGCTCGATGGGCACCACCTCGCGAAGCGGCGCGTGCCCGGTCTGCGCCAGCAGGGCCAGTTCGGCCCGCTCCATGGCCTGGTCGATGTCGGGCATGCCATGCCCGGCAGCGAGGCGCTCGCCGACGAACTGCGCCAGCACGCGGCCGTGGCGGTTGTCCGCACTGACACCGGCCAGCAACAGCAGCATCCCGCGTTTGGCCAAGCGCTCGCCGAGCTGCTGCAGCACCACCGCGCCTGAGGCATCGATCAGGCTCACGCGGCGAAAGTCCAACACCAAAGCGTGGCAATCGGCGTCCAGTTCGTCCGACAGCTCGGCGATACGGTCGGCACTGCCGAAGAACAGTGCACCTTCCAGCTCCAGCACGGTCGCGCGTGCGCGCAGCGTGCCCAGCCTCGCCTCGTCGGCGGCGGCGTAGATGCGGCGAGAAGGCAGCGCGTTGCCCGTGTAGCGGGTGCGCACCAGCGAGCGGTTCATGCTGCGGATGAACAGCATCATCGACAGCATGGCGCCGGCGGCCACGGCGGCCGGGAAGCCCAGCACCAGCGTCACGGCACACACCAGCAGCACCACCAGCAGTGCGAGCTGAACGTCGGCCTCGCGCTGGCCGCGCCACCACTGCGCCGCCAGGCCCAGCGACCAGCGGTCGATCGAGATCAGGTAGACGATGACCATCGCCCCGGCCAGCACCACCTGGGGCAGCAGCGCCAGCAGCTTCATGCCCACCAGACCCACCAGGGCAAACAGGACGCTGCAGATGAACAACCCCGCGCGCGACCGGCCACCCATGTCGATCATGTGCAGCGCGCGCGGGCGCAGCAGCAGCAGCGGCAGGCCGCCGACCACTCCGGAGGCCATGTTCGCCGCGCCCAGGGCCAGCACCTCGCGGCGTGGGTCGGTGCGCGTGTGACGGGCCTGATCCATGGCCAGGCCGTTGAGCACCAGTTCCAGCGTGCCGATCAGCGCCATCACGACGCCGGCGAACACGGCCGCGGCCAAGTGCCGTTGCAGCAGCGGGTCGTCGACCCGGTCGAGAAAGGGCGCCAACGTGTCCAGCTGCGGCCAGGCCATGGGCAGCTCACCCGTCAGCGGCCCCAGTGTCCATTGCGGTGCCGCGGTGTGCAGCAACGCATAGGCGCCGCTGCCGGCCAACAGGCCGATCAAGGTGGCGGGCAGCCGGCGGTTCAGGCGCGGCAAACCCAGCATGACGGCGATGGTGAACACGCCCACCGCCATCGTCGCGGGCTGCACTGCAGGCATGGCGGCCCAGCCCAGGTGCTGCAAGGCACCGACGGGCCAGCCGAACATCAGGGGCAGCAGCGCCAGCAGGGCCAGCAGCGCCACACCATTCATGAAGCCGGCCAGCACCGGCTGCGGCACGAACTTGGCCAGCCGCACCAGCCCGGACAGCCCGAGCACGATCTGGCAAAGCCCCATGACGATCACCGCAACCGCCACCAAGGCCAGCAGTCCGGCGACCGATGTGGGGTCGCCGACCGCAAATGCCGGATCCGCTGCGACACGCGCCACCACCGTGCCCAGCGCCAGCACCGGCGCCGCGGAGGGCCCGGCGGCCGGCATGGGCCCGCGCGACAGCAATGCGAAGACGGTGCCACCCACCACGGTGGCCACGAACGACGCGGGTATGCCCAGCGCAGCCGCCTGCGGACCCAGCGCGGCGAAGGCCAGCAGCCCCATCGTCAGCACAGGGGCCAGGCTGATGAACAAGCCCGCCATGCCGGCCCACAGCTCGCGCCATGGGCGCATCGAACTCAGCGGCGCTGTGTCGGCAGGCAGGAGGGACATCGAGACGGGGCGGCGGCGGGTCGTGGGGGGCCAACGATCTTAGGTGCTCGTGCAGGGCGGACCGCCCAGCGAAACCCCCTGAAGCGACGCATCGAAAACGTGAAACCGTCGCCGAGGGCTGGGCCGCCTGCAGGGGCGGACGCATCTTCGCGGTTCCGCGCTGCGCCGGCTCAGTGGGCGCCCCTGCTTCCCCTGCGACCTGCGTACGCCGCCGCGATGTCACGAAAGATCGGAATCGCCTGGATCAGCCGCTCACGGTCGCTCGCGTCGGTTCTGTGAGCGGCCGTCGCCTGCAGGTCGGCGTGCAGTTGTTCGAGCAGCGGGCCGGCGCGCGGGTCGTCCAGGGCCACCAGCACCCGCTGGCAGTGCCAGCGCAGGTTGATCGTCTCGTGGGCCGGCACATCGGCCAGCTCGCGCTGCAACCGGTCCAGCGTGGCGTTCAGCCCGGCCAGCGCCTCGGCGGGTTGGCCCAGTCGGGCGGCGCAACGCGCTGCGATGGCCGCCACCCAGCAGGCCTGAAGCGGTTCTTCCAAGGTCTGGTGAATCGTCAGCGCCTGTTCACAGCATTGCAGTGCGGCCTGTGCGTCTCCTCCTTCGAGTTCCAACTCACCCAGATGGCCCAGCGTGATCGCCTCCCTGCTTCGATCCCGGGTGGCGCGACGGATGGCCAGGCTCTGCGCGTGCCAGTTCATCGCCGCGGCCGCATCTCCCAGCGCGGCGGTGGCTTCGGCCAGGTGAAGTTGACCACCGGCGACATCTGCCCGCGCGCCGATGGAGTGAGCCAGTGTCGACATGCGGTTGCCCCAAGCGGCAACCTCGTCCCACTGTCCCAGGTGACGCGCCACGACCGCCAGGTTGTTCATCGCGCCCAGTTGCAAGCGCGGCTTGCCCAGCGTCTGGCCCCGCGACAGCACGGCCATCAGCGTTACGCGCGCTTCACCCAGACGGAACAGATTCATCGACACGATGCCCGACAAGGTCAGCAACTGGGCCTCGGTTTCAGTCCGCTTGGGCAGGGCCGCGATCTTGCCGGCCCAGGGCAGACCGATCCCGAGGTGCCGGCTGGCGCCCGTGTAGTCGTGGCGTGCGATGTGCAACCACGCCATCTGGCCATGCGCCATGGCGGCCCACCGCGCAGCGCCGCAGCGTTCCGCAACTTCGATGGCCTTGCGGGCCAGGCGCTCTGACTCGGCGACGTCGCTGCGGCGGTCTGCCAGCAGGGCTTTGTCGAACAGCAACTCGGCCTCGCGAACGTCATCAGGGTGGCGCTCGAGAATGGCAGCGATGTCTTGGTGCACCGCGTCCTGGGTGGCCCGGTCGCCCATGAGGTCTGCGATCTCAACCAGCCAAACCAGCAGACCGAGTGATCGCCTGGGATCGGCATCGCCCAGCAAGGCCAGTGCACGGCGACAGTAGGACTGGGCGATGACGTTCGCAAAGCGAGCCTGGGCGTCCTTGCCGGCCTGCTCGAAGCAGTCGATCGCCAGCGCGATCTCACCGGCGCGCTCGGCATGGTCGCCGGTCATGGCCAGGAACTCCGCGCCGCGGCCCTGGGTGCGCTCCTGCAACCAGCGGGCCGCCGCGCCGTGGCCCAGCTTG
>JAJTGU010000162.1 GCA_021297985.1 Rubrivivax sp.
CACGGTGAACAGCGGGTTCAGCGCCGTCATCGGCTCCTGAAACACCATCGCAATGCGCGCACCGCGCAGGGCGCGCATCTGCTCTTCGGGCAAGGCCATCAGGTCATGCCCGTCGAACACGACGCTCCCACTCAGTTGGGCGCCGCGTACCAGCCGCAACAAGGCCAGCGCCGTGACCGACTTGCCCGAGCCAGATTCGCCCACCAACGCAAACTTTTCGCCCGCGGCGATATGGAAGCTGGCTTCTCGCACGGCGTGGTTGCGGCCGAAACGAACGTCCAGCGCCTGAACCTGCAACAGCGGCGGTGCTGTGCTGTTCATGTCTTGCGTGTGTCGAAGGCGTCGCGCAGCGCGTCGCCGATGAAGGTCAGCAGCAGCATCGTGCCTACCAGCAGCAGGAAGGTCGGAACGATGATCCACCAGGCGTCCAGGTTGTCCTTGCCCTGACGCAGCAGTTCGCCCAGCGAAGGTGTCGAGGCCGGCACGCCCAGACCCAGAAAGTCCAGCGAGGTCAGCGCCAAGATCGCGCCGCTCATGCGAAACGGCAAGAAGGTGATCACCGGCGCCAGCGAGTTTGGCAGCACATGCCGCGCAATGATGGTGGGGTGCGGCAGGCCCATCGCACGTGCCGCCTTGACGTATTCCAGGCTGCGGTTGCGCAGAAACTCCGCGCGCACGTAGTCCGACAGTCCGATCCAACCCCACAGCGACAGCAGCACCAGCAGCAGCAGCAGCGAGGGCTCGAAGATCGAAGCGAAGATGATCAGCAGGTACAACTCAGGTACAGCGCCCCAGACCTCGATCAAACGCTGCATCGAGAGGTCCAAGCGGCCGCCGAAGTAGCCCTGTACTGCACCGGCCAGCACACCCAGCACCGTGCCCACCAGCGTCAGCACGATGGCAAACCAGATGCTCACGCGAAAGCCGTAGAGCAGCCGTGCCACCATATCGCGGCCCAGGCTGTCAGTGCCGAGCCAGTGGTCGCCCGCCGGTGGCCCGGGAACCGGCGCGTCGGCAAATGGGTTGGTCGATTGCGCCGAGTGGCGATTGAACGTGAACAGCGCCCAGTTGCCGGGCTTGCTGAACTGCTCCTCGATCAGCGGGTCGCTCCAGCGCGTGGGCGTGTAGAAGTCGCCGCCCAGGGCCACTTCACTCGGGTTCTTCAGCATCGGAACGAAGAACTCGCCGCCGTGGCGCGCCAGCAGCGGCCTGTCGTTGCTGACAAGTTCAGCCACCGAGCACAGCAACAGCAAGGCACTGAACAGCCACAGCGACAGGTAGCCAATGCGGTTGCCCTTGAAACGCGCCCAGGCACGCTGGCCAGGCGAAAGGGCTTGTTCGGGATCTCCGCGAGCCACCGCTTCATCGACCACAGTGGTGGAGCTTTCCATTGCGCGCGGATCCATCGTCAACGCTGTACCGCGCCGAACTGCACACGCGGGTCAACCACCACGTACAACACATCTGAAACCAGCTTCACCACGAGCCCCATCAGCGTGAACAGGTACAACGAACCCAGCACCACGGGATAGTCGCGTCGCACCACGGATTCATAGGCCAGCAGCCCCAGGCCGTCGAGCGAGAACAGGGTCTCGATCAACACCGAGCCAGCAAAGAAGGCGCCGATGAAGGCAGCGGGGAATCCCGTCACCAGCGGAATGAGCGCATTGCGGAAAACGTGTTTCCACAGCACGCGGCGCTCGCTAAGTCCCTTGGCTTGGGCCACCAGCACGTACTGCTTGCGGATTTCCTCGATGAAGGCGTTCTTGGTCAGCATCGTGGTCACCGCAAACGCCCCCACCGTCATGCACACCAGCGGCAGCGTCAGGTGCCACAGGTAGTCGGCGATGCGCTGCGGCCAGGTCATCTGCGCCCAGCCGTCGGAGGCCAGGCCACGCAGCGGAAAGAGTTCGAAGAAGCTGCCACCGGCAAACAGCACGATCAGCAGCACACCGAGCACAAAGCCGGGAATGGCGTAACCGATCAACACCAGCAGCGAGGTGATGGCGTCAAAGCGCTGCCCCTCGCGCACGGCCTTGGCAATGCCCAGTGGCACCGAGATGGCGTAGGACAGCAGAAAGGACCACAGACCCAGGCTGATCGACACCGGCAGCTTCTCGATGATCAGCTCCGAGACGCGCTTGTTCTGCTGGAAGCTGCGGCCCAGGTCCATGCGCAGGAACTGCCACAGCATCTCCCCGTAGCGTTGCAGCGGCGGCTTGTCGAAGCCGTAGAGTTTCTTCAGCTCTTCGACTTGGCGCGGGTCGCTGTCGCGGCCGGCACTGTAAAAGCCTTCGGCGTTGCCACCAGCGGCTTCGTTGGCTTCGGCCATCAACTGCTCCACCGGGCCGCCGGGCACGAACTGGACGACGATGAAGGTCAGCGTCAGCGCGCCCAGCAGGGTGGGCAGCATCAGCAGCACGCGCTTAAGAAGGTAGCTCAGCATAGGGTTGTCAGTGCGGCGTTCAGCGCGGTGCGGCGGGAAGCGCCCACCAGGCCAACAGCGGCCATGCCGGCAGGCTGTTGGACACACTCTCGATGGCGTAAAAGCGTGGCCGCCGTGCGGGCTGGCCGAAGCGTGCCCAGTACGACACACGCGAATCGGCCGAGTAGCGGTAAGGCACACCCCAGTGGTGCCACATCACCACGCGGTCCAGCGCACGCGTGGCGTCGCGCAGCTCCTGCTGCGTCTTGGCTTCGTTCATCGCCCGCAGCAGACCGTCTACCACCGGGTTCTGAATGCCGCGGTAGCGGCTGCCGCCCTTGCCATCGGGGCTGCTGCCGTAGGCGCCTGCCAGCTGCGTGCCGTTGGGCAGCGTGAAGGTCCCTTCGGTGGAGAGGTAGAGGTCGAAGTCCTGTCGCTCCATGCGCCGGGCCATCAAGGCGCTGTCGACCACGCGTTCATTCAGGCGGATGCCCAGCCTCTCGAGGTTGGCCTGCCATTCGGTGAGCTGCCCTGTGGGTCCCGTGGTGAGGAACTCCAGCACCATCGGCTGGCCCTGGGCGTTGCGCAACACACCGTCGGCACCGAGCGTCCAGCCGGCCTGCTCGAGCAAGGCCCGTGCTTGGAGCAGGTGGCGGCGCAGCTGGCGCGGGTCAGCTTGGGTGCGCGGTGCTCGGTAGGGCGGGCCGAACACCGCCTCGGGCAGCACGGCGCGGTGGGGTTCCAGCAGCGCCAGCTCGCCTGGCGTGGGCGCACCCTCGGCTGCGAATTCGCTGTTGTTGAACAGGCTCTCTGGGCGAAGGAAGATGCGCTGACGGTTCAGCGTGTCGAAGTCGAAACTCAGGTCCAGTGCCTGGCGCAAGCGCCGGTCCTGGAACACCGGGCGGCGCATGTTGAAAGCGAAGGACACCATGTGCACACCGATTTCAGTGCTGAAGGTTTCCTTCCGAATGCGGCCGTCGTCCCACTTGCGGCCGCTGTGCAGTCTGGTCCAGGCGCCTGGGTCGCCTTCCTGAAAGAGATCCACTTGGCCGGCCTTGAATGCTTCGCGCGCCACCGCGTTGTCCTTGTAGTAGCGGTAGAGCACGCGGTCGAAGTTGAACAGGCCACGGCGCACACCCAGGTCACGCGCCCAGTAAGCCGGGTTGCGCACCAGCTCGAGCTGGCGGCCCATGTCGACTTCGCCGATGCGGTAGGGACCGCTGGCGATCGGCGGTTCGTCCACCACATCGTCGAAGGGCTTGCTCTCGCCCCAGCGGCGCGAGAAGACGCGCAGGCTGCCGGTGCCCAACACCATGTCATTGGTGCGCTGGCGCAGGTCGAAGCGCACGGTGCGCTCGTCCACCACCACCACCCGCTCGATGCCGCGCCACGGCACGCGCATCGCCGGGCTCGCAGCTGGGCCGGCCTGCATGTCGAAGCTGTGCTTGACGTCGGCCGCGGTGACCACATCGCCGTTGTTGAAGCGCGCCAATGGGTGCAGGCGAAAGCTCACCGAAGACTTGTCGGGCGCGACGCGGATCTGTTCGGCAAGCAACCCGTACATGGTCTGCGGCTCGTCGCCGGACATCACCGTCAGCGTTTCAAACACGAACAGCATCAAGCCAGTCGGCGCGGCACCGCGTGGCGTGAAGGGGTTGTACTTGTCGAAGCTGGTGCGCCGATCGGGGTTGCGCAGCACCAGCGTGCCGCCCTTGGGCGCATCCGGGTTGGCCCAGTCGAAGTGCGCAAATCCGCGCGGGTACTTCGGCTCGCCATAGGCCGCCCAGGCGTGACTCCAGTCCTTGGCGTCGTCGGCCACACCCAGGCCCGCAGCCAGGCCGAGCAGCAGTGCCACGGTGACGCGTCGGAGCAGGTTCATCCGCATCGTCTCAGCGCCCGGGCAACACGGTCAGCAGTGGGATGTCGAAGTTTCGCGCTATACGGCATGGGTCGTCGAACAGCATCAGCGCGCGCTCGTCGCTGGTGTAGGCGGGCCAGGACGGCAAGTCCGCGTGCCCCGGCCGGCCGCTGCGCGCGAACTCGGCCCAGGCAGCGCTCATGCTTGTGGCCAGGGCACGCGCTCGTGCACCCCCGCCCGTGGCCTGATCGCACAGGTCGGTGTTGGCGAAGACAAACGGCAGGCAGGCGGTGTGAAAAGCACCGGGCCGACCTTCAAACACCGGCGTGCGCCAGCCAAAAAGGTAGTTGAAGACCGGTGCTGCGCCCGGCTGCCGTGCGCGCGCGTCGCAAAAGGCCACTGCAGACTGACGAAAGCGCCGGCCAGCGAGCATCGACCAGACGTCCACCGGGCGCGCGGCGGTGTCCATCGCACGCGCGGCCGCGATGGCGGCGGCGGTTTGCGTCCCCAACTGGGGTGCCATTCGGTCAGCCACATTGGCCCATACCAGCGCTTCAGCCTCGGCCGCATTCACGGCCGGCGAGAACTCGTTGAGCGTGTTGCCCACGATCACCGGCACATGGCTGGAGACGGTGGGCGCATCGGGGTCGCAGGGCTGCGTGGGCAAGGAAGGAACGCCGGCCACGGGCATCCAGTAGAACGGCGGCGCGTCTCGAAAGCCCGGGTCATCGCGTGACTCCTCGGCGAGCGCCAGCGTGGCCTTCTGCGTGGCCTCGAGCAGCGTCTCGACGCCCACCGCTTGCAACGCGCGCGCATCGCCGCGCACCAGGCCCAGCCGTTCGAGTGTGCGTTCAGCCAGCCGGGCCGCCGAGGCCGGCGTGTGCACACGCAGCCGCGCACCGCTCTGGATGATGGCCTTGTGGAACAGGCCCTGCGCCTCGGGCATGGCCAACAGCACGCTGACCTTGAAGCCACCGCCCGACTGGCCGAACACGGTGACGTTGCTGGGGTCGCCACCAAAGGCGATGGCGTTGTCGCGCACCCAACGCAGCGCATCGACGATGTCGAGCATGCCGGCGTTGCCGGAGTCGGCGTAGGCCCCGCCCAGCCACTCGGCCAGGTGCAGAAAGCCGAGCGGGCCGACGCGGTGGTTCAGGCTCATCACCACCACGTCTTGCGTGCGCGCGAGGTTCTCGCCTTCGGTGGCCAGAAAGTCCTGGCTCGAACCCGACATGAAGCCTTGGCCGTGCAGCCACAGCATCACCGGGCGCAGCACGGGCGGCTGTGTGGCGCTCGTCCAGACATTGACGCGCAGGCAGTCTTCCAACGCTGCGGACTCGGCCCCGCGCTGGAGCAGGAAGACCCATTCGTTGCTGCTCAGGTCGGACGGCGTCCTGAAGCTCGGGCACACCGGGCCGTAGCTGTAGGCGTTGCGAACGCCGGCCCAGGGAAGCAGCGCCGGCGCGCGCCCGAAGCGGTGTTCACCCACGGGCGCGCCAGCATAGGGAATGCCCTTGAAGACGTTGACCCCGGCACGCCTGTAGCCGCGCACGACGCCGGCCGTGGTGTGCACGGTAGCGCCGGGGGCCTGGACCCGGTCGGCCTGCGTCGGGATATCGGTCGTGGCCAGCATGTCGCGCGTTGCCGGGTTGCTCAGGGCGTGCCGTTCAGGCCGTCACGCTCAAGGCGCGATGCGCTTGAAGGTCATGCGCTGAATGCCTCGCGCGTTCAGAGCCAGCGGGCCCTCCTCCGCCGGTTTGTCGTCGACGGTGAAGATTTCTTCTTCGAGCGTGTCGCCGCGCAGCCGCGTGGTGGTGTGCAGGATCAGCTTGCCGTACTTGAACGGCGTGACCAGCACATCGCCGATCAGCCGGCCAGGCAGCTTCACGCCATCACCTTCGTCGACGACCCACTCGTCTTCGCCAGCGCCGCGGCACAGCCGGTAGTCCTTTACCTGTGCGGGGTGTGCAGAAGATGTGTAGGTGCGCCGCCAGAGGGCGCAGCCCTGATTGCCTGTCGGCCAGGGGCCGATCTCTGCGCGCACGGTGACCACCGGTGCACCGGCGCGCAAAGGCAGATTCACGAGCGTGCCTTGCCAGGTGCCGGCCCAGTCCGGCCGGGGGTTGGGCTGGGCGGAGGCTGGGGCCGTGGCCTGTGCGTGCGCCAGCGCCGGCAGTGCCACCAGCACTGCAGCGACGGCTTTATTGAAAGTCATAGCGAAAGCCGGCGTAGTAGAAGCGTCCCACCGCGTCGTAGTTGGCACCGCCAAAGCCCGCGGCATAGACGCCCGGAGGCGGCTTGGCGTTGCTCACATTGTCGACGCCGAAGTACAGCTCCTGCCCCTTGCCCAGGCGCCAGCTGGCGCGCAGGTCGTGGAAGCTCGCCGACGGTGTGCGTCGCAGGTCCTGCGGCAGCAGGTTCGGGTTGCGCGCCGGCTGCCCGCCCACCGACTCGAAGTCAGCCGGGTCGCCTCGCCACTGTCCAGAGAACCAGCGCAGCTTGTGCGACAGCTGCAGCGCATTGAAGCTCAGGCTGGTGGTGAAGGTCAGCGAGTCACGCGGGTTGGCCACGCGCTCGACGATCTGCGAGGGGAAGTTGGGCTCGGTGGGACGCAGGTAGTCGTCGCGCTTCAAGACATGCGAGTACATCGCGCGCAGGTTGGCACGGCCACCGCCGGGCAGCGAAAAGGCGTACTGGGCATCGACGTCCACACCCGAGGCGAACTGCCGCGTCAGGTTCATCGTCTGCTGCGTGATGTTGGTGATGTTGAAGTCCGTGCCGCGGCGGATGAAGCGGCAGAACGGGTTGTCAATCGAGGTGCTGTCGACGCAGGTGGTGATGATCTGGTTGCTGTTGGGCTTGGTGATCGCGTCCTTGAGGTTCACGCGGTAGTAGTCGACCGAGACCACGAAGCCGGGCGCGAAGGCCGGCGCCAGCAGGATGCCCAGCGTGCGCGTGTCGCCGTTTTCCACTGACAGGTTCGGGTTACCGCCGCTGGTGGCCGCGATCGGGCGGCCCAGCGTGTTAGCACGGAAGCCCGCCGGCATCCCGAGCGCCGCGCAGTTGGCAGCGCGTGTCGGGCTGCCCAGGTTCAGGTTCTGGGCGCTGCAGGGGTCGTTGACGCCCACCTGCGTGGGTGCCACGGGCTCGAACAGCTCGGCCACGTTGGGCGCACGCACGGCCTGCTGCGTCGAGGCGCGCAGGCTGATCTGGCGGTTGATCTGCCACAGCCCGCCCAGGCCCCAGGAGTTGGTGCGGCCCACGCCCGAGAGGTTGTAGTCGCTGGTGCGCACCGAGCCGGTGAGTTCTAGCTTCTGCACGAACGGCAGCTTGGCCAAGAGCGGCGCCTTCATCTCGGCGAAAAGCTCGGTGACTTTCAGCGAGCCGTTGACGGCGCCGGCTCCCGAGGCATAGGTGAGCCCTGCAGCATCACGCGCATCGGGGGTGTAGCGCGTGTCGTCCTGGCGGTGCTCCAACCCCGCCACCAGGCCCACCGCACCGCCGGGCAGCTTGAACCAGGCGCTGGTGTCACCGCTGATGAAGCCGCTGAGCAGACGCTGCGAAATGCGCGCGTCGGCTTCGGTGTTCAGCGAGAGGTAGTTGCGCGCCGCGGGACTGACGTTGCCACGGCCGAAGAAGTTGGCTGGCGCGCACTCGTCGATGTCGGGGTTGCCGGTGGCCGCGTTGCCGGCGGCCAGGCGCGAGGCGCAGACGATGGCACCGGGCGTGCCGAGCACGCCGTTGGCATCGACCACCGCATCGGCGGCGTTGTTGACGCGGTCGAACCACAGGTTGTTGAGGCTCGTGCTGGTGATGTCCACGCGCCCGAGGCTGAACGACAGCTCGTAGCTCCAGTCCGCACTCAGCGAGCCCTTCACACCGGCGACGCCACGCAGCGTACTGCGGCTGACCGACTCGCCGGCGATGCCAAGGTCGTCACCCGCACGCAACACCACGAAGCTGGGCGCGTTGGCCGTCGGGCCGTAGCCGTTGATCACCGAGAGCGCTTGGGCGCTGAGGTAGGGATTGGTCTTGCTCAGGTTGAGTTGGGTGAGGGTCGGGGCGTTGAAGGCCGCTGCACGCTGCTTGATCGCCGCGACATGCGCGAACAGGCCCGTCTGCGGCGAGAGATCGAAGCGCCCGAGCACGTTCAAAGCGATGCGCTCGTTGCTCGGCATCAAGGTGTTGTAGGCCACCGGCGCGAGGCCGTCGCCGCCTTCGCTGATGCCCAGGTTGGTCAGCGAGCGTTTGCCGGTATCGGCCGGGTTCAGCGTGCCGTTCGGGGCGAAGCGATAGAACGGGGGGCCATAGGGCAAGGTGCCGCCGGTGGAGCGGTTGAGCCAACGGATGTCGTTGACGAGGATCTGCGTCGGTTCACCAGGCTGGCCCGCGTTGGGATTGGGCACGAAGGGCGACTGGCCGATAGAAAACGGCCGGTCGGAATATCCCAAGGGCAATCGACCGGCCAATTCCAGACTGGCAGCGATGTTCGCCCGGCCGTCTGCGAGATTGCGGCCCAGAGCGATGCTGGCACTGCGCGTATCCGCGTCGCGCTCCTGGCTGGTGCCGCCCTGCGCGCGCAGCGTCATGCCGTCGAAGTTGTCCATCAGCACGAAGTTCACGACCCCGGCAATCGCATCGGCGCCGTAGATCGCCGAGGCACCGCCGGTGAGCACTTCAACGCGCTTGAGCAAAGGCGTGGGGATCGTGTTGGTGTCGGGCTGCGCCAGCTGCTGCGAGCTGGACACAAGCCGGCGGCCGTTCTGAAGCACCAGGGTGCGCGTGGTCCCCAGGCCACGCAGGTCCAGCAGGTTTAGACCGACCTGGCCGGGTGCTCCGAGGCCCACGCCGGTCGAGGCTGCTTGGGTGAAGGTGGCGCGGAACTGAGGCAGTTGGCTGAGCTGGTCGCCAATGGAGACACCGCCGCCGCGACCGACCAGCGCTTCGGCCCCGATGGCCACCACCGGCGTGGCCGAGCCACTGTCGAATTGCGCAAGGCGCGAGCCGGTGACGACGACCGACTCGGTTGCGGCTGAACGTGGTCCCTGAGACACGGGTGGCTCGGCCGCAGCCGGGGCCGCAGGGGTGGCCCGTTGCAGCACGATGACGCCACCGGAGTCAGAGGCAATCACCAGGCCCGTGCCGGCCAGAAGCTCGCGCAGCGCCACACGCACGTCGCGGTCACCGCGGACGGCCCCCGTGTTCACGACGCCCAGCCCATCGGCTGGCGCCACGATCTGCACACCCGCCTGGCGCGCAAACAGCGGAATCGAACGCATCGCAGCATCCGGCGGCACGTCGAAACTGCGCGTCTGCGCCCACAGGTCCGTTGCGGCCAGCAGGGCCACACACGCGGCCGCTGTCGCTACTACTGTTTGCCGATAGTGCATTGACGCATCTCCATCCACTGTTTCCAACCGCTGCGTTTTGCAGCACGAAGAGGACCCTTGTGATGCTAGATGCGCGGGTGACTTACATGCCACCACCGGGTAAACACCGGGTGCGACGGATCAGCCTTCGTCGATCAGTTGCCCGCCCTCCACAAACTGCCTTTTCTGCAGAAGCTGGATTAACTGGCGCGAGTCGCGCTGGAACAGCTCGGGGTCGTATTTGACCTTGCTCGTATAGAACTCAGCCAGCGACTGGATGCCATGCTGGTCGATCAAGGCCTTAAGGCGAGGGGCGGAGAGATAGCGGTTCCAGCCATCGACCTCGCGCTTGGCGAACGTCTGGTCGATCCTCTCATTGCTGGGCCGTCGGTAGGTCTCGTCGTGCAGCAGCGCCGAAAGCGGCAGGCGGTCGCGCTTCGGGGGGTCTTCAGCGGGGTGGCCGACCACAATGCTGGTCACCGGCAGGCAGGTCGGCGGCAACTGCAGGAAGTCGGCAATCGGCTCCATCGCATGCAGTGTGGTGCCCATGTAGCAGATGCCAAGACCCGCAGCCTCGAACCCGAGGCAGGCGTTCTGCGCCACGATGATCGCGTCGAAGGCGGCGATGTGGTAGCCGATGAGGTTGTTGAAGTTGTCGCGCGCTCCTCGCGCACGCAGCCAGCGGCGGGTGCGATAGAAGTCGGCGCAGAAGGTCATCACCAGCGGCGCCTGCAAGACCATCTCCTGCTGTGCGTGCAACCCGTAAAGATGCCGCTTGCGCTGCTGGTCACGCGTGAGCACGATCGACACGCTGTTGAGGTTTCCGGAGGAAGACGCGCCGGAGATGGCGTCGCCGCATACCTGTTCGATCAGCGCCGCATCTATCGGTTCGGGTCGGAACTGGCGGATCGAACGGTGGGCGTTGAGCAGACGTGAGCAGGCGTTCAAAGTGTCTCCAGAGATGGGCTGTCGGCGGCAGCCGACCGGGAAAGCGCCGTCAATGCCGACACAGGGGATTGGGGCTGTCAATGACGGCTAATGCGCAGTTCGCCGGCGTGCTCGTTCACCTGTGCACCGAAAACTGCGGCCGCCGCGCGAGCAAAACCCGCCGGGTTGTTGGCCGCAAACAGACCTGTGATGGTCTTGCTCGCCAGCTCAGGTTCGACGATGACGATGCGAAGATCACTGTAGTGCTCGAACTCGGCGGCGGCCTGCGCGAGCGTCGCACCCTCGAATGAGAGCAACCCTTCGCGCCACGACAGCTCGCGCGCCACACGCTGCGGCGTGATGGTGCGCTGTACCGGCGCACGGCCGGCCGCCACCGCACGCGGCGCCAACTCCACCAACTGGTTCTGCACCACGCGCAGCGGTTGCGCTGAGGAGGCGTGCAGCACTTCGACGACACCTTCGCGCACCACCACCTGCACCGCCTTGCCCGGCACGCGGCGCACGGTGAAGCTGGTGCCGATGGCCTTCACCGTCAACTCACCGGCCTGCACCTGAAACGGCCGCTTGGGGTCTTTGGCGACATCGAACAAGGCCTCGCCGCGCACGAGCTCCACCACTCGCTGGTGCGCGTCGAATCGAGTCTGGATCGCGGTAGCAGTGTTCAAGGTGACGGAAGAACCATCGGGCAGCGGAAGCTGGCGGATTTCACCCTTGACTGTGCTCACCGCAGGGTCGGATGTCCAGGGTGGCACGAGCCACAGCACCATGGCGACAAAACAGGCCACGAGTGCCGACGCGGCGCGCCAAGGCTGGCGAGGGTGGAAAGCCGGGTCGCTGGCCGCTGGTTCGGGGCGGCGGTGGTCAAAGCTGTAGCCGGCTCCGAGTGCCTGGGCCCGATCCATGCTGGCCAGCACTGCCTGCGCGCGCGCGTAAGCACCCAGGCAGCGCCGGTCGCTGGCGCACCAGGCGTCAAAAGCCGCCTGTTCCCCGCCGTCGAGAGCACCTCGATCGATGCGCGCCGCCCAATCGGCGGCTGCATCGTCGATGCGGCTACTTGTCTCCCTTACGCTGCTCATACTCGTCGATGTGCAAATCCATGTAAGTGCTAGATGCGTGAGGTGCGGATCTTCCGCCACGCCCGAACAGATCCATGAGTGTGCGGATGGCACGGCCCATGTGCTTCTCGACGGTGCTTTCAGCCAGTCCCATTTGACTGGCCACCTCGCGTTGCGATAACCCTTCGACCTTGCGCAGGCGGAACGCTTCGCCGCACTGCGGTGGCAATGCCTCCATGGCCTCGACCACACGGCGCAGTTCCTGGCGGCTGATTGCCTGCTGCTCCGGTCCGGGGGCATCGATGCTCAGCTGAAGCTCTTCCACATCGGCGATGGCCACGATCGACACCACCCGGTCGTGGCGTAGTTGCTGCAGCGCGATCGAGTGCGCGGTCTGGAACAGGTAGGCCTTGGCGTTTCGGATATGGTCCACCGATTCGAGGCTGGCCAAAACGGCGTAGGCCTCCTGCACCAAGTCATCGGCTTCGATCGGCAGGTCCTTCTTGCGCCGCAGCCAGGCCCGCAGCGCGGGCTCGTGCGGCAGGATATGCGTGGCCAGCCATCGCCACCGCGAGTTTGCATCGCTGCTCATCGGTGGTGAGTATGACGGTCTCTGCATGGTGCCGACAATGCGGGAATGTGTGCGGGCCCGCCAGTGGCGGAAGAAGCCACGCCGCGCATCTCTGCTGCAGCCCGCTGGCCGTCTTGGCACCGAGGCCAGCACCCCACCAGGAGTCGGCATGTCAGAGCAAGGCGCGCACTTCGCACGAGAGAGTTACCGGCTGCCCGAGCCAGGGCTGGTGGCTCTGGTCGATGCCGCACCAACCCCTCGTGTGGTGCTGGCACCGAACGGCGAGTTGGCGGCGCTGCTGCACCCTCGCGGCAGGCCGACGATCGCAGACCTGGCTCGCGCGGAGCTGCGCATGGCCGGCCTGCGCTGGCATCCACACCAGGCGGCCGCCGTGCGTGGCGAGCTGATCGGCGCCTTGCAGTTGATGGACCTGACCGACGGGCAGTTGCACGCGATTGACAACCTGCCTGAGCCGCTGGTGCTTTCAGAGGCAGCCTGGTCGCCTGACGGCAACTGGCTGGCCTTCAGCCACCACGACCAGGCAGCCGGTGAAGTTCAGCTGTGGGGTGTCGACTGCGGCACGCGGCGCGCCTGCCGCTGGCCGGCGCCGGCTCTGCATGCAGTGGTCGGCTGCGGCTTCACCTGGGCTTCGGACAGCAGGCGGCTATTGCTGCTGGTTCGTCCGCCGAACCGACCAGAGCCGCTGCCAGACACCACGCCGCCTGCCCCGCTGGTGGAGGACACCTCGCCGCAGGATCGCGGCCGGCAGACACGGACGTTCACCGACTTGCTGCGCAGCCGCCACGACGAGCGCTTGTTCGAGCATCACCTGCTGAGCCAGCTGGTCTGGCTGGATCTGACGGGTGAAGTCACCCTGATCGGTAGGCCCGCCCTGCACCTTGCCGTCGAACCATCGCCCGACGGCCAACTGTTGCTGGTGCAGCGGCTGGAGACGCCTTTCTCGCATCGCGTGCCGGTACAGAGATTTGCTCGCAGCATCGAGGTGTTGGACAACTTTGGTGCGCGTCGTCACGTGGTTGCCCGGCTGGAAGCTGCCGAGCAACTGCCGGCCGGTTTCGACGCCGTGCCTCTAGGCCCGCGAGAGGTGCAATGGCGCGCCGATGCGGATGCCACGCTGGCCTGGGTCTGCGCCGCCGATGGTGGTGACCCAGACCAGCTTACTACCACCCGTGATGGCCTGTGGCAACAAGCCGCGCCGTTCGACGCACCACCACGCTGCTTACTCGAACTGCCGTTACGCTTTGGCCAGGTGTATTGGGGCAACGGGGAGTTGGCCATCGTGATGGCGCGTTGGTGGCGCAGCCGCGCGCTCGGCCACTGGCGCATTGCACCCGACCGGCCCGAGAACGCACTGGTGCAGCAGCCCTTCCACCAAGGCTCGCTCGAAGACCGTTATGCCGACCCAGGGCAGCCCGTAACCCGCGCCGATGCCCGCGGCCGGCAGCGGCTTGTCATCGTCGACGGACACGCGACGCTGTGGACCGGCGATGGTGCTTCGGCGCAGGGCGACCGCCCATTCATCGACCACTGGAACCTGTACAGCGGAACGAAGTTGCGTTGCTTCCAGTCGGCCGCGCCGTATCACGAGCGGCCGCTGATGCCGCTGGACGAGCGCGGCGAGTGCTGGCTGACCAGCCGCGAGGCGCCCGACGAGCCGCCACAGCTACACCTCCTCCATCTCGCGGCACCTGCCGCTTGTCGCGCGCTCACGCAGTGGCCGCATCCGACACCACAGCTTCGTGGGCTGCGCCGGCAGACGCTGCATTACCGGCGCGCCGACGGGGTGCCGCTCAGCGCCACACTGTGGCTACCACCCGGCCACGAGCCTGAGCGAGACGGCCCCCTGCCTGTGCTGATGTGGGCCTATCCGATGGAGTTCGTCAGCGCCGACGTGGCCGGGCAGGTCAGCGGCTCGCCTTTCCGCTTCCATGCCATCGACGTGCTCGGACCGGTGCCGCTGGCAGCGGCCGGCTACGCGGTGCTGGACAACCCTTCGATGCCCATCATTGGTAGCGCCGAGCGGCCCGGCAATGACAGCTTCCTGCCGCAGTTGCTGGCCAACGCCGAGGCCGCGGTGGCCGACTTGATGCGGCGCGGTGTGGCTGAACCTCAGCGCATCGCCATCGGTGGCCATTCTTTCGGTGCCTTCATGGCCGCGAACCTGCTGGCTCACAGCCGTCTCTTTGCCGCCGGTATCGCGCGCAGCGGGGCCTACAACCGCACGCTCACGCCGTTCGGCTTCCAGTCCGAGGAGCGCCACTACTGGCAGGCGCGTGCAATGTACCGTGCCATCTCACCTTTCGACGAGGCAGACAAGATCGCCGCGCCCCTGCTGCTTGTGCACGGCCAGGCCGACGCCAACAGCGGCACCTTTCCGATGCAAAGCGAGCGCATGTTCGCCGCACTGCGTGCACTGGGTGGCACTGCTCGGCTGGTGCTGCTTCCGCACGAAGGGCATCGCTACGCGGCGCGCGAGTCGATCCTGCAAGTGCTGGCCGAGATGCAGGCGTGGCTCGATCGGTATGTCAAGGGCGCCCTTGCGGCCGAGTGAGGAGCGTGCGGCTCCCTTTGACCTTGTCGCTGACGTGGCGCTGCATGACGAAGCCGCGTTGGGCATAGGCATGGCAACTGCTGGGCCGCGTGCAGCACCCGCAGTACGTCCACCACATCGCCGACGACGCGGTAGATCATGACGTAGGTTGGCCTCACCACGATCTCGCGGATGCCCTTGACCCGACCAGCGTTGTAGAGCTTTGGCGTCAGCCGGGCATTCTCCGCCTTGGCCTCGAACTCGAGATCCAGATCGATCGCCGCCGTCGGGTTGTCCTGAGCTATGAAGACCATGATGGCGTCGCGATCCGCAAGCGCCATCGGCCGCCATGTCAGGCGGTTCAATGGGCGGCCTTCTTCGCGGCTACGGCACCCTTGGTCAAGGCTGCGCGCTTGGCCGCGAACTCCTTCTTGGCCACTGCGTCGTCAACACTCGCCCGCGGGTCGTCGATCGAGGCCTGAACCTGCTCGCGGAACCAGGTGTCGTGAGCGGCGGCCTGGTGCGCGCGCTTCATGCGCTCCGAGGCCGTGATGCTGCGCTTGTCGTCCTGCTTGCTCGCTTTGGTGCCTGGCGCGAACTCTGCCGTGTTGACGCGGTACTGGACGATACCGAGCTCCTTCAGGTAGCCGGCCAGCGTCTCGAACTGGCGCCAGGTCCGCGGTGCGCCGCGCGTGGCGGCCAGCGTCTGGCTGGCGCGGCCGTAGCTGATGACCACGCCCCAGCCGCCAGCGCCGCCGACCACTTCGGCGCCCACGTCTGCGCCAGCGTCGACCAAGCGGCGCAGTGTGCTGTGGTCGATAGTCTTATCGGGGGTTTGCATATCGGCCAGCCTCGCAAAACGGGGTCTAATAATACGATCTCGCAGTTTATAGGAAAGTGCGAACCACGATCTTAGCCCAAGTGCCAACCTGTTGACGTAATGCCTGTTGGCTGCTCATCCTCCAGGGCTGCACTTTCGGGCCTCGCTTCAGCGAGGCGGAATAGGCGACTCGATGGTTCAACGGCGGGAAAGCTGCCAGTCGTGGGTGTCAACTGATGGCCGAGCGGAGCCGACCGGTTTTCGCCTGCGAATGGCGCGTGTACATCAGGTTGCCGACCTTCGTGTCAGGATCGCGGGGCCGTCAGACTGCGGTGACGTTGAACTGATCGCAGAGGTCATCCACCTGCCGTGCCTTGAGCTTCTCGGCGCGCAGCTTGCGGAGCCCGCTGCGCTTGAACATGGCGTAGGCGAACCCCTTGTTCATCTGCCGCGACACGTACCGGATTCCGTCCCAGCGTTGGCTCGCGCCATGGATGGCGCGTGCCCAGGCTTGGCTCGTCACGTAGTCGGCGGATGCGCTGATGTCATTGTTCAGGCCCAGGGCCTTGAGCGCCGACCCGGTCAGGTCAGCCAGCAACAACGTCTTGCGCCGTTCGCAAGCAAAGCGAACGACCGAACGTTCGGTCAGTTCGGCGATCGGCACCTCGTAGCTGCCGCCGAGGAACCCCCGCACTCATGAATGACGCTCTCTGCGAAGGCTACCTCGATGGTGCTGGCGGTGTAGCAGGTGCCGAAGGCGTCGGCACCGTCAGGATCTGGATCATCAAAGCGGTAGACGCCGGCCGACCAGTACGGTTCGGTGGCCGGATGCCGGCTCAAGCGCAAGAGCGACGCGACTTTGATCCTGATTGGACGAAGCAGATCCTCGAAGGAGCCGGGCTCAGGCTGCCGTAGTGACACGCGAGGCGCCTCGCTCACGCGCCCATGCAGCAGCCAGGCGCTCCACCTTGGCCAAGGCAGTCCCCGCCTCCAACGCGGCGGCAACACCCTTTCCAGCGAGGGCGCCGTGCTCGTGCAGCCAGAACATCAACTTCTCGCTGGCAGTCAGGTCACCGAGTGCGCGGCAGATGGTTACTACGGGCTCGCGGTCCATGCCAAGGAACGTCTGCGGGTAGTACAGCCGGTTGCCAACTTTCACAGCGAACACTTCGCCCCGGTCGGCGGCCGGCGCCAAGGCTTGGCGCGTAAGCCCCCAGGCCTGCGCGAGTTGCCCGCCGGGCACGACGAGGCCATCCCTGACCCACTGGACACGCGCTGCCTCGCCGCGCGCGTGATGCGTCCTGCGGGCTACCAACGACTGCGCGGCGGTCCAGACCAGCCTGCCTGCGCCATCCGCCCCGGCGCCAATGCGTCGGCACTGACGTCAAGCCCCGCCGGCCACGGCGTGCCGGCTATCAGCGACTCGGTGACCGCAGCCATGGCCGGCGCCGTCTGCAGGCCGTAGCCGCCCTGGCCGGCCAGCCAGAAGAAGCCCGGTGCATCGGTTGCGAAGCCCGCCACCGGCACGCGATCGGCCGTGAAGGTGCGCAGGCCAGCCCACTGGTGCAGCACCTGCCGCACCGTCATGGTGGTCACCTCTTCGATGCGCCAGGCCGCCAGCGCGATGTCGTATTCCTCGGGCTGGGCGTCGCAAGGGGGCGAGGCCGTCTCGTCGGCCGGCGATGCCAGCAGGTGGCCCGCTTCAGGCAGGAAGTAGAACTCGTTGGCCAGCGATCGCACCAAGGGCCAGGCACGCACATCCACGCCAGGCGGGGCTTGGAAGGAGATGATCGTGCGCCGCAGGGGCGTCAGGCCCAGGCCTGCCACGCCGGCTAGGCGTGCCAGTTCGTCGGCCCAGGCGCCGGCAGCGTTCACCAGCACCGGGGCGGCG
The DNA here is from genome assembly GCA_021297985.1 of Rubrivivax sp. GTDB lineage: Bacteria > Pseudomonadota > Gammaproteobacteria > Burkholderiales > Burkholderiaceae_C > Rubrivivax. The sequence goes on from JAJTGU010000162.1 coordinate 17,489, forward strand.
TAGTCGCCCTGCGATGTGCGCACCTGCCACTGGCCCGCACGGCGCTCGGCTGTCAGCACCTCGGCGTCGGTCACCACCTGCCCGCCGGCGGCGCGCAGGCCGCGGGTGTATCCCATCATCAGCGCGTGGCCGTCCAAGCGCGCGGCCGCGGGGTCGAGCAGTCCGCGTGTGATGCCTTCGCCGCCGAGCTTGAGCACCGGCACCAGGGCCTGCATCTGTGACGCGCTGATCTCGTGCGCGGTGCCGGTGATGGCGGCCATCTCGGCCAGGTTGTCTTCGAACACCTCGTCCTGCCCCTTGCGCACCACCATCAGCGCCGGGGCGGGCGTCGACAGCGGCACGTCCGTGAACCCGGGCGGCGGGTTCGAAAAAAACGCACCACTGGCCTTGGTGAGAAGGCGCACGGGCCGGTTGCCGATGCCGAAGTGGTAGTAGGTGGCCGAGCGACCTGACGAGTGATAGCCGGTGGCGTTTTCGCGCTCGAGCACGATCACGCGGCCGTGCGGCGCCAGCTGGCAGGCCGCAGACAGGCCGGCGATGCCACCGCCGACGACCAGGATGTCGGCGCCCGTCACACCGCAGCGCCGCGGTGACGCTGCATCAGCGCCTGCAACCGGTCCAGCGGCAGTTCATGCACGGTCGTGCCGCGAACACCCGTCATCGTGCCGGCCATCGTGAGCGAGTTGAGGATGGCTTCCTCGGCCGCCTCGGCGGCTGCAGGCAGCAGCGCGTTCATGTCTTCGCCGCCCAGCATGGTCAGACCCTGTACCAGGCCGACCTGCTGGAAAGGCAACACGTTGGCGGTGGAGAAGGCCAGCGCGAAGTCGCCACTGCGGTTGTTGCCAAAGCCACCCACCCGCGACAGGCCAGCATTGGCGCGGCGGGCCAACCGGTTCAGCTGAGGCGGCAGCAGCGGCGCATCGGTGGCCACGACGATGACGATGGAGCCCTTGGTTTCGTCGGCCTCGCCGTCGTCGCGGCGCTGCGGGCTTGGCGTGACGTGGTAGCCGAGTTCACGCCCCACGGGCACGCCGTCCACCGTCAAGTGCCGACGGTTGCCGAAGTTCGATTGCACCAGCACGCCCACCGTCCACGGTTGCCCGGCGGCATGCACGCGACGTGACGCGGTGCCGATGCCCGACTTGAACTCGAAGCTCATCATGCCGGTGCCGCCACCCACCGCGCCTTCAGCCACCGGCCCCGCCGCGGCCGCAGCGATGGCCGCCTCGACATGTTCGCGCCGCACCGGCGCGGCCAGGCCGTCATTGAGCACGCCGTCGTAGGTTTCTGCCGCGCAGGGCTGGTGCCAGCGCTCGGGCACGCCGTGCACAAAGGGCAGGGCCAGCAGCGTGTCGCGGGCCACGCCGATGGAGAAAGCCGAGGTCAGCACGATGGGTGATGACAGCAGCCCGGCCTCGGCAATCCAGTGCGTGCCCGTGACTTCGCCGAAGCCGTTGTAGCGGTCGAAGCCGGCAAAACAGCCGGCCCGCCAGAGCTGGCCCAGCAGGGGCACGATGGCCGTGACCCCACTGCGGATCACGTGAGGTTCGTCTTCGATCAGCGTGACCTGGCCCACGCCCACACCGGCCACATCCGTGATGGCGTTGAGCGGCCCGCAGGGCAGGGTGCCGACAGCGATGCCGAGTTCGCGCAGCCGGGCGCGCCGAAGTGGTTCCATTGTGCAGACTCCATTGACGACGGGTTCAACGCACGCTGGCGCCCAAGACCGACACGGCTTGTCGGGGTTTGTGCACGATGGCCGTTGAGCCACTGGGAGCCCGCACCATGACCGACCTCATCCGCCGCCGACCGCTGCTCACGTTCTACGTCCTGGCCTTCGTCCTGGGTGCCATCGTGACCGCGATCCGCTTGCTGGACCCCGGCGCCATGTTCGCCATCTTCAAGGACATGCGCACCCAGCCCTGGCACCCGAACATCATCAGTGTGTTCCCCAAGGTGCTGGACAACCCGATACTGTGGACCGGCTACCTGTTCCCTTTTGCGCCCACGGCCGCGGCGCTCATCATCGTGTCGCTGGGTTGGGGTCGCAAGGGTCTGCGCGAGCTGTTCGACCGCCTGCGTTTCTGGCGCGCAGGCGTCACCTGGCGACAAGGCATGATGGTCTATGCGACGCTGTTTGCCGTTTACCTGGCAGCGGTCGCTTTCCTGCTGATCGTGCTGGTGCTGCGCGAGCCCAACTCGGGCTTGACCGGCATGCTGCAGCGCTATGGAAGCACGCCCTTTGCCATCTTCGGGTTCATGATCGTGGCGCCGTTTCTCGGGCCCGGCGGGCTGCTGGAAGAGCTGGGCTGGCGTGGTTTCATGTTCCCCCTGCTCGTCGAGAAGCTGGCCAACCCGTTGCTGGCCTGCGTGGTCATTGGCGTGTTGTGGGGGCTGTGGCATTTCCCACGCGAGATTCCGTCCATCGTCTCGGGCAACCCGGCCCTGCTCAAGGGCGGCAGCTGGGGTGGATTTGCGTTGAACCAACTGCAGTTCCTGGCCGGCACCATCGTTGCCAGCATCCTCATTGCCTATGTCTACTTCAAGACCGGCGGCAGTGTCTGGGCCGCCATCCTGACGCACAACATCGGTAACGAGTTCGCAGTCGGCCTGACGTTGTTCACCAAGTCGCAGCTGACCATCGCCGGCGTGGCCATGGATGTCGATACGCCGTTCAAGGTGGCCATCGCCGTCCTGATTGTGGCCACCACGGGCACGCAGCTGGGGCGGCGGCGTGACGGCACCTGAAGCCATCGTGCAGGCCCAGGTTGAGGCCTACAACGCTCAGGACATCGACGCCTTCCTCGCCTGCTACCACCCAGATTGCGAATTTGTGCCCTGGAACGGCGAGGAAGAGCTGCGCGGGCTCGCTGCCTTTCGTGAGGCCTACTCGCAGTTGTGGCGCCGCTCGCCGCGGCTGCAGGCTCGCATCCTGCAGCGCATGGTGGTGGGCCGCCACGTGATCGATCTGGAGCACCTGTTGCACCACGTGGATGGACCGCGCGACCCGATCGCGGTGGTCTACGAGACCGAAGGCGCTTGCATCCGCCGCGTGCACGTGATCTCGCACCAAGACTGACGCGTGGTGCAGATCAGCGAACGCCGCGCACCCGCACGGTCGCTGTTCGTCAGAGGCGGGTGTTGTCAGCCTTCGCCGTTGCCGCGGCCGGGTTGGGCCTTCACAGCCGGTAGCGCCGCAGCACCAGCGCGCCGGCCAGAACGAAGGCTGCAGGTACCAGCGAAAACGCCAGCCCCGCGCCCACCAGCGCCGATGCGGGTTGCACGGCGGCGCCTTCGGCAGACGGAATGAATCCCGACACACTCAGAACGGTCGCGGTGATCAGCGGCCCCAGGGCCAGGCCGGCCTTTTCGCCGGCGATGAACAGGCCCGTGAAACTGCCTTCGCGCCGCAGGCCGCTGCGCTGCGCATCGCGCTCGATGACGTCGGTGAGCATCGAGAAGGGCAGCAGCTGCGTGCCGGCAAATCCCATCCCCGCAAGGGTGCACAGCGCATAAAACAGGGGCGGTGGCGAGGCGCGGTCGATCACGGCCATCAAGACCAGTGCCGCCCCGAACACCAGCGCTGCGGCGATGGCGCAGCCGGGCTTGCCGAAGCGGCGGGCCGCCGCCACCCACAGCGGCATCGCCGCAATCGCGGCCAGCAACAGGCAGCCGAACACCAGGCCCACCGTGTCAGGCTTGCCGCCCAGCACGTGAACGCAGAAGTAGGGTGCGGCCGCGGCCATGGCGCCATTGCCGGCCAGTACAAGCACATAGGCCAGCAACAGCACGAAGTAGGGCCGGTTGGCCAGCGCCAGGCGCAGCTGCTCGCGGGCGGGCATGGCGTGGGCGCTGGCCGGGCGCATCGGGAAGCGGCGTGCGCTGAATGCTGTGGTCAGCATCGCCAGTGCGATCAGCACGGCCAGCGCCGCACCCATGGTGCGGTAACCCTCGCGGCCACCGCCGGCGGCCTGCACCATCATCGGTCCGGCCACGGCGCCGGCAATGGTGCCCAGCAGCACGAAGCCCATGCGCCAGGACATGATCACCGTGCGCTCGTGCGGGTCGTCGCTCATCTCGGCCGGCATGGCGGCGTAGGGCACGGCGAAGAGCGCATAGGCGCTCATGCCCACGAAGAAGATGACGCCCACCCACAGCGCGCGCGCCTGCGCCGAGGCCAGGTCGGGCACGCTGAACAGGGCAAAGAAGGCCAGCGCCGAGAGTGCGCCGCCCACCAGCAGGTAGGGCTGGCGCCGGCCCCAGCGGCTGCGCGTGCGGTCGGAGGCGATGCCGACCAAGGGGTCAAAGACGACATCCCAGAACTTCGGAATGAACAGCACCACGCCGGCCGTGGCCGCGGCTATGCCCAGTGTGTCGGTCATGAAAAAAAGTAGCAGAACGCCGGTGACCGATGAGAACAGCCCCGTTCCCACCGACCCCGCGGCGTACAGCAGCAGCAGCGGCCCGCGCTTCAGCGCCGCGCCTCTATGGGCAGCGCGGCCAGCGCGGCGTCCAGCCCGGCGGCCAGCTTGTCGACGATCTCGCCCACCTGCGCATCGTCGATGATGAAGGGCGGCGCCAGCAGGATGTGGTCGCCGTTCATGCCGTCTGCCGTGCCGCCCATCGGGTAGCAGATCAGTCCGCGGTCCATGGCCTCGCGCTGCACGCTGCCCCACAGCATCAGCTGCGGGTCGAAAGTGGACTTGGTCTCGCGGTTGCGCACCAGTTCCAGGCCCAACAACAGGCCACGGCCGCGGATGTCGCCCACATGCGGGTGGTCGGCGAATCGCTCGGCCAGCGCCGCGCGCAGCCGCTGGCCCATGGTCTGCACGCGTTCAAGCAGGTGACGCTCGCGAATGGCCGTGATGACGGCCAGGGCCGCAGCACACGGTGTGGCGCTGGCGTTGTAGGTGTGCCCGTGTATGAAGTAGCCGCGCTTGTCGGCAATGGTGTCGAAGACACGGCCCGAGACGACGATGGCCGAGATGGGCTGGTAGCCCGCGCCCAGGCCCTTGGCCAGTGCGACGATGTCGGGCGTGACGCCGTCCTGTTCGATGGACAGGTAGGTGCCCGTGCGGCCGGCGCCCGTGAGGATTTCGTCGGCGATGAAGAGGATGCCGTAGCGGTCGAGCACGGCCTTCACGGCCTTGAAGTACCCGGGCAGCGCGGGCACGGCGCCGTTCGTGGCACCGACCACAGGCTCGGCGATGAAGGCAGCCACCGTGTGGGGCCCGACCCGCTGGATGGTGGCCTCGAGTTCCTGCGCCAGGCGCGCCACGTAGGCCGTGTCGGTTTCGCCGGCCTGCTGGTCACGGTAGGCGTAGCAGGGCGACACAAAGTCGGCCGGCATCAGCACGTCCTCGAACAGCATGCGCCGCACCACATTGCCCGACACGGCCAGCCCGCCCATCGCGCAGCCGTGGTAGCTCTGGCGGCGGGCGATGAAGCGGCGGCGCGCGCTCTGGCCGTTGTCCAGGTGGAACTGCAGCGCCATCTTCAGCGCGCCGTCCATCGATTCGCTGCCGCCTGAACCGAAGAAGACCCAGTCAAGCCCCTGGGGCGTCATCTCCACCAGCGCGTCAGCCAGGCGTTCCGACGCCTCGGTGGTGAAGTATGCGTTGTAGACGTAGGCCAGCTCATGGGCCTGTTTCGCGATGGCATCGGCCACGCCTGTATCGCTGTAGCCCAGGCTGGAAACACCGGCGCCACTGGCGGCGTCGAGGTAGCGCTTGCCGCTGCTGTCCACGATGTAGGGGCCCTCGCCGCGCACGGCCACGGGGTAGGGCTTCCGCATGTAGCGCTGGAAGACGTGGCTCATGTTGCGGCCTTCATTTGCAGCCTCAGGGACTTCTTGTCCAG
>JAJTGU010000192.1 GCA_021297985.1 Rubrivivax sp.
CGCCCAGGTGGCGGCCGAGGTGTGCGGTCGCGCGGCCCAGGAACAGGGCATCAAGAACCTCGACGTTCGGATCAAGGGCCCGGGCCCGGGCCGCGAGTCCAGCGTTCGCGCCCTTGCCTCGCTGGGCATCCGGATCAACTCGATCAGCGACGTGACGCCGGTCCCGCACAACGGTTGCCGGCCTCAGAAGCGGCGCCGGATCTGACCGCCCACTTGCGCGCGCCCTCGAAGGCAGTATTCCGGGCTCTTCGGCCCGTGGTGCTAGAATCGAGGGTTTCCCAGATTGCCGGCCGACGCTCTTGTGTCCGCCGGCATGTTTGCTGAAGACCCCTTCAACAAACCCCACCGAGCGTGCCACCTCCCAGCGAGGCGGCGCAATCCAAGCCCACCGTCTGAGCGATCCCAGCAAGAGCACACGCCAGACTCGCGCGGCAGGTGACTCCCGTCCAACGGGAGGCGCCTCCAGGCCGCGTCAGCAACCCGAAGCAGGAATTCTTCCGTGGCACGTTATCTCGGCCCCAAGGCCAAACTCTCCCGCCGTGAAGGCACCGACCTCTTCCTGAAGAGCGCCCGGCGCGCGATCGGAGACAAGTCCAAGTTCGAAAGCAAGCCTGGCCAGCATGGCCGCACCAGCGGCAGCCGGACCAGCGACTTCGGCATGCAGTTGCGTGAGAAGCAGAAGGTCAAGCGCATGTACGGCGTGCTCGAACGCCAGTTCCGCCGCTACTTCGCCGAGGCCGAGCGCCGCAAGGGCAACACCGGCGCGAACCTGCTCGCCCTGCTGGAGTCCCGCCTCGACAACGTCGTCTACCGCATGGGTTTCGGCTCCACGCGCGCCGAGGCACGCCAGCTCGTCAGCCACAAGGCGATCTCGGTCAACGGCCAGGTCGTCAACATCCCGAGCTACAGCGTCAAGGCTGGCGACACGCTGGCTGTGCGCGAGAAGAGCAAGAACCAGCTTCGTGTCGTCGACGCGCTCAAGCTCGCCCAGAGCGTTGGCTTGGCCGACTGGGTGCAGGTCGACGCGACCAAGATGGAAGGCATCTTCAAGAAGGTCCCGGACCGCGACCAGTACGGTGCCGAGATCAAGGAAGCACTGATCGTCGAGTTGTACTCGCGCTAATCGACACGCGGGCGCAGATGCTGCCCCAGCAGGCCGCGTCTTCGCCGACGTGGTGCTCCACGCGCCGGGCGTCGGGGCACCGAATCCTCGAACCCGGTCCTCCAGCCTTATCGGTGTAACGAGCCGAGGGTATTGACAGGAACTCCTCCTCCCGATGCAAACCACACTCCTCAAGCCCAAGGCCATTCAGGTCGAGTCGCTCGGCGGCAACCGCGCCAAGGCCGTGCTCGAACCCTTCGAGCGTGGCTACGGCCACACCCTCGGCAACGCGTTGCGTCGGGTGCTGCTGTCGTCGATGGTGGGCTACGCGCCGACCGAAGTGACGATCGCCGGCGTGCTCCACGAGTACTCGGCCATCGACGGCGTGCAGGAAGACGTCGTCCACATCATGCTCAATCTCAAGGGTGTGGTCTTCCGGCTGCACAACCGCGACGAGGTGACGCTGGTGCTGCGCAAGGAAGGCGAAGGCCCGGTGACGGCGGCCGACATCCAGACGCCGCATGACGTCGAGATCGTCAACCCCGAGCACCTGATTGCCCACCTGAGCCAGGGTGGCAAGCTCGACATGCAGATCAAGGTCGAGAAGGGCCGCGGCTACGTCCCCGGCACGATGCGCAAGTACGGCGACGAGCCGACCAAGGCCATCGGCCGAATCGTGCTGGACGCCTCGTTCTCGCCGGTCCGGCGGGTCAGCTACTCGGTCGAGAACGCCCGCGTCGAGCAGCGTACCGACCTCGACAAGCTCGTGATGGAGATCGAGACCAACGGCGCGATCGCGCCCGAGGAAGCGATCCGCCAGAGCGCGCGCATCCTGGTCGAGCAACTGGCCTTCTTCGGCCAGATCGACGTCGGCTCCGGTGCGATCGACGATCCGTTCCGCAACCAGGGTCGCCAGCCGCCGCCGCCGTTCGACCCGATCCTGCTCAAGCCGGTCGACGAACTCGAGCTCACGGTGCGGTCGGCCAACTGCCTGAAGGCCGAGAACATCTACTACATCGGCGACCTGATCCAGCGCACCGAGACCGAGTTGCTGAAGACCCCGAACCTCGGCCGCAAGAGCCTGAACGAGATCAAGGAAGTGCTCGCCTCGCGTGGTCTCACGCTGGGCGTCCGCCTTGAACACTGGCCCCCGCAGGGCCTGGACAAGCGATAACCGGACCAACCCCCTACGGCCTTCGGCCGGCCCCTCAAGGGGGCAACGCCGAGGGCCTGGCGAAGCCAGTTACCTGGCGTTCGCTTGGCCAACAGCACCGTGCACCCTGCAGTACCTGATCCGGCTGCGGGATCGACATAACGAAAGGAACGCACCATGCGCCACCGCAACGGCCCCCGCAAGCTCAACCGAACCACCTCTCACCGCCTGGCGATGCTGAGGAACATGGCCAACTCGCTGATCAAGCACGAGGCCATCAAGACCACCCTGCCCAAGGCCAAGGAACTGCGCGCCGTGGTCGAGCCGCTGATCACGCTGGCCAAGGTCGCGACCCTGGCCAACCGCCGCCTGGCCTTCAACCGCACGCGTGACCGCGATGTCGTGGCCAAGCTGTTCAACGAACTCGGCCCGCGCTACCTGTCGCGTCCGGGCGGCTACACCCGGGTGCTGAAGATGGGCTTCCGGGTCGGCGACAACGCGCCGATGGCCTTCATGGAACTGGTCGACCGTCCGGAGACCCCGGCCAGCGACGCGGCGGGCACGCCCAAGGCCGAGTAATCGGCGACCGTCGGCTTCGGCCAGCATCAGGGGCGCTGCGGCGCCCCTTTTTCATGGCCGTACGTCCACCAGCGCGGGACCGGCATGGACAATCGCGCGCCAACGCCCGACATGTTGCCTGCCACCCCGACCCGCAGAACCGCCGCCTCGATCTGGTGGCCCATGCCCGCGTGGTGGCCGCGGGTGAACCGCGGCACGCTTCGTGCCGACGCCATCGCCGGCCTGACCGGCGCCATCGTGCTGGTGCCCCAGGGCGTGGCGTTTGCGACCATCGCGGGCCTGCCGCCCGAGTACGGCCTGTATGCGGCGATGCTGCCGGCAATCGTCGCTGCACTGTGGGGCTCGTCGTGGCACCTGGTGTCGGGGCCGACGACGGCGATTTCCATCGTCGTCTTCGCGACGCTTTCGCCACTGGCCGTTCCGGGCAGCCCCGCGTACGTCCAGCTGGCGCTGACCCTGGCCTTGCTGGTCGGCATCTTCCAGCTCGCGCTGGGCCTGCTGCGGCTGGGCACGCTGGTGAACTTCATCTCGCACACCGTGATCGTCGGCTTCACCGCCGGCGCGGCGGTGCTGATCGCCGCCAGCCAGATCGGGGCCTTCTTCGGCGTCGCTGTCGAGCGCGGCAGCTCGTTGCGGGCGACGCTCTCGGCGCTGTTTGGCCACTTCGACACGATGCACCCGCATGTGCTTGCGGTGTCGAGCGTCACCGTGATCGCCTGCGTGCTCTGCCGCCGCTGGTTTCCAAGGGTTCCGCACCTGATCGTCGGCATGCTCGCCGGCAGCGCGCTGGCCGCCGCGCTCGATGCCCTCGCCGGCGGACCCGCCGTCACCGGCATCCGCACGGTCGGGGCCATCGCCATCGGACTGCCGCCGCTGTCGCAACCCAGTCTGGACCCGGAGGTTCTGGAGAAGCTCGCACCGATCGCCATCGCGGTTGCGCTGCTGGCGCTGACCGAGGCGGTGTCGATCGCCCGGGCCATCGCACTGAAGACGCAGCAGCGCATCGACGGCAACCAGGAGTTCGTCGGGCAGGGTCTTGCCAACGTGGCCGGCGCGTTCTTCTCCGGCTACGCCAGCAGCGGCTCGTTCAACCGCAGCGGGCTCAACCACGCCGCCGGAGCCCAGACACCGCTGGCGGCGGTGTTTTCAGCCGTCGGCCTGCTGCTGATCCTGTTGCTGCTGGCGCCGCTGGCCCGGCACCTGCCGCTGGCGGCCATGGCGGGGCTGTTGATGGTGGTCGCGTGGGGCTTGATCGACTTTGCGCAGATCCGCGAGATCCTGCGTGTGAGTCGGCCCGAAAGCGCGGTGCTGATCGCGACCTTCGTCGCGACGCTGACCTTGAAACTCGAATACGCGATCTACATCGGCGTGCTGCTGTCGCTGCTGCTGTACCTGAACCGCACCTCGCGCCCGCCGCTGGAAGCCGTGGTGCCGGGCCATGGGCTGTGGCCGCCGCAGTTCGGGGCCGATGCCTCGGTGCTGGACCCGCCTGGGGCGGTGCCACTCACCGTGGTGCGACTGAACGGCTCGATCTTCTTCGGCGCCGTCAGCCATCTTCAGCAGTCGCTGCAGGCCATCGACGAGGACGACCCGAGGCGCGGCCACGTGCTGCTGCTGGCTGCGGGCATCAACTTCGTCGACCTGGCCGGAGCCCACCTGCTGGCGCACGAGGCCGAGCGGCGCCGCGCGCTGGGCGGCGCGCTGTACCTGCACAACGTCAAGCCCGAAGTGCGCGAGATGCTCGAGCGCACCGGCGCCTGGGCCCAGATCGGCGAGACCCACATCTTTGCCGCGGCAGTGGATGCGCCGGCGGTGATCCGCGCCCGGCTGGCTGCCGGTGTCAGCGCAGATCCCGCGCCAGCCGCAGCCCACTGAACTGCCAGCGCGCGTCGGCCGGAAAGAAGTTGCGGTAGCTGGGTCGGGCGTGGCCGGGCGGCGTGGCGATCGAACCGCCGCGCAGCACGTACTGGTTGACCATGAACTTCCCGTTGTACTCGCCCACGGCGCCGGCCCAAGGCCGGTACCCGGGGTATGACGCGTAGCCGCTCGATGTCCATTCCCACACTTGACCGCAGCCGGCCAGTTGCGGCGCGGCGTGTTCCCATTCGGCCTCTGTCGGCAGCCGTGCGCCGCGGCAGGTGGCGTCGGTGGCGGCCCGCCAGTGGGCGTAGGCGTCGGCCTCGTACAGACTCAGATGCGCAACAGGCGCATCGGACCGCAGCGCTTGCAGGCCATGCAGGCTGAACCGGCTCCAGCCGGCACCGTCGCGCCGCCAGTGCAGCGGAGCCTCAATGCCCTGTGCCGCGACCCAGTCCCAGCCGGCGGCCAGCCACCATCGCGGATCGCGGTAGCCCCCGTCGGCGACGAACTCGGCCCATTGCCCCTGGGTCACCGGGCGGTCGGCCATGGCGTGTGGAGGCAGCAGCGTCGCGTGGCGTGGCGTTTCGTTGTCGAAGGCGAATCCGCTGCCGTCATGGCCGATCTCGACCGTGCCGCCGGCGTGCTCGATCCACCGCGTGGAGGCTCCACCGGACTCGGGCAAGGGCGCCGCCGCGTCGTAGACCGGCCCACCAGGGTGGCACGACAGCAGGTGCAACAGGTCGGTCAGCATCAGTTCCTGATGCTGCTGCTCGTGCTGGAGGCCAAGCTCGATCAACGCCAGCGCCTCGCCGGACACCGGCGACCGCAGCAGTGCCACGAGTCGCGACTGGACCTGCTCGCGCCAGCGCAGCACCTCGGCCAGGGCGGGCCGGGTCAGCAGTCCGCGCTGCGACCGTGGGTGCTTGGCCCCGACGCCGTTGTAGTAGCTGTTGAACAGCACCCTGAAGCTCGGGTCGAAGGCCCGGAAGCCGGGCTCGAATCGCTCCAGCACCAGGGTCTCGAAAAACCAGGTCGTGTGCGCAAGATGCCACTTGATCGGGCTGGCTTCGGGCATCGACTGCGCCTGGCAGTCCTCGGCCGACAGCGGCGCCGCCAGCGCGACGCTGCGGGCACGGACGGCAGCCAGGCGCCTCGCAAGGTCAACCGGGTCGGCCAAGCGCCCTCAGCCCCGCTTGACGGCCGTGGCGCTGACCGACACCAGCATCATGCCGTTGGTCTCGCCGAGCACCGCGTAGTCGAAGTCGACGCCGAGTGCTCCGTCGGCGCCGAGTTCGCGGGCCGACTCGATCATGTCCTTGAGCGCCGCGTCGCGGGCACCGGCCAGCGAGCGTTCGTAGCCACCGGCACGTCCGCCGACCACGTCACGCACCGAGGCGAACATGTCGCGGAAGATGTTGGCGCCGATCACGGCCTCGCCGTGCACCAGACCCAGGACCTTGGCGATGGGCGGCAGCGCTTCGGCGGGCACGGTGGTCGCCAGAAAGAAGTCGTCGTCGGATTTCGAGAACCAGCCCATCGGGTGCTCCTGCGCGATGCTTGAAACGGCCAACGATAGCCGCGACGCGCCCCCGACCCCGTCATGGAACCGACACGTTCGCGAAACCGCAGACACGCCGCGGATCCTGAGCCGGCGCGCTCAACGGGTGAGCCCCAGCGCACGCTCGGCGGCGCGGAGGGTGTTGATCAACGGCGACGGCTCGGTGACCGTGGGGTCAAAGGGGTGGAAGCGCTGGCCGGCAACACCGGCGCGGATCTTCAACACATACAAGCGCGTTTCGGCGAACGGCGGCACGCCGAGGTAGCGCTCGACAGCGCCTTCGCCCGCGTTGTAGGCCGCCGCGGCGAGCACCACGTCGCCCTCGAAGCGCGCCAGCAGCCATCGCAGATAGGCCATGCCGCCGCGCATGTTGTCGACCGGGTCGAAAGGCCGCTTGACGCCGAAGCGCGCGGCCGTGGCCGGAATCAGCTGCATCAGGCCCTGCGCGTTCTTGGGGCTGACCGCCGAGGCGTCGAAGTTGCTCTCGGTGGCGATGACCGTCCACACCAGGTGCGGCTCCAGCCCGTACTCCGGCGCGACCAGCCGGACGAAACGCACCAAGGCTTCAGGCGCGTGGGGCGGCGGCGGGATCGGCGCCACGCGGGGTGGCGGCGCCTGGGTGCCGGGACGGCCGATGGCCGGGGCGGGCGGCGTGGCAGCGGTCTGGGCCAGGAGCAGCTGGCGGTCTTCTTCCGGCGGACGCAGGCAAGGCGGTGGCGGACCCAGCGGCACGCCCAGCCGCGCCGCCATGTTGCGCGCCTGGACCCAGCCCTGCTCCGCCGCGGCGGCAAACAGGTGGGCCGCGACGGCCTCGTTGCGTTCGATGCCGCGGGCGTTGGTCAGCATCCAGGCGAGGTTGAACTGCGCCTCGGCGTCGCCATGACGCGCGGCGCGGCAATACAGTTCGGCCGCACGCACCGGGTCGCGCGGCACGCTGTCGCCATGCTCCAGCGCCTTGGCCTCTTCACGCCAGCGCTCCACACGCGCCGGCAGCACCGGCTCTTTCTCGAGCGGCGGCGGGGCCGGGCGCGGCAGGCCGTCGAGCGTGGGCCAACCCGGGGCCGCGCCAGAGCCGCCGGTCTGCGACCAGGCCGGTGGCGCCGGCGCCAGCAGCGCGAGCAGGATCACAGCCAGCCCGCCGAGTGCAGGCGCCCCACCCTTCACGGCATCGCTCCAGGCTCGGCCCTTTCGACCTGCGCGTCCGTCGGCGACGGCAAGCTCACGACGGCCGCGGTGTCGTCCTGCGACCGCTCGACCAGCTCCAGCGGCAGCTTCTTGCTCGCCTTCACACCCAGCTCGCGCAGCATCTCGGCCTGGCGGATGGCGTTGCCCTTGCCGGTGCTGAACTTGGCCAGCGCATCGGCGTGGCTCTTGCGGGCGAGGTCGAGCTGGCGGCCCACGGCCTCCAGGTCGCCGACGAAGCCGGCCAGCTTGTCGTACAGCTCGGCCCCGCGCCTGGCGATGTCCTGGGCGTTGCGGCTTTGCGCCTCCTGGCGCCAGAGGTAGGCGATGGTGCGCACGACAAACATCAGCGTCGACGGGCTGACCAGCAGCACGTTGCGATCCCAGGCGTCCTGGAACAGCGTGCCGTCGTGCGTGACGGCGGCGATGAACGCCGGCTCGATGGGCACGAAGGCCAGCACGCAGTCCAGCGTCTTCACGCCCGGCAGGTCCTGGTACTTCTTCTCCGACAGGCCCTTGACGTGCACCCGCAGCGAGTCCAGGTGCGCCCGCAGCGCCGCGGCACGCTCGTCGTCGCTGGTCGCGGTGGCAAAGCGCTCGTAGGCGAGCAGCGAGACCTTGGCGTCGATCACGAGCTGGCGCTCGTTGGGCAGGTTCAGCACCACGTCGAGCACGACGCGGCTGCCGTCGTCGCGCGTGTGGCCGTCCTGCACGAGGTATTCGATGCCGCGGCGCAGGCCGGCGCCTTGGAGCACACGCTCCAGGATCAGCTCGCCCCAGTTGCCCTGGGTCTTGGCCGAGCCCTTGAGGGCGAGCGTCAGGTTCTTGGCGTCGTCGCTGAGCGTGCGGTTCAGCGCCGCGAGCGTGCGGACCTGGTCGGCCAGCACGCTGCGCTCCTTGCCCTCGGTGTCGTACAAGGTCTCGACCTTGGTCTGGAACTCGGTCAGCCGCTGGCGCAACGGGGTCAGAAGCTCGCCGAGCTGGGTCTGGTTCTGCTCGGTGAAACGACGCGACTTGTCCTCCAGGATCTCGGCCGCCAGCGCCTTGAACTGGTCCGCCAGGCCGGTGCGCGCGTCGTTCAGCAGCCTGAGCTGCTCGGCCTGGCCCTCGCGCTCGGCGTCGGTTCGCGCCTTCAGCTCGCCGAGCTGGTTGCGCAAGGCGGCGGCCTGCTGCTGGGTGTCGGCCAGCTCGGCCTCGAGCCGTGGAACGCGGGCTGCGCGTTCGTCGAGCCGGGCGCGTTCGTCGGTGGCGGTGTCGAGCGCATTTCGCCAGGCGGTGGCTTGTCCCTGCAAGGCCTGCAGTTGGTCGCGCAGCGACGCCGCGTCCGCCTCGCTGCCACGCAGCCGCTCGCCGGTGGCCGCCAGCTCGACGCGGCCACGCTGCTCGGACTCTCGCAGGGCCGTGGCTTCGGCCTCGTGGCGGGCCCGTTCGCGCTCGCGGGTCCGCACCCCGGCGGCCCAGAACGCCAGAATCGCCGCGAACGCCGCCGCAACCAGCAGCAGCACGATCCACCCGGTCGTCGAGAGCAAGGCGGCGGAGGCAGAAGCAGAGACAGAACTCATCGGCCGGATTGTCGCGGGACGGCTGCGTTACGCTGGCGTCCCATGAGCCGCGTGTCCATCTGCCCGGTCGAGGTCCACTTCGGCGATTGCGACCCGGCCGGCATCGTCTTCTTCCCCAACTTCTCGCGCTGGATGGACGCGGCCTCGCACCACTTCTTTCGGTCGGCCGGGCTGCCCCCCTGGCACTCGCTGGCCGAGATCCCGCATTGCATCGGCAATCCGCTGCTCGAGATCCACACCCGCTTCCTGATGCCCGCGACCTACGGCGAGCGCCTGGAGGTCCACACCTCGGTCGACGAATGGCGGCGCAAGGTGTTCATCCAGCGTCACCGCATCCTGCGCGGCGGGGTGCTGCTGTGTGAAGGCGTGGAGACCCGGGCGCTGTGCGTCAAGCCGCCAGGCGAGCCACTGAAATCCATCGCGATCCCGGACTGGCTGCGCGAGCGCGTGTCCTGAGTCGTCAGCCCAGAAAGGCGCCCTGCTCGCGCAGCGCTCGCTGCAGCTCGGCGCGATCGATGTCGTGCACCGCCAGCCCCGCACGCAGCGCCAGCGCCGCGGCGGTGCCGGCGGCCTGGCCCATGACAAAACACGCCCCGCTGACACGGGCCGCGGACTGGCCTTCGTGCGTCATGCCGGCGCAGCGGCCGGCCACCAGCAGGTTCGTGGCGCCACCGGCCGTCGCGCGCCGCGGCAGCAGCATGCGATACGGCAGCTGGTTGTAGCCACAGGACTCCGGAATGGCCGGCCAGGACCAGAGCACATCGCCGGCCACGTGCTGCTCCAGCGGCCAGCCGTTGACGCCGATGGCGTCGTCCACCCGTGCACAGGCGATCACGTCGTCGCCGCCGACCATCGCCTCGGCGACGAGCCGCCGGGTCTCGCGGATGCCGAGCTGCGGCGCGATGTCGAGCACATAGGCCGACTCGAACCCTGGCACCCGCTCGCGAAGGAAGCGCAGGTATTCGACGATCTGGCGCCGGCCTTCGGCCTCGCCGGCCGACAGCGAGCGCGCATCCGTGCCATCGGCGGCCGAACCGTCGGCGTTGCGGATCTGCGTGACGTTGGCTCGCCATTCGCCGCCATGGCGCTGCGGCCGCACGATGGCCCCGCGGCGGGGAAAGCGGTACTCGCCAGCGGCTGCGGCCTCGTCCATCCGCTTCGGGATCGTCTGCCAGGCGTCGCCGGCACGCAGTGCGTCAACCGCCCCGAGCCGGAACATCAGCGTCGGGTAGAGCAGCGAGCCGTCGACACCGCCCTTTTCCAGCGGCAGGCCGGCCCAGTGCGCCAGGTCGGCATCGCCCGAGGCGTCGACGAAGGCCCGGGCCCGCAACGCCATGCGGCCGGACTTGGTCTCGACGATCAAGGCGTCGAGCCGACCGTCGCCGTGACGCACCACGCCGGCCGCAAGGGCGTGGAACAGCACCGACGCGCCGGCATCGGCCAGCAGTGCATCGGCGGCGCATTTGTAGGCCGACATGTCGTAGGCCTGGGCATGCACCTTGCCGAAGATCAGGTGCGGCTCGGCCAGGCCGTCCAGCTCGCGCATGCGATCCAGCAGATCGTCGGCCACCCCCTGCACGACGCGCCGGCTCTCGCCGAAGACGTTGGCGTACAGGCCGCAGAAGTTGGTCACGCCTGCGGCCGTGCCCATGCCCCCCAGGAAGCCGTAACGCTCCACCAGCAGCGTGTCGGCGCCGGCGCGGGCAGCGCTGGCGGCGGCGGCGATGCCGGCCGGCCCGCCGCCGAGCACGATCACGTCGTGTTCGGCGAACAGCGGCAACGGGCGTGGCGGTTCGACGATCGATCTCATCTGTGGCGGTTGGCGGTGGCGGGCGATGTTGGCATGTCCCGCCAAAGCTTGGCCCAGGTCAAAGATCGTGGCCTTCGGCAGCGCTAGGCTGGGCGCAGGCTGGGGTCAACCGCCCCGGCGATGGCCAGGAGCGGATCCCATGACCTTCAAGCGCCTGCTCGTGCCGGTGGACGGCAGCGAACTCACCGAACGCGCGATCGCCAGCAGCGTCTCATTGGCACGCCAGCTGGGGGCGGCCATCGTCGGCTTCGTCGCCGAGCCGATGCCGGCCCTGCCGCCCCACACCCGGTCCCGCGAGGCCTTGCTGAACGCCGAGGCCGACCACGACGCCGACGTCCGCGCCCACGCACTGCCGGTGCTGCAGCGCTTCGAGGCCGCGGCGCGCGATGCCGGCGTGCCGTTCGAGGGCGTGTTCGACCAGGTTCCGAGGATCGACCGCGCGATCATCGAGGCTGCCGAGTCGCACGGCTGCGACATGATCGTGATGGTCACCCATGGCCGCGGCGCCTTCGGCGAATTCTTGTTCGGCTCGCAGACCAAGGCCGTGCTGGCCGGCAGCCAGCTGCCGCTGCTGGTGCTGCACTGAGCCGACCGCACCCCGGTCCCGCCTTCGACCGCCGCCGCGACACGCGGCACACTCGCAGCGTCCTTGACGGAGCGAGCATGGCAAACGAACACCTGGCGCTGGACGCCACCCACGACCCCCAGCGCCTGAGCTGGGTCGAATCGGCCAACAGCGCCGACACCGAATTCCCGATCCAGAACCTGCCGTTCGGGCGGTTTCGCGCCGGCGCGCAGGAGCCCTGGCGGATCGGGGTCGCGATCGGCAACCAGGTGCTCGACCTGCAGGCGGCCGGCCTGCTGGACCACGGCGACATGAACCGCCTGATGGCCGCAGGCCCGCAGACCCGGCGGCGGCTGCGCCAGGCGCTGTCGCAGGGGCTGACCGCCGGCGCCCCGCAGGCCGCGACCTGGCACGACGCGCTGCTGGCGATGGACAGCGTCGAGCTCGGCCTGCCGTGCCGGATCGGCGACTACACCGATTTCTACGTCGGCATTCACCACGCGACCGCGGTCGGCCGGCTGTTCCGGCCGGACAACCCACTGCTGCCGAACTACCGCTGGGTCCCGATCGGCTACCACGGTCGCGCTTCGACGGTGCTGGCCAGCGGCACGCCGTTCCACCGCCCGCGCGGCCAGGTCAAGCCGGCGGGTGATGCGCCGCCGGCCTTGGCGCCGAGTTCGCGCCTCGACCTCGAACTCGAGCTCGGCATCTTCATCGGCACCCCCAATGCGCTGGGCGAGCCGGTGCCGCTGGCCGAAGCCGAGGACCATGTCTTCGGCCTGGCCCTGTTCAACGACTGGAGCGCACGCGACTTCCAGGCCTGGGAATACCAGCCGCTGGGGCCCTTCCTGGCCAAGAACTTTGCGAGCACCGTGTCGCCCTGGATCGTGACGCTCGACGCGCTGGCGCCGTTCCGTCGCGCCTTCGAGCGCCCGGCGGGCGACCCGCAGCCGCTGCCCTACCTCGACTCGGCGGCCAACCAGGCATCCGGCGCCTTCGACATCGCGCTGGAGGTCGTGCTGCAGACCGCCACGATGCGGGCCGCCGGCCAGGCCGGCGAGACGATCAGCCGCTCGAACTATGCCGACGCGGCCTACTGGACCCTGGCCCAACTGGTGACGCACCACAGCGTCAACGGCTGCGCGTTGGCCGCAGGCGACCTGCTGGGCACCGGCACGCTGTCCGGGCCGCAGCCCGAACAGGCCGGCTCGCTGCTCGAGTTGACTGGCGGCGGCCAACGCCAGATCGCACTGGCCAACGGCGAGCAGCGGCGCTTCCTGGAGGACGGCGACGCGATCGCCTTGCGCGGTCGCTGCGAGCGTGCCGGCTTCCGCAGCATCGGCTTCGGGACCTGTGTGGCGACGGTGCTGCCGGCGCGACCCCTGTAGCCGATCCCGTCAGCGCCTCTTCTTCGCGATCCAGGCGTCGAGGTTGGCGCCGGCCTGCTGGCGGACCTTGTTGCGCAGCATCGGCGTCCAGCCCAGCAGCGTGCCCACCGGGCCCAGCGCCTGGCGCGACCAGCGCCAGAAGTCGAAGCGGTCGCGGTGCTCGACGATCAGGCCCTGGGCATCGAACACGAATTCGGCATCGATGACGTTGTGCACGATGCGCCCGGTGGCACTGAAGCGGTAGTGCGGCTCCCAGTGCGCGCTGCGGTCGGTGACCTGGCTCAGGTCGAGCCTCCACACATCCTGGCCTTTGGCCCGCACCGCATCGGTCAGCAGGTTCCACATCGCCCCGATGCGGTCACGGCCCTGCAGGTCGAAGGCCGGGTCACTGAACACCGCGTGCTCGGCATAGGCCGCGCGCATGGTCTCGGCGTCGAGCCGCCGGAAGGCGTCGTAGAAGGCTTGGATGCGGGCTTGGCTCATGGGGTGGAGGCTTTCAGGTTCTGACCTCGTGGACACCGAGCTTGCGGTGCAGCGGGGCCTCGTCGGCGACGAACACGAAGGCCGCTTCGCGCCGCGACCGGTTGGCCAGTGTCGCCGGGGTGTACCCCGGCACGCAGCAGGTGTCGGCTTCGGCGAGCGACAAGGTCTGTTCGGCAGCGGAAGCGCCGATCCGGGCGTCGACGCCGCCTTCGATGACGTGGAACACCGCGGCCGGGCTGCGCACCGGCAAGGTCAGCGTCTGGCCCGGACGCAGCATCAGGGCGTGGAAACCGAGCAGGTTCTGCGCCGCAGCGCCGGTCTCGGGGTTCACGTACTCGAGCTGCACCGCGTCGCCAACCGCGGTCTCGTCCGCCAGGGCGAGCAAGGCCGCGCGCGCCTCGGACCAGGGGTAGCGCAGCATCGGGTAGGCCTCATGCCGACGCCCGAAGCCGGGTGACGGCACGAGGCCGCCGCGGGCGTAGCGGCGCTCGGCGGCACCGGGCTCGACCGGCTGGCGCCCGCCGTCGACGTGGTAGCTCGTCTCCAGGTAGTGCACCAGCGGCAGGTCGAGCACATCGAGCCAGACCACCGGCGCATCCCCATCGTGACCATGTTCGTGCCACAGGCCGGTGGGCGTCAGGATCAGGTCGCCGCGGCTCATCGGCAGCTTCTGGCCCGACACGTTGGTCCAGGCGCCTTCGCCTTCGACGACCATGCGCACGGCGTTGGGCGTGTGGCGGTGGCTGGGGGCCCACTCGCCGGGCAGCAGCAGCTGCATGCCCAGGTAGATGGCGCTGCTGGCCTGCATGCTGTCGGGGCCATGGCCGGGATTGGCCAGCACGAGCACCCGGCGTTCGGCCTTGGCGATGGGGGTCAGCTCGCCGGCCCGCAGCAGCAACGGCCGGATCTGGGTGTAGGCCCAGTGGACGACCCGGGTGCGGCGGGCCGGCAGGTCGGGCGGCAGCAGCGCACGCAGGCTCGGCCACAAGGGCACGAGGTGGCGCTCGCGCAGCGACGCGACATAGTCCGCGGGCAGGTCTTCAAGACGGCCGAGCGCCGCGCATTCGGCAGGCGCTGGCGGCGGCAAGGCACCGCCAGGAGGTTCGTGTTCGCTCATTGGGCTTGTTCCTCCTGCCGGGGTGGATCTCGCCGGTTGCGCATCCAGTCCGCAGTGCCGTAGAGCGACTCGGCCAGGCGCTGCGCCAGTGCAGGGTCGACGGCAAGGTCCTCCATGGCCATCATCATGCAGGCCATCCACTGGTCGCGCTCGGCGCTCGCGATGGCATAGGGCAGGTGTCGCGCGCGCAGCATCGGGTGACCGAAGCGCTCGATGTAGTGGTTGGGCCCGCCGAGCCAGCCGCACAGGAACCAGAACAGCTTGTCGCGCGAGCCCTCCAGCGTGCCGGGATGCAGCGCGCGGATGCCGGCGAAGGTCGGCTCCAGGTCCATCAGGTCGTAGAAGCGGTCGACCAGCGCGCGCACACCGGGCTCGCCGCCCAGCCGCTCGAAGGGCGTGGGGTCGGCCGGGGCGTCGGCTTCGTCGCTGGCCACGGCCGCCGTCAAGGCGTGACGAGCCGCCGCGCCACCTGCAGCAGCGCCAGTGCCGGCGGCGTGCCGGGCAGCATCTCCAGCAGCAGCTGGCGGCGCAGCACCGACTCGCGCACGGCGGGGTCAGACGGCACCTCGCCGACGAGCTCCAGCCGCACCGGGCTGTCCAGCGTGGGGTTGACGTAGCGGTCCACCACCTGCTGCAGCTGCTGGCGAACGGCACGCGCCTCGCTCGTGCCGCGCACCTGGTTGACGAGCAGACGAATCTGCCGCCGCCCCTGCGTGGTGGCCAGCACCTTGATGGTGGCGTAGGCGTCGGTCAGCGAGGTCGGCTCGGGCGTGGCCACCACCAGCACCTGGCCGGCCAGGCCCACGGTGTACAGCACCACGTCGGAAATGCCGGCGCCGGTGTCGAGCAGCACGTGGTCGAAGCGCGGCGCGACCTCGTCGATCACCTGCTGCAGCTTGTCGCGCACCTCGGGCGTCATGCGCGAGTACTCGACCATGCCCGAGCCCGCCAGCAGCACGTGGAAGCCGCCCGGCGCCGGCAGCACCGCCTCGGGCAGCGAGGCCTTGCCGGTGAAGACGTCGTGCAGCGTGATCTTGGGGAACAGGTTCAGCACCACGTCGAGGTTGGCCAGGCCCAGGTCGGCGTCGAGCACCAGCACCCTACGGCCGTGGCGGGCCAGCGCCGCGGCCAGGTTGGCCGAGACGAAGGTCTTGCCGACGCCACCCTTGCCGCTGGTGACGGCCATGATGTGCGACGGCGGTGCCGCGCGCCTGGCGGGGCTGGCCGACGGGGCTGGGGCGCTCGTCATTCTTGGTCCTGGATCTGGAAGCTTTCGAACAGCAGGCGCTTTTCCTCGCTGCTGACGACCGACATCGCCGAGGGCTCCAGCCGCACGAGGTTGCGGCCACGGGTCTTGGCCTGGTAGAGCTGCTGGTCGGCACGCTCCTTCCAGAGCGCGGGCGTTGAGCGCACCCACTGCGGCGCGAAGGCGCCGCCGATGCTGATGGTGACCGTGAGTTCCTGGCGCGAGGGCTGCAGCAGGATGGGCATGCGCTCGACGCGGCGGCGGATGCGCTCGGCCACCGTCAGGCCGAAGGCGCTGGCGCAGTTGGGCAGAATGACGGCGAACTCCTCGCCGCCAACGCGCGCGACGAGGTCCATGGGACGCACGCTGTCCATCAGCGCCGAGGCCACGGCGCGGATCACCTGGTCGCCAGCGGCATGGCCGTGGGTGTCGTTCACCCGCTTGAAGTGGTCGATGTCCAGTGCCAGCAGCAGCGCCGGCTCGCCGCTCCGGGCGACGCGGTCGACCTCGCGCTCCAGCGCCATCTCGGCGGCGCGGCGGTTGGCCAGGCCAGTCAGGGCGTCGCGGCTGGACAGTTCCACGAGGCGGTCGATCATGGCCTGCTGCCACGCCAGCGTGGCCGGGTCGCCCGGCGGCGGCGCCTGCCCGGCGTGCGCCAGCAACTGCAGCGCCTGCTCGAACTGGAGCTCGGGCGCGGCCGCGGCGGCGGAGGGGCGGGGGTTGGACAAGGCCCGGGGGCGGCCACGGCCGCCCGGCTTCGCAAGTGGGGCACCCAGTCTAGCAGCGCCCTCCGGGCCCCCGGCACAGCCAATAGAGCGGCTGCGGCCGCGCTGTTCCGCGCATCGCCGCCGGCCCCGACTGGCCACACTCGAGCTGTGACGCATGCCGCCCTGCCCTCCCTGACGCCCGCCCCGACCCTGCCGGCGGAGACGGAATACACGCTCACCCCGGCCGACTTCGAGCGCATTCGCCGGCTCATCCACGAGCGCGCCGGCATAAGCCTGCACGCCGGCAAGCAGGCCATGGTGTACAGCCGCCTGTCGCGCCGGCTGCGCGAGATGCGCCACGTCTCCTTCGCCAGTTACCTGGACCGCCTCGAGCGCGGCGGCAGCGAGTCGGAGTGGCAGGAGTTCGTGAACTGCCTGACCACCAACCTGACCGCCTTCTTCCGCGAGGAGCACCACTTCCACGCCCTGGTGGACGACCTGCGCGCCCTCGCCGGCCGCAGCGGCGGCCGGCCGCTGCGCCTGTGGTGCAACGCCGCGAGCACCGGCGAGGAGCCGTACTCGCTGGCCATGACGGTGGTGGAGACGCTGGGCGTCTCGGCCCAGGCGCAGCTGCTGTGCACCGACATCGACACCAAGGTGCTGGCCAAGGCGCAGCGCGGCGTGTACCCGGCCGACGCGCGCG